>DASQPJ010000036.1:0-7931 GCA_035644015.1 Sporichthyaceae bacterium
CCCGGCCCAAGTGCGCGGTGGTCCAGGTGGAACCCAGGCCCCGGGCCCGGGCGGCCAGGCAGAAGCTCCAACCGGCCTGGAGCACCGAGTCGAACAGGCCGGGGCTGCCGGCCTGGTCGTGCTCGCCGTAGATCGCGCACAGCACCAGAACCGGGACGCGCTCCAGGTTGGCCGCCAGATGCAGGGCCGAGCGGAAGACCCGTTCGGTCTGGCCGTCACCCTCCGGCCCGCCGGGGAGGTAGTCCGCATCGCCGGGCACCGGCCAGTCGAACTCCGACTGCAGTGCCGGGTAGATCGCGTCGCGGTACCACTGGCCGATCCGATCGCGCAGCGCCGGATCGCGCACGACCAGCCAACGTCGGCTCGGTTGCGCTCCACCGCACGGCGCCTGCTCGGCGATGTCGATGCATTCCAGCAGCAGTTCGTCGGACACCGACCGGTGCAGGTCGAGCCGCAACCGCACGGCTCTGGTGGTGGTCAGCGCCTTGTCCACGGCGGCCCGTTCGGCGTCGTCGAAAGCAGGCGCCGTGCTCCCGGTCTCCACCACAGCGAGAGTATGTGTGCGTGCATAACCCGTCAAGCCGGGTGTGCGGGAAGCTGTGCTGAACGCCGCACCTCACACATTCGGCTTTCGGAGCGTCTTCCTCACGTGAGCGCCAAACAACCTTTCGATGCCGTGGTCACCACCCACGGCCCGACGATCCTCCGGGTGTGTCGGGCCGTACTGGGACCGGCCGACGCGGACGACGCCTGGGCGGACACGTTCCTGTCCGCGCTGGAGGCTTACCCGAGGCTGCCGGCCGACGCCAACGTGGAGGCCTGGCTGGTGACCATCGCGCACCGCAAGACCATCGATCTGCTGCGCAGGGCCGCGCGGCAGGCGGTGCCGGTCGCTGAACTCACCGCAACCGCGAACACCACCGACCCCGGCCAACTCGACCTCGACCTCACCCGGGCGCTCGCCGAACTGCCCGACAAGCAGCGGTTCTGCGTCGTCTATCACCACCTGATCGGCCTGCCGTACGACGAAGTCGCGGAGATCCTCGGCGGCACCGCCGCCGCCGCACGACGTGCCGCCGCCGACGGCATCGCCAAGCTCCGCACGATGGAGGGACTGACCCCGTGAACGCGGAGAACCGCAACCACAGCATCGCCGGGCTGCTCAGCCCGGCCCCGCCGACAAACACCGAACTCGACACCCTGCGCGACCGCCTCGCCCAGCGCGCCGAGGAGGCCGGCCTGCTCGACATCGCGTACCGCACTCTCGACGGCCCGCTCGGCACCCTGCTGCTGGCCGCCACCCCAACCGGCATCCTCCGCGTCGCCTACCAGCGGGAGGGCCTCGATGAGGTCCTCACGCAGCTGGCCGCGAAGGTGAGCCCGCGCATCATTGCCGCCCCACGGCGGCTGGACGCAGCCGCACGTCAGCTCGAGGAGTACTTCGCGCACCGACGCGAGAGCTTCGACCTGCCGCTGGATCTCTCGCTCAGCACGGGATTCCGACGTCGGGTACTCGAGCACCTGCCCGCCATCGGCTACGGACGGACCGCGAGCTACGCCACCGTTGCGGCCGCCGTGGACAACCCGAAGGCGGTCCGTGCGGTGGGCAGCGCCTGCGCCACCAACCCGCTGCCCCTGCTCATCCCCTGTCACCGGGTGGTCCGCGCCGACGGCGCTATGGGTAACTACCTCGGTGGGTTGGCGGCCAAGCGACTCCTGCTCGACCTGGAGGCCGCCGCATGAGCACCGCAACCAAGACCCACGCCGACCGGGTGGTCAGCAACGACTGGGCGGCCATCGCCGCCGAGCTCGACGAGAACGGGTGCGCGTTGACCGGCGAGCTACTCACCACCGCCGACACCGAACAACTCGCCGAGCTCTACGACCGCGACGAGGCCTACCGCTCCACCATCGACATGCGCCGCTATCGGTTCGGCGCCGGAGAGTACCGGTACTTCGCCCATCCACTGCCGCGGGCCGTCGATGAGCTGCGCCACGCGTTATATCCCCGGCTGCTGCCGATCGCGCGTGACTGGTACACCAAGCTCGGCCGCCCGACGCCCTGGCCGGACGACTTCGACGAGTGGCTGACGCAATGTCACCTCGCCGGCCAGACTCGGCCCACGCCGTTGATCCTGCGCTACGGCCCGGGCGATTGGAACGCACTGCACCGCGACCTGTACGGGGACCTCGTGTTCCCCTTACAGGTAGTCATCAATCTGACTACCCCACAGACCGATCACACCGGCGGGGAGTTCGTGCTCGTCGAGCAGCGCCCGCGGGCTCAATCCCGGGCCACCGTGCTGGGCCTGCCCCGGGGCCGCGGGTTGGTGTTCACCACCCGCGATCGACCGGTACGTTCGGCCCGCGGCTGGTCGGCGTCGCCGGTCCGCCACGGGGTGTCGACGGTCCGCAGCGGGCACCGCACCGCCCTGGGCATCCTGTTCCACGACGCGCCCTGACCGGAACACAAACGCAACGCTTGTGACGACCGGATGTCGCCACTCGCGTTGCGTTTGTGTCCCGGGGGGCGGGGTCCTTACAGGGTGGCGCCCTGGAACTGCTCGGTCCCGGCCACCAGACGCAGGTCCTTCATGTCGGTGTGCGCGCGGGCGTAGGCCAGTTCGTGGGCCAGGTCGCTGACCTGGTTGCTCAACGGGGTCGGCGCCAAGGACAACGTGGAGAGGTCACCGAGCGCCCGCCCGGAGCCGTCCAGGAACGCTGAACCCGAGTCCCCGGGGACACCGGGGGTCAGCGTGTACACCGAGTGCGACCATCCGTCGCCGGTGTCACCGATGCTGGCGCCGGTCTTCGGCGAGAGCAGCGCGATCCCCTGGCGCAGCGGTGAATTCCCGTAGGACACCACGGTGTCGCCGGGTTGGGTGCCGGTGGTGTTCAGCCCGGTGGGCCCGCCGAAGACCGGGATCGAGGGGTTGACCTTGGACACCGCCGAGGACGGGATCTCGATCAACGCCAGGTCGTTGTAGGCGCACGCGTTTTCGTCCTTCTCCCCGTTCTTCTGCATCAGCAGCCAGGAGTTGTAGACGAGCTTTCCGGTCACCCCGGACCCGAGGATGCCCACCGGAGTGCCCAACGGAAGCGACTTCGAGGTGCAGCCATTGGTGTCCGTCGACTGCCCGGTGCCGGAACAGTGCGCAGCCTGACCCAGGTAGGTGTGGCCGCCGGAGGTGTAGATGAAGTTGGCGGTGCACTGGGCGTCCTTGGTCAGCGTGACCACGCCGGGATGGATGGTCGCCGTCGCGGCCGGGGCCCAGTGACCGGTGGAGTTGACCAGCGCGCCCAGTTGGTCGCCAGGATTGTCGGCGGCGGAGGCCGAGGGAGCGGCTGCGGCGACGGCGGTGATGGCCAGTGCGGCGCCGGTGCTGACGGCGGCAACGCGGGACCGGGAAGTGCGCAAACGACGGTGAACACCCATGAGATTCAGACCTCACTCCTTGTTGTGCCACGGCGGGCGTCGGAGCGGCGCCACTGTCCATCACAACGGAGGTAAGGCCCCAGGGACTCCCAAATGAGTCTAAAGAGCCCTGATTCATATGCCACGCACAGGAACTTCTTCGCGCCCCGGTCGTTTTCGACCCTCGCCCGAGTCAGTCGCTTGTTTGGTGAATCGGGTCCTCGGCACTGACCTGCCGGTAGAGCTCGGCAGCAAGCTTGGACAATTCGTCTGCCTCCTCCTGCGTGAGTGCGAGCCCCCAGATGTCCGCGTCGCGGCCGTCGGTGGTCGACTCGACCACCGACCGCAGCCCGGAGAGCCCCCCGGTGGACGGATACGGGCCGGGGAACCCCAGCATCGCCGCGTACTCCTCGCCCTGGTTGAGCAGGTGTGCCTCGAGCATGGGCATGCCGGCCACGGTCATCGCCGCCGAGTGCAGCCCGAAGCGAAGCTCCCGCAGCAGCACCGCGACCTGCATGGCGCGGCCGGGTTCGTCGTCCACCCGGGGCAGTCGCCGCTGCGCGACGAACAACGGGAGGCCGGTGCCGGGCGCAGCGTCGATCACCTTCTCGCCGAGCTCGATGAACCGAGCGAGGCCGTCCACGTCGGCCAGTCGGGGCCGGGCCCATTCCGCCGCCTGCCGGAAGTACAGCTCCGCGCCACCGCGGGCACCGTGCACCGAGAGACCCATCGGCCAGAAGGTGTCGGTGACGCCGGGCCCGAAGATGCCCAGCACCGCGTCCACCACGGCGGCGTCGGCGTCACCGAGTAGCCCGCCCCGGCCCGCGAAATAGCCCGCGAAGGGATGCTCGTAGCCGGCCTTCAGGCTCGCCTCGAACTGTTCCGGATGCAGCATCCAGGTCGCGCCCAAGCGCTGAATCGGACCAGCCGCAGCACGGGTGCTCAGGACCATTTGGAGATCGCTCATCGATCCGTCCTCCTTGGAGGACAGCACCCTACGAGGTCGGTGCCGGCGCCGAAAGGACGCCGGAACTTCCGATGAACGGCGGCGATTCGCGGACTGCCCGTGTCGGCCCCCGGAAAAGGCTGCGGCGTCAGAACATTTCCGATTGGGGAGGACATCATGCGAACCACACGAATCGCTTCGTTCCTTGGTGCAGTGACGGTGGCCGCGAGCACCTGGGTGATCGCGGCACCACCGGCGTTCGCGGCCGACCCCTGCGTCAAGGACGCCAAGAGCGCCGGGCTGCACAAGAAGGCCGCCAAGGAGGCCTGCGGATCGGCCGCCTCCGGCGACATCGACAGCTGCGCCACCGCGATTGCGCAGAAGGCCAAGCCGCCGGTGAAGGACGACAACGACAAGGCCCAGGAGATCTGCAAGAGCGCCGCCCCCCAGGACGACCAGCCCGACCCGATGGACCAGCCGAAGCCCTGAGCCGTCAGGCCTCAGGCAGGTTCAATGCCCGTCGCCCGCCGCACGCTCGTGCGGCGGGTGACGACGTGCTCGTACAGCCAGACGAGGACTCCCGCGGCGGCAAAGGTGCCGCCGAGCGCGCAGACCGCGTCCCAGCCGCCGGCGCTCCACGCTACGGCGGAGGCGGCCGACGCGGCGGCGCCGACGACGAAGTTGAAACTCAGGTACAGCGTCGTCACCCGACTGCGCGCATCGGGACGCAATCCGTAGATGATGCTCTGGCTGCTCACGTGCATGCCCTGCATGCCCAGGTCGAGCACCACCAGGCCCACGATCACGTCCACCAACCAATGCCCGCCGCCCCACAGCAACAACCAGCCCAGCCCGATGCACACCTGGAAAAACCCGGTGGCCAGGTGCACGTGGCCGCGATCGGCCAACCGCCCAGCGCCGCGGGCCGCCAGGGCACCGACCACCCCGGCCAAACCCAGCAGGCCGGTGACCGCCTGCCCGTAGCCATAGGCGGGGGATGCCATCAGGAACGCCAGCGAGGTCCACACCACGCTGAACGAAGCCATCCCCAGCGCCCCGTAAAGCATCCGGCGCCGCAACGCCGGTTCGGCCCGCAGCAGCGGCCACAAACTCCCCAGCAGTCCCCGGTAGCTCAGCCCGGTGACCAGCGGCACGTCGCGCGGCAGCAGTCGCTGCAACACGACGGCCAGCACCGCGATGATCGCCGCTGCGGCCAGATAGACCGCGCGCCATCCGGCTACCGCCGCCAGCAACCCGGAGACGATGCGGCCGGACAGGATGCCGAGCAGCAGACCGCTCATCACGGTGCCGACCACCGCGCCGCGCTCGTGGGCACCGGCCAGCATCCCGGCCAGCGGAACGAGGATCTGCGCGACCACCGAGGTGATCCCGATCAGCACGCACATGCCCCACAGCACCGCGATCCCCGGCGCACACGCGGCTCCGAGCAGCCCCACCACGCACACACCCAACAACGGTGGGATCAATTTGTGACGATGGGTCACATCCCCGAGGGGCACGATGAACAGCAGGCCCAGCGCGTAGCCGATCTGCGCTGAGGTCACCACCAAGCCCATCGCCCGAGGTGAGGCGTGCAGGTCGTGGCCCATCCGGTCCAGCAGGGGTTGCGCGTAGTAGAGGTTCGCCGCGCAGATGCCGCAGGCGACGGCGAACAGCGCCACCAACCGGCGATCCATCCCCGCCCCGGGTTGCATCAGCGCAGCATCGCGCACCGCGTGGGTATCGCCGTCACCCCTTGACACTTACGGCGTAAGTTGCGACATTTCTCCCGGTCGGGATGGGGAATGTGGGGGCCGCTGATGCAGATGAACCGTCGGGCATTCCTGGCGGGGACGCTGGCCGCGGCGGCCTCCACCACCGCTGTGCTCCGCGCGCCGCGAGCCGCAGCGGCACCCGGGCGGATCCCGCTGACCAGGGACAGCCGACGCGTGGTCGTCATCGGGTCGGGCTTCGGTGGCGGGGTGACCGCGCTGCGCCTGGCCCGGGCCGGGGTGCCGGTGCTGGTGCTGGAGCGCGGCATCCGCTGGCCCACCGGGCCGAACGCGCACACTTTCCCGGGCATCACCTCGCTGGACGAGCGGGCGTCCTGGATGAACTCCGGCCTGTTCTTCGATCTGCCCACCCCGAGCCGGCGCTTCACCGGACTGCTGGAGCGGGTGCAGGGCAGCGGGATGGCGATCATGTGCGCGGCCGGAGTGGGCGGCGGATCGCTGGTCTACCAGGGCATGAGCCTGCAGCCGTCAGCCGAGGTGTTCGCCGCAACGTTCCCGGCCGGGCTCGATTACGCCCACCTGGACCGGGTGTACTACCCGCGGGTGGCCCGCATGCTCGGCCTGGCCACCGCCCCCGACGAGCTGATCCGCAGCGCGCCCTACGCCGCCGCCCGGCTGTTCGCCCGCAACGCCCGGGCCGCCGGGTATCGCGTCGAGAAGGTGCCGATGCCCATCGACTGGTCCTACGCACTGCGCGAACTGCACGGAGAGATGCGGCCCTCCTACACCAACGGGGACTGCGCGCTGGGCGTTAACAACGGCGGCAAGCACACCGTCGACGTGACCTATCTGGCCCGCGCCGAGGCGACCGGACTGGTCGAGGTCGCGCCCCTGCACCAGGTGGTAGACATCGCCCGCGACGGCGACGCCTGGACGGTCCGCGTGGAGCGCATCGATACCGGTGGCGTCGTGCAGGAGGTCAAGCTCATCACCGCCCGCACGCTGGTGCTGGCGGCGGGCAGCGCGAACACCACGCGCCTGCTGGTCCGCGCCGCCGGCCGCGGGCAGATCGATGACCTGCCCGACGGACTCGGCTCGGGCTGGGGTTCCAACGGTGACCAGATCTACACGTGGACCGACCTGACCGAGTCGTTCGGAGCACCGCAGGGTGGGCCGGTCATCTACTCCAGCAAGGACTGGTCCGATCCGGCCAAGGCCACCACGGTCATCCAGGCCTCGGTGCCGCCACTGCCGGGCAACGACCGGACGACCATGCTGGTCGGTTACGGGGTGAGCAGCGGTCGCGGCGTTTTCCGTTACGACGCTCGCCAGGACGAGGCACTCCTTGACTTCCCCGGCGACGCGGACGCCGGGGTGGCGGGTCGCATTCACGAACGGCTCACGCGCATCGCCGGCCCCGCCTCGCTCCTGCTCAACACCTCCACCCTGGACACCACCACCTGGCACCCGCTGGGCGGCGCCTGCATGGGTCCCGTGTGCGACCTCGACGGCCGGGTGCACGGTCAGCGCGGCCTCTACGTGCTCGACGGTGCCCTGATGCCCGGCACCACCGCAGCCTGCAATCCGTCGATGACAATTGCCGCCATCGCCGAGCGCGCCCTGGACAACCTGGTCCGACACGATGTTGATTCGGTCATCTGACGGGCGTCGGTGCCTCAGGATGAAGGTGTGAAGCACACTGCGCTCGCCCTGGTCCTGGTCTCCGCCACTGCGTTGCTGGCCGGCTGCGGGAGCGGTAGCAGCGGCAGTAGCGAGCCGACGCCCTCGGGCCCTCCGGTGACCTTCAGCGCGTCACCGGGCAGCGGCGCGAGCACCG
>DASQPJ010000037.1:0-4516 GCA_035644015.1 Sporichthyaceae bacterium
TTCGCCGGTGCAACCTTCTTGGCGACGGCCTTCTTCGCCGGTGCAACCTTCTTGGCGACGGCCTTCTTCGCCGGTGCAACCTTCTTGGCGACGGCCTTCTTCGCCGGAGCAGCCTTCTTGGCCGTGGCCCGAGCCGGGGCGGCGGCCTTGGCTGCGGCAGCGACCTTACGAGCGGCACCCGCGACCGCGCTGGTCGCGCTGGTGGCGGCAGCCGTGATGCGCGGCAACTTCTTGGCCCCGCTCACCACGTCCTTGAAGCCGGTGCCGGCCTTGAACCGGGGCACCGAAGTCTTGGCCACCCGGACCCGCTGGCCGGTGGCTGGGTTACGGGCCATACGGGCCGGCCGTTCGACCTTCTCGAACACACCGAAACCGGTGATGCCGACCTTCTCGCCCTTGGCCACGGTCCGGGTGATGGTGTCGACGACGGCGTCGAGAGCCTGCGCGGCCATCTTCTTGTTGCCGTCGAATCTGCTCGCCAGCTCGTCGATCAGCTGCGTCTTGTTCATTGCGTCCCTCCGACGCCGACCTACGGGCACACAAAAGCCCGGCTCGTGGGAGAAGTTAGGCCCTTAGCAGTACCGAAAACAATCACCAAAGGCTTCTAGATTCGTTGTGTCGCAAGCGAATCCGCCGAGTTCCGAACCGTTCGCCCCGGTTCTGCGGCCTCTCGGGTTCACCCATCGGGACCAATCGAGGACTTTCGCCGGGCCCGCATTCGCGGTGAATTCCCCTTGCCCGCAAGGACAATCGGCTATCTGACGTCGATTGTCCAGACGAACGCGCAGGCCTCAGCGAACCGGCAGCGTGGCCGGCAACCAACCCGGCCGGCTCGTCTCGAATGAATCGATGTCGTCGGTGTGCCGCAACGTCAAACCGATGTCGTCGAGACCCTCGAGCAACCGCCAACGGGAGTAGTCGTCGATGTCGAAGGAGGCCACGAAGTCTCCGCAACGCACCTGACGGTCCACCAAATCGACAGTGATCTCGGTAGTCGGATCGGCTTCGGACCGCTCCCACAAGAGCTCCACCGACGGCTGCGGAAGGGTCAACGTGAGCAGCCCACCCTTCAGCGAGTTGCCCCGGAAGATATCGGCGAACCGCGGGGAGATCACCACTCGGAATCCGTAGTCCTGCAGGGCCCAGACCGCGTGTTCGCGGGACGAGCCGGTGCCGAAGTCGGTGCCGGTCACCAACACCGAGGCGCCCTCGCGGTCCGCGGAGTTCAGTACGAACTCCGGGTCGTTGCGCCAGCTGGCGAACAGGCCGTCGGCGAAGCCGTGCCGGGTGATCCGCTTGAGGTACACCGCGGGGATGATCTGGTCGGTGTCCACGTTGCTGCGACGCAGCGGCACCATCCGACCGGTGTGCGTGGTGAAGGGGTCCATCACAGGTCTCCTCGAGGTCGTCGGCGCTCAGGCGTCCAGGTCAGCGGGGGCGGAGAGTCGGCCGGTGACCGCGGTGGCCGCGGCAACCAGCGGAGAGACCAGGTGGGTCCGCCCGCCCTTGCCCTGCCGGCCCTCGAAGTTGCGGTTGGAGGTCGACGCGCTGCGCTCTCCGGGCGCCAACTGGTCGGGGTTCATGCCCAAACACATCGAGCACCCGGCGAATCTCCATTCCGCACCGGCCGCGGTGAACACCGCATCGAGGCCCTCGGCCTCGGCCTCCAGGCGGACTCGTGCCGATCCGGGCACCACCAGCATGCGCACGCCCGGTGCGACCTTGCGCCCGGCGATGATCTCGGCGGCCGCACGCAGGTCCTCGATGCGCCCGTTGGTGCACGAGCCGAGGAACACCGTGTCCACGGTCACCTCACGCAGCGGCATGCCTGCGGTCAGGCCCATGTACTCCAGCGCGCGCTCGGCCGCGGATCGCTCGGCCGGGTCCACGATGTCCGCGGGGTTGGGCACCCGGTCGGACAACGGCGCACCCTGACCGGGATTGGTGCCCCAGGTGACGAACGGACTGAGGTCGGCGGCATTCAGCACCACCTCGGCATCGAAGGTCGCGTCGTCGTCGGTGTGCAGGTCGCGCCAGGCGGCCACCGCGGCATCCCAATCGGCACCGGCAGGCGCGTGCGGGCGACCCTTCAGGTACTCGAAGGTGACCTCATCGGGTGCCACCAGGCCGGCGCGCGCGCCGGCCTCGATGGACATGTTGCAGACGGTGAGCCGACCTTCCATGGACAGGTTGGTGATGGCCTCGCCGCGGTACTCGATGACGTAGCCCTGCCCGCCGCCGGTGCCGATCTTCGCGATCACCGCGAGGATGATGTCCTTCGACGTGACGCCGACCGGCAACTGCCCGTTCACCGTCACTGCCATGGTGCGGAACGGCTTGAGCGGCAACGTCTGGGTGGCCAGCACGTGCTCCACCTCACTGGTGCCGATGCCGAACGCGAGCGCACCGAAGGCACCGTGGGTGGAGGTGTGGCTGTCCCCGCAGACGATCGTCATGCCCGGTTGAGTCAGCCCCAGCTGGGGGCCGACCACGTGCACGATGCCCTGCTCGACATCGCCGAGCGAGTGCAGGCGGATGCCGAACTCCCGGCAGTTGGTCCGCAGGGCGTCCACCTGGATGCGGGAGACCGGATCGGCGATCGGCTTGTCGATATCCAGCGTGGGGACGTTGTGGTCCTCCGTCGCCAGGGTGAGATCGGGGCGGCGCACCGTACGACCAGCCGCGCGCAGTCCGTCGAAGGCCTGCGGGCTGGTCACCTCGTGGATGAGGTGCAAGTCGATGTAGATCAGATCGGGTTCGTTCTCGGTCCGTCGTACCAGGTGGGCTTCCCAGATCTTCTCGGCAAGCGTGCGGCCCATGGTCGGTCTCCTCAGGCTGAGCAGATACAAGACTTGCGTCTCAGATGATGAGACGGCAGTATCAATCCATGGACAAGTCTACCGGACTCTCCGGGGTGGGTGTACTGGACAAGGCAGCCGTGGTGCTGGGCGCCCTGGAGGCCGGTCCGGCCACGCTGGCGAATCTGGTCACGGCGACCGGGCTGGCCCGGCCCACCGCGCACCGGCTCGCGGTAGCCCTGGAGCACCACCGGTTGGTCGCCCGAGACCTGCAGGGCCGATTCGTGCTCGGTCCGCGATTGGCCGAACTGGCCGCGGCGGCCGGTGAGGACCGGCTGTTGGCCGCGGCCGGGCCGGTGTTGGTGCACCTGCGCGACGTGACCGGGGAGAGCGCGCAGCTCTATCGCCGGCAGGGCGACCACCGGGTCTGCGTGGCCGCCGCCGAGCGGCTGTCCGGCTTGCGCGACACGGTTCCGGTGGGCAGCGCGCTGCCGATGTCCGCGGGTTCGGCGGCGCAGGTCTTGTTGGCCTGGGAAGACCCCGAGCGCATGCACCGCGGGTTGCAGGGCGCGGTGTTCCAGGCCACCACCCTGGCCGCGGTACGCCGACGGGGGTGGGCGCAGAGTGTCGGCGAACGCGAGGCCGGCGTGGCCTCGGTATCCGCGCCGGTGCGCGGGCCGGGCAATCGGGTCGTCGCGGCGGTGTCGGTGTCCGGACCGGTGGATCGTCTGTCCCGCCAGCCCGGTCGATTGCACGCCAACGCCGTGGTTGCCGCGGCGGACAAGCTCACCGAGGCGTTGCGGCGGGGAGGCAGCGGGAAGCCCGGGCCGGAGCCGGTAGCCGAGGCCACGCTGGCGCGTCGCGGTCCGATGCGGCGCACGCCGTGAGCCAGCACGGCAAGCCGTTGCACCCGCAGACCATCGCGGTGGTGGCGGGCCGGCCGGAGCGAGTGCCGGATGCCCCGTTGAACACCCCGCTGACGTTGGCCTCGACTTACGTGGCCGGCGGTGAACTGGAATACGGCCGCTACGGCAACCCGACCTGGCAGGCCTTCGAAGCCGCATTGGGTGCGTTGGAGGGTGGCCACGGACTGGCCTACCCGTCCGGCTTGGCGGCGTTCGGTGCGGTGCTCGATCTGGTCCGACCCAATGCCGTGGTGGTCGCGCCTCGGCACGCGTACCTGGGGTCATTGGGCCGGTTGGTGCACGAGGGAACCCGGCACGATCTGACGACCCGTTTGGTGGACGTGGCGGACACCGATGCGGTGATCGCCGCCCTGGAGGGTGCGGACCTGGCACTGCTGGAGTCCCCCACGAACCCGGCGCTGGAGGTGGCCGACCTACCCGCGCTGTGCGCAGCAGCCCGCGAACGCGGGGTCCTGCTGGTGGTGGACAACACCTTCGCCACCCCGGTGGCCCAGCGCCCGCTGGGTCTCGGCGCGGACCTGGTGCTGCACTCCGCGACGAAGTTCATCGCCGGGCACAGCGACGTGGTGCTGGGCGCGCTGGTGTGCGCGGACCACGGCGTGTGGCAACGGTTGGAACAGCGGCGTCGGAACACCGGAGTGATCCCCGGGCCGATGGAGTGCTGGCTGGCGCTGCGCGGGCTGCGCACCCTGCACCTGCGGGTGGAGCGGGCCACCGCCAACGCCGCGTGGTTGGCGCCGCGGTTGGCCGCGCACCCCGCATGCCAACGGGTGCGCTATCCCGGTCTGCCGA
>DASQPJ010000038.1:0-3230 GCA_035644015.1 Sporichthyaceae bacterium
CACCCAACGGCTACCCCGGCGCAGCCCACCAGGCGCCATCACGGCGACCTCGGAGGGATGACCGAAGATCTCCGCGATGTCCTTGCGCAGTCGTCGCGCGACCGACCCGGTGTCGAGTTCGGCCTCCACCACGATGCGTCCACCGACCAGATGCAGCCCGCCGGCGAAGCGCAGCGTCGAGGAGACTTCTGCCTTACGACAACAGGGTTTTGTCACGGTGAGTCGGCTGAGTTCGTCTTTCACGGATGCGGTCATCGCCATCTACCGCACACCACCACTGGTTTGTGCGCCCCCGCGCGGTCCCGTCATGGGGCGATCCTGCCACGCGCGAAGATGCGACCGTAAGCCGCTGCCAAAAGCCGCGGATCGTGACGAGGAGTTCCGTCGCCCAAAGCGACCGGTTCCAGGACCAAATCGGCACCCATGGACATCGCGGTCTTGCGCAACGCCTCGCGATCGCGCACCGCCGCCGGATCCGCGAGCACGACGTCCAACCGCAGGTCGGGGGCATGCTCGGCGAGTACTTCAAGATGACGTTGCGGGGAGAAGCCGGTCGTCTCGCCCTGTTGCGGCGCGAGGTTGAGGGCAACCACGCGACCGGCCGGCGTGGTGCACAAAGCCGCGGCAAGTTCGGGCACCAACAGGTGCGGCAACACACTCGTGAACCACGAACCCGGCCCGAGCACCACCCACTCCGCCTCGCGGATGGCCGCGACGGCCTCCGGACAGGCGGGCGGATTCGGCGGCAACAGGCCGATGTTGACCACGCGACCGCGGGTGGTGGCCACCGCGAACTGGCCGCGCACCGCGGTGATCTGGTCGGGCACCGCGGGGTCCAAACCGGCCACCGCGGCCGTGATGTCCAACGGCACCGA
The DNA here is from genome assembly GCA_035644015.1 of Sporichthyaceae bacterium. Lineage (GTDB taxonomy): Bacteria > Actinomycetota > Actinomycetes > Sporichthyales > Sporichthyaceae > DASQPJ01. Next base: position 876 of record DASQPJ010000038.1, read on the forward strand.
GGCCATCGGCAGTACCCGACCGCGCGCGCCGAGCAATCGGCCCACCCAGTCCAGCCCGGCCACCGGGTCGTCGAGCAACTCCCACAGCGCGACGATCAACACGTTGCCGACCGCGTGATTGTGCAGGTCACCGGCCGCGCGGAAGCGATGTTGAACCACCCGGCTCCAGGTGGCGCCCCACTCGTCGTCGCCGCACAACGCGGCCAGCGCCATGCGCAGGTCACCGGGTGGCAGCACGCCGAGGTCGCGGCGCAGACGCCCGCTCGAACCACCGTCGTCGGCGACAGTGACCACTGCGGTCAACGCGTCGGTGACCCGACGCAGCGCGGTCAACGAGACCGCCAGGCCATGACCCCCGCCCAGCGCGACCACCCGCGGCCCTTGGCGCTCGGGCGCGGGTCTCATCCGCTGGGGTGGTGCTGCTCGCTCACTGTGCCCATGATGCGCCGGCTCATTCTCGTCCCATGTCGCGGTGCACCACCCGGGTGGCAGGCCCGGTGGCACTCAACCGCGTTCCGATTTCCTCGGCCATCGCCACGCTGCGGTGCTTGCCACCGGTGCAGCCCACCGCCAACGTCACGTAGCGCTTGCCCTCCCTGCGGTACCCCTCGAGCACGTTACCGAGCAGGCCGAGATACCCGGTGAGGAATTCGTAGGCCCCCGGTCGCGACATGACGTACTTGCGGACCTCCGGGTCCAACCCGGTGTAATCGCGCAGTTCCGGTACCCAGTGCGGGTTCGGCAGAAATCGGCAGTCCACGACCAGGTCTGCGTCCACCGGCAACCCGTACTTGTAGCCGAAGGACACCACGGTGATCGACATCGTCGGGTCCATGCCGCCGCTGAACGCCTCGTCGATGCGCTCACGCAGTTGGTGGACGTTCAGCGTGGTGGTGTCGATGACGTGGTCGGCGCGGCCGCGCAGGTCGCGCAGCAGCGCGCGCTCGGCGGCGATGCCGTCGGTGACCCGACCGTCCTCCTGGAGCGGGTGCGGACGGCGGACGTTCTCGAAGCGGCGCACCAGCGCGCCGTCGGAGGCCTCGAGAAACACGATGCGCAGCAGCACCGCGCGGGCTTCGAGTTCCTCCAGCGCTTCGCGCAGGGTGTCGAAGAACGCGCCGCCCCGCACATCGACCACAGCGGCGATGTTCGGCACGGTGCCCTTGGTGCGCACGCCGAGCTCCACCAGCGGCGCCAGCAGGGCCGGTGGCAAGTTGTCGACCACGAACCACCCCAGGTCCTCCAACGCGTTGGCCGCGGTGCTGCGGCCGGCGCCGGACATGCCGGTGATGATGGTCAGCGCGATCGGGGCGCCGGGCTGGGCGCCCTCGCTCCCTGCGGACACGCTCACTCCTCCATGTCGGTGTTGTCGTCGAAGTTGATCATGACGCCGGTCGCCGTGTTAACGGCCGGGCCTTGACCCGGAAGGGTGGCGAGCGCGGCGTGCACCGAGGCGGCGGTGCGCGGACCGAAGCCGGGCACCGCCGCGATCTCGTCCACGCCGGCCGCCCGCAGCTTGCGCAACGAGCCGAAATGCTTGAGCAACGCGGCCCGCTTCACCGCGCCCAGGCCCGGTACGTCGTCCAGCGTGCTGGCCACCATGGACTGCGACCGGCGCTGCCGGTGGTGGGTGATCGCGAAGCGGTGCGCCTCGTCGCGGACCCGCTGCAACAGGTACAGACCCTCGGACTGCCGGGGCAGGATCACCGGGTCGGCGACATCGGGCAACCAAACCTCCTCCAGCCGCTTGGCCAGCCCGCACAGCGCGACGTCGTTGACGCCGAGCGCGGCCAGCGCCGCCGCCGCCGCGGCCACCTGCGGGGCGCCGCCGTCCACCACCACCAGGTTCGGCGGGTAGGCGAACTTGCGGGGCCGCCCGGTCTCCGGGTCCAGCGGGGAGGCATTCGGGTCCTCGGCGCCCGCCGCGCGCTCCTCCAGGTAGCGGCGGAACCGGCGGGTGATCACCTCGGCGATGGCGGCGACATCGTTCTGCCCGTCCACCCCGCGGATGTTGAACCGGCGGTACTCGCTCTTGCGGGCCAGGCCGTCCTCGAACACCACCATGGACGCGACCACCTCGGTGCCCTGCAGGTTGGACACGTCGAAGCACTCGATACGCAGCGGGGCATCGTCCAGCGCGAGCGCGTCCTGGATCTCCTGCAGCGCCACCGAGCGGGTGGTCAGGTCGGAGGCGCGCTTGGTCTTGTGCTGCGCGAGCACCTCGGTGGCGTTGCGGGCGACGGTCTCCATCAACGCCTTCTTGTCCCCGCGTTGCGGCACCCGCAGGGTGACCCGGGTGCCCCGGGTGGTCTCCAACCATTCGGTGAGCGCGTCGGCGTCGGCGGGCAGCACCGG
>DASQPJ010000039.1:0-25016 GCA_035644015.1 Sporichthyaceae bacterium
CGTCGGTCAGGCGTGCGGGCACGCCAAGATGGGTGAACGATGACAAGAGATGAAGTCGCTATCTGTGCGGTATCCCGCCGGCCGCCGGTCCGGAGTGGATTCGGCTGGGTCGCTGCGGAGCACCGGTCAGGTGCTACGACGCGCGCACAACTCGTGGCAGGAGCTTTCGACGAGCTGAATACGGACAGTCTACCGCACGCCCGACGACCACACCGCCGAACGGGTGTCGGGGGCTAGCTGCCCTCAGGCCCGCGCAACATGCGGGCCAGGGTCTGCAGCAATGTCCAGGCGAGGGCGCCGTTGCTCTGCACCAACGGCCGGAAGTCCCACAGCGTGATGCCGCGGCAGACGAGTTCGGTGTCCGCGGTGATGGTGGCCGACCGGACGCCCTGGTCCAGCAGTGCGATCTCGCCGAAGTGGTCGCCCGCGCCCAGGGTTCGTCGAAACGCACCCTGGACCGTCACCGTCGCCGTGCCCGCGTCGATGAGATAAAACGCCGCCGCCTCGGCGCCCTCCTTGACCACGGTCTCGCCGGGCGCGAACACCCGCTGGGTGAACAGCCCCGCGATGGCGTTCAGGTCGGGCGCGGCGAGCTCGGAGAACAACGGCACGTGCCCGATCGACTCGCCCTCGGCTTTGGGTGCTGCCACTGGGGCAGAGCCGGCGGCGATGGTGATGGCCCGGCACTGAAGCAGGTAGAGCGTCCCGTCGGCAAAGGCCCACTCGATGTCGCGCCCCGTGCCGTACGCCCGTTCGCACTCCTCCGCCAGCCCGGACAGGGCCCGCAACTGCTCGTCACTGAGGCACAGCGTCTCCCGCTGATCGACCGGGATCTTCTCGTCGAACGTGCCACCGTCCGGAGCGGGGCGGATCGCGATCTTCTTGAACCCCGGCGTGCGTTCCAGCACCTCGCCGCCTCGGGCCACTCGGAACGAATCGGGAATGACCCGGCCCGCGACGACCGCCTCGCCCAGACCCCAGTTCGCCTCGATCAGCCGCTCGTCCGCGCCCGAGATCGGGTTGCGGGTGAACATCACGCCGGCGGTGTCCGGCGCCAGCAGCGACTGCACGACGACGCCCACACTCGGCCGCTCGAACACACCGAGCCGCTTGCGGTAGGTGATGGCCGAGTCGGAGTTGGCCGACCACCAGACCTCCCGCACCGCCTGCTCCACGTCCTCGACCGACCTCACGTTGAGGACGGTCAGGTGCTGACCGGCGAAGCTGGCACCGGCGCTGTCTTCGCCAACGGCCGACGAGCGCACCGCCACCGGCATAGGCAGCGACCGCACCGCCTCCCGTAGGGCAGCCGTGGCCACCGGCTCGCCGGCCGCGATCGCGTCGACTTCGGGTCCGGGCAGGGCGACGCCCGGCGGGACCGGCAGCCCGGACCGCAGGGCTTCGCCCAGGCCGACCGCCTTCGCGCCGTAGAGCGCCTCTTCCTCCGCGTCGACCAGCGGCACGATCCCGGTGGTCAACCCAACACCGTCACTTCACCCGCGTCACCGTCCACCCGCACCCGGGCACCGTCGGCGATCCGCTCGGTCGCATCGCGGGTGCCGACGACGCCGGGGATGCCATACTCCCGGGAGACGAGCGCTGCGTGCGACAAGGCGCCGCCGCTGTCGGTGATGATCGCCGCGAGCAGGGGCAGCAGGATGTTGAACGCCTCGGTGGTCGCCTCGGTGAGCAGCACATCGCCGCGCTGGATGCGGTTGAAGTCGGCCGGCCCGTTGACCCGCCGGACGATGCCTTCCGTGACGCCGGAGCTGGCGGCCAGGCCCTTGATCACCGTGGCCTCGTGCTCCTGCTCGGACTGGCCGAACATCTCGGCCATCGCGACCCCCACCGCAGCCATGACCCGCTGCATCGGCGGCGGGAGCTGCGACGGGTCCGGCGGCGGCATCGGGTCGTCGCCGATGTGCGCCGGGACATCCTTGGCGGTGTACGTCTGGTGGTAGGTGAAGCGGGCGGCCAGGGCGTCGGCCGTCGGCGTCTGCGCTCCTTCGAGCACCCTGCACATCTCGTCGATGTTCGCGAAGACGAAGTGTTCGGCGTCGTGCAGTCGTCCGCGACCCCGCAGCCGTCGGCCGGCGGCCATGGCGGCGCGGCGCATCAGTCCGGACGCCCAGATGTCGCTGTAGACGCCGCGCTCGTCGCGCACCGAGTAGCCGATGCGCGCCTCCGCCAGCAGTGAGTCGTACGCGTCGCGATGCTCTTCCGGAACGTGGCTGCGGACCTCGGCGACCTGCGCCTCGAGGTCCGACTCCACATCGGCGGAGTCGATGGCGGTCGTGATGGAGCGCAGCAGGACGTCGGGCATCTCCAGCGCGTAGCGACCCGAGATGTCGAAGCCGTCGAGCAGGCGGTAACCGACGAACTCGAGGTAGTCGTTCAGCGCCCGGCCGGTCGGAGTGTCCGCACGCCGGAGGCTTTCCAGTGATGCCCCTGGCTCGTAGCCGGCGTCGAGGGCCTTTCGCGCGACGGGGTCCGCGCGGTAGGCCGCGACCAGGGCGGCGTGCTGCGTGGAGCCGCCGCCGGAAACCAGCGACGCGCCCCGCATCAGTCCGAGCAACTGCACCGTCGGCAGGCCGGTCCAGGCCTGCGTCTGGACCAGGAAATCACCGGCCGGGATGACCGCGGTGCCGGTGAACGCCATGTGCTGGCGGATCATCACCGCGTGGTGCTCGCGGCAGCGGCGCAGGTGGACCACCAGTTCTTCGTCGCTCAATTTGTCGGGGTCGATCGCCTGGATCTCATGGTGGGCCTGCACGGAGGCCGGCTTACGGACCTGCTCCCACTCCGTCGCCTGCTCGCGCCACCCCTTGGTCTCGAACACCTCCGCCGCGCGGGCCAGGCGGTTCGGGAACTCCTCGGGCGGTACCGGCACCATCTGGGAGTAGCAGAAGCCGCTGGGGTAAGCGGTCAACCGCTTCAGCAGCGGGATGCCGTAGAACGCCAGGAAGTCGCCGAACCCGAGGCTGAACGGCTCCGGATGCATCTCCGCCCAATAGCCGGTGACCGGGCGAGGGAAGTGCACCGGATCGAGCTCCCAGGGCCCCGGGCCGGGCGGGGTGACGGTCAGTTGCTGCTTGCCCGGAGTACTCATGGAGGTCCCGTCTGGAGGTGAGGGCACGAGTCTGTCAAATTCGATACCTTCGGGCACCAGGAGGGCTCGCATAGTGGCCTAGTGCGGCGGTCTTGAAAACCGCTTTCGGGGGTGACTCCGAACCAGGGTTCGAATCCCTGGCCCTCCGCGCTGGGCCGTGGCTATCGGCGGTCGTAGCTCTTGGCCTGCGCCGGAACCGCGCAGATGCACTGGCGGGGCAGCGCGGATTCGCTGGTGGCCGCGCAGTACCGGGCCGCCACCGCGTCGTGCTGGCTGTCCGGGTGGCCGCACAGGCAAGCGTTCTCGAACGTCGTTATCGCACCCGTGTCATCGGACGTCGTCCCCCCGACCTGATCTGACTTCATCTCAGATCACCCGGACGTTCTCGGCGCGTGAACCTTTCTGACCCTGCGTCATTGCTCTGTCCGCCTTAGGGACGACGCACCACTGGGGCCGGAGCACGCCGAACGCTCGGTCGCGATAGCTGCGTCCCGAACGGGACGACGCGACGGTGGTTCTGCGCCCGACTATAGCCCACTCAATCCGGCGCCCAGGGCGCGTTGCACGGCGGCCGTGACGGTCACCGGGTTCGGATCGGTCAGCACCGCGGCCACATGTCCGTCGGGCCGGATCAGCCACACCTCGTTGGGCCGTGCGTCCATGGCGGCGGCCAGCACGCCGTCGACGTCCAGGCGGTCCAGTCCGAACATCTGCACCGGTGCGGCGGTGGCCCGGGCCGCGGCCGCGGCCACCTCAATGCGGTCCACACCCTCGGTGGTGAGCAGGGTCAGCCCGTCGCGCAGGAGTTCTCGAATGCGGGTGGTCTCCGGGCGGCCGGTCACCTGCACCGGGGCGTCGGGCAGCAGCACGCCGGGCACCACCGCCGGCATGTCGCCCTTGGCAGGCCGGCCGGGGAAAGGTCGCGTTGGGTCCGGTGTGGTCAATGGGGAGTCCACGTACCAAAAAGGCTCGGCGAAGCGGCCGGAGTCGATCTGCGCGCGGGCCGCCGGGTCGTGCACAGCGGCCGCCAGCAACTCCCGACGCGCCTGCCATTGCGCGGCGTCCGCGGGCACCAGGAACGCCATGGTCGCCCCGGTCACCGCGAGGTTCTCCGCAGCGGCCAGGTGGCGCTCGTCGTGATAGCTGTCCAGCAGCGTCTGCGGCGCCCAGCCGTGCAACACGAACGCCAATTTCCAGGCCGCATTCTCCGCGTCCGGCACGCCGGAGTTCAGCCCGCGCGCACCGAACGGCGCGACCAGGTGTGCGCAGTCCCCGGCCAACAACACCCGACCGACCCGCATGCGATCCACGCACCGGCTGGAGAATCGGTACACCGAGCGCCACACCACGTCGTAGTCCCGCGCGCCGACGATGCGCCGGATTCGCTCGTCCAATGCCCCGTTGCGTTCCTCGGTGTCCAGGTCGAAGTCCGGCGGGACCTGCCAGTCGATACGGAACACCGAGTCCGGGCAGGGATGAATGAGGACCTGGCGGTCGAGGTTCCATGGCGGGTCGAAGTAGAACCGCCGCTCTCCGTCCAGCTCCGGCAGCCGCGCGCGGATGTCGCAGATCAGGAACAGGTCATCGAAGCTGTGCCCGTCGAAGCGCACCCCGAGCCCGGTGCGCAACGCTTCGGCCCGGCCGCCCGCGGCCAGCACCACATAGGAAGCCCGCAGGGTCAGCCCACCGTCCGCAGTCACACCCCGCACCTCGACGCCGGCCGCGTCCTGCGCCAGGCCGATCACCTCGTGTGCCCACCGCTGCTCGATCAACGGGTGCGCGGCGATGCACTCATCGAGCACCCGCTCGGTGTGCGCCTGGGAGATGTTCACGAACGGCGGCAGGGGCGAACGCCCCCGGTCGATGAACGACCACGCCGACAATTCCTGCTCACCGTAGAAGGTGCGCGCGGTGGTCCAGGTCAGCCCGTCGGCGGCGATCGCCCCGGCGCCGATCGCACTCCACACGTCGAGCACGTCACGCTGCTGACAGATAGCCCGAGACCCGACCGTCTCCCGCTGCGCCCGGGCGTCCAGCAACAGCACCGGCACGCCCCACCTGGCCAGCAGCAATGCCGCGGTCTGCCCGACCGGGCCACTACCCACGACAACGACCGGATCACCGGCCCACAACGGAACTGACGGCATGTCAGCCCTGCAACTGGGCCCAGACCTCGCGGTCCCGTTGGGCCGTCCAGATCTGCGGTCGTTCGATGCCGGCCAATTCGTCCCAGAGCCGGGAGACGTTGAACGGAAGGCAGTGCTCGAAGATCGGCCAGCGGCCGTAGGCCGGGGCCAGTGCTGCGTGGGTGGACTGGAAAGCCTCCTTCAGGGTGCCGCCACTGGTGTGCACCGCCCCGACCTTTTCCCGCATCACCCGTAGAAAATCTCGGGTCTGCTCGATCGCCGCGTCGACCGCGTCCCGACCACGCGGCACCATGCCGCGCCCGCCCACCAACGTCTGCGCACCGAACGCCTTCACCCGGTCCAGGGTGCCCCCGGCCCAGTCGGAGTGGAAGGCGTCGCCGGTGTACAGCGCGGCCTGCGCCTCCACCAGGTCACCGGCGAACAGGATCTGCTGCGCAGGCAGCCACGCCACGATGTCGCCCTCCGTGTGCCCGCGCCCGCAGTACTGCAGCACCAATTCCCCGCGGCGCCCGCCCAGGTCGATCCTCAGCCGGTCGGAGAACGTGACGTCCGGCCAGGTCAGCCCGGGGATCGAGTCGGGTTCGGTGAACAACCGCGGCATCCGGCCGAACTCCGATTCCCAGTCCTGCTTGCCGCGTTCGGCGATGAGCATCCGGGTGTTCTGGTGCGCGATGATCGCGCCGGCCTCGAACGCGGAGGCGCCCAGCACCCGCACCGCGTGGTAGTGCGAGAGCACCAGGTACCGCACGGGCTTGTCGGTGTGCTCGCGCAACCGGGCCAACCAGGCGCGCGCGGCCACCGGGGTGGCCCGGGCCTCGAACGCCACAAGGAAGTCCTCGCCCTCGATGGCGCCCACGTTCGGGTCGCCCTCGGCGGTCAGCGCCCACACCCCGTCGCCGAGTTGCTCCAGGGTCTCGGTCTTGACGTCCAGGTCGGCCGAGGACGCGAACGGTTTGGCGGTCACGTGGCTCCTGGCAACGAGGCGAGCAGGGCGTCCATGTCCACACCGTTGCGGGCCAGGTACGTCCGGGTGCGGTCCGGCGTCGCCAGCATCGCCCACTGCCGGTCGCCGTGGCCGAAGTTGCGGGTGAACTCATCGCAGATCGGCTGGTGCTGCGCCATGGAGATCAGCAGTGCGACGAAGTGCGGGGGCGGCGGGGCCAGCATGAAGTTGGTCCAGTCGGAGATGCCCTCCACCACCTCCGCTCGGCGACGGGCCACCCGCTGACAGAACAACTCATCGAAGCCGAGGTCCTCCAGGATCGCCTCGCCGAGCGTCCATGCGCTGTACGAGGCCGAGTTCGCGCCCTGCCCGACGAGCGGGTCGACCACCGAGTGCGCGTCGCCGACGGCCAACGCGTACTTCCCGTCCGACAACTGCGTGTAGTCCGCGCGCAGGTGCGGGGTCAACGCGCCCTGCAGGATGTCCTGCGGCCGGGTCACCGCGAACGTCGAAGGGTCCACCCGCTCGTAGGTACCCGGGTAATGCTCCTTCAGTTTCGCCAGCACGGTCTGCTCGAAGGCCTGCGGGTCCTCGTCGTAACGCAGGTCCGCGAGCATCTCCAGATCACCGCCGGGGATGTTCTCGAACAGCAGCGCGGTGACGTGCCCGTCGAAGGAGTAGAACGGCATCTCGACCACCTCGCCGTGCCCCGGCGAGATGTTGAGCGTGACGCCCTTCGGTTCCGAGGGCACGATCCCGTGCCAGAGCGCGACAGATAGTCGGCGCTGCGGCTTGTCGTAGGGCGACTTCTCCGCCCGCCGGCCGAACAACGCGCCGTGCGTGCCGCGCCCGGAGGCCACCACCAACAGGTCGTGCTGCGCGGCCAACCGGTCCAGGTCATCCGTCTGCACGGCCTGCACGGCCAGCCGCCCGCCCCGGTCCTCGAAGTCGCCCATCAGCCGGGGCAGATAAAGCCGGTAGTCGATGCCGCTGGACGGCGAGGCGAAATCACCGCGGAACACCAGCGGCATCGGGCCACCGATGTAGTGGTGATGGCACACGTAGCCGTACTCGGCGGCGTCCCAGTGATGCACGCCGAGTTGACGCTCGCGTTCCAACGTCGGGTGGTGGTGCGCAACGGAGTTCAACAGCCGGCCCGCGGCCAGTTCGTCGCCGGTCTTGTCGGTGTAGATGGTCACCGGGACGTCGTGTTGGCGCAGCAACAGGCCCAGGTGCAGGCCGGAGACCCCCGCGCCGACGATGCCGATGCTGGTCATGGCGGCTCCTTGCTCGCTGTTCGCTCAGCGAAATTCCGGAGCCGACGCTACTCAAGGGTGCAGGTACCCGGCCAGCGGCCTGGCGTGCTTGATCGGTGGTGCGGCTCAGCCGTCCTCGGCCGGCCGGGGATTCGGGATCCCAGCACGCCCGCCACGACCCGCCCGCAGGGCCCGCGCCGAGGTGCGCTGCTCCTCGAAATGCCGGCGCAACGCCGCAGCCTGCGCCGGGTCGCGGGCAATGGCGGCGTCCAGGTGCGCCTGATCGCGGGGATCCAAACGGCGCCGTTCTGCTTCGGTCATCGGTATCTCCTCAAGCACCAGGTGAAGCTAGGCGGCCCGGGGTGTGAGGACGATGTGTCAGGCCGTGCGGGGCAACGTGATGCTGACGCAGGCCCCGGGTGGGGGCTCGTTGTTCACTGCGGCGGCCGTTCCACCGTGGTTGTGCGCGATCGCCGCGACGATCGCCAGGCCCAGTCCATTGCTGCTCTGCGAGGAACGCGCGGTATCCGCGCGGCGGAACCGGTCGAAAGCGTGCGGAAGGAAGTCCGGCGGGAATCCGGGACCACCGTCGCGAACCCGCAGCACCACTGCATCGGGTCCCGCATCCATGCCCACCTCCACAGTGCTACCCGGCGGACTGTGGTCCAACGCGTTGCTCAGCAGGTTGTCCAACGCCCGGCGCAACGCGGCGGGATCTCCATGGGTCACGCAGGTCTCGGGGGCGCTCAGATGCAGGCTGACTCCAGCCCGATCGGCCGGGCCGCGGCGCGCCTCGACGGCCTCGGCCGCCACCCCGGACAGGTCGACCGGGGTGGCGGGTCGCCCTTCGTGGGTGGCCAGCAGCAGCAGGTCCTCGGCCAACGCGGCCAGTCGGGCGGCCTCGGCCCGAGCCCCGCTGATGGCCTCGCGCAGCTCCTGCGCGCTGCGCCCCGGGCGATCGGCCAGCTCCAGTTCGGCGCAGAGGATCGCCAGTGGGGTGCGCAGCTCGTGCCCGGCATCGGCGACCAGTTCCCGCTGTTGGGCGAGGGACAGGTGGAGCCGTTCGAGCAGGTCGTTGAAGGTGACCGCCAGCGCATGCAACTCGTCGCGACCCTCCGGCACCGTGAGCCGGCCCGCGGCGTCGGCGTGGCCGAGCTCACCGGCCTCCGCGCGCATGCGCTCCACCGGTGTCAACGCGGAGCCGGCCAGCGTCCACGTGCCGGTCACAATGATCAGCAGGAGCAGCGGCAGCGTGTACTCCAGAACGTCCTGCACCCTGTCCGCGGCAGCCTCGGTCGTCTCCCGGTCCACGCCCACCAGAACCGTCCAGGTCCCGTCGGCGCGGCTGACCCGGTCCACGCGCAGGCGCAGCTTCTGGCGCTTGACGCTCCGGTTGACCAGCCGGGTGCTGTGTCCGGTGGGCGGCGGGACGGCGATCTTGGCGGCGCTCGCCGGCTCGGCGTATTTCACCGCGCCGGTCGGGTCGATCACCACCGCGAGCCCCTCCCGGGACGCGTTCGTCGCCTCGGCCGCCGGCACCGGCAACTCCACCGGGCCGGGCTCAGCCAGCACCTGTAGGTACGGGGTCGCGCGGGCGGCCAAGGTCGAGTCCAACGTCGAACGCAGGCTGTGGTCCAACCCCTGGACCGCGGCCACTGCCAAGCACCCCGTCAACGCGACGGCGGCCCCCGTGTACACCAGAACGAGGCGCAGCCGCAGGCCGGCGCGTCTCATCCCGACGCCACGCTCGCGTCGAGGCGATATCCACTGCCGCGCAGCGTTTTCAGGTCGTCGCGGCCGAACGGCTTGTCTATCTTGCGCCGCAGGTAGGCGATGTACTGGTCGACGATGTTGCTGGCCGGGTCGAAGGCCATGTCCCAGGCGTGCTCCAGGATCAACGTGCGGGTGAGCACCTCACCGGGTCGGCGCATGAACAGCTCCAGCACCGCGAACTCCTTCGCGGTCAGCTCCACCGGCACCCCGGCCCGGGTCACCGAGCGGGCCACCGGGTCCAGGTGCAGGTCGCCGCACTCGAGCACGATCGGGCGCTCCGGAGCGCCACGCCGGATCAGGGCGTGCAAGCGCGCGGTGAGCTCGGACAGCGCGAACGGCTTGCCGAGGTAGTCGTCCGCGCCGGCGTTGAGTCCGGCCACCCGGTCGGTAACGCCGGTCCGCGCCGTCAGCATGATCACCGGCGTCCAGCAGCGCTGCGCCCGCAACTGCCGGCACACCTCAAAACCGTCGAGTCCGGGCAACATCGCGTCCAGCACGATCGCGTCGTACGCGTGCTCCACGCTCATCCAGAGGCCCTCCGGGCCGTCGCTGGCGACATCGACGGCGAACCCGTCCTCCTGCAGCGAACGGCGCACCAACGTCGCCATCCGAACGGAATCCTCCACCACCAGTACGCGCACGCCCATCAGCATGGCGCCTCGATCGTGTGGAGCAAATGTGAGCGGCCCGACGAACTACACCCTGAGCCTCACACCGTCCTCACATCGGCGGGGGCGTAGCCTCCAGTGGTGGCCACGGCCATGCCACGTCACGGGGGAAATACCAGAAGTGATGATTAGTCAGGTCCAGCTCCGGCAGGCCCGGCCGGCGATTGCCTGCGGGCTGGCCGCGGGCGCCGTGGTCGCCGTGTTGTGGGCAGTGTTCGTCCGTCACTCACCGGACGCGCTGGACCGTCGGGTGTACCGCGACCTGCATGGGCAAGCCGGGTCCGGCTCCGCGCGGTTCGCCGACCACCTGACGGCGATCGGCGACGGGTTGCCGCTGCTCGCCACCCTGGGGCTGCTCGGCATCGTGGCATTTGCCATCCTGCACTCCTGGCGGCCTTTGGCGAACAGCGCGGCTGCGGTCGTGCTGGCCGCCGCCGCGTCCACCGTGGTCAAGGGCCTGGCCGGTCGTGCTCGGCCGCCGCGGGCCGGATGGCTGACTCCGGACGCGAACGGCAATTCATTCCCGTCCGGACACACCACGGTGGCTACCGCCGGTTACCTCGGCCTGGTGCTGGGCGTTGCGGTCCTCTTGCGCAGTCCCTGGACGCGTTGGCTCGTGTTGACCGCCGGCGCGCTACTGGCTGTTGCCATCGGCTGGACGCGGATCGAACTCGGCGTGCACTGGCCCAGTGATGTGCTTGCCGGCTGGACAATCGGCCTCGCCGCAGCCGCCGCCGTCTACGCACTGCTCCCACGTCTGGGCGGGCCAATCATTCCGCCCGCGTAGTCCTTCAACGACATCAGTCGTGTGCGTCGAGCGGGTCGAACCGATAGCCGTGCCCCCGCAGCGTGGTAATGCTCGGCACCCTCGCGGCCATCGCCATGCGCGCCGCGGTCGCCAACCGGCGGCGCACCGACGCGACGTGCACATCGAGGGTTTTGGTCGAGCCCGACCAGTTCTCGTCCCACACGTCGGCCATCAACGTCTGGCGGCTCACCGCCTGACCGGCCGAGCGGACCAGTCGGACGAGCAGGTCGAACTCCTTGGCCCGAAGTAGCGCCTCCTGTCCGCCCACGGAGCAGCGCCGGGCGGCCAGATCGACGACCAGGTCACCGTCGATGAAGACCTGGCCGGCCACGGTGCGCCCGGCGGAGGCCCGGCGCAGGTGCGCATGGATGCGCGCGACCAGCTCGACCATGCCGAAGGGTTTGGCGAGGTAGTCATCGGCGCCCGCGTCCAGACCTATCACCGCGTCCATCTCGTCGCGTCGGTCCGCGAGCATCACCAGCACACAGCCCGGCTGGCTCACCCGCAGATCCCGGCACACCTCCACGGCGTCGCGGTCCGGCAAGCCCAGGTCGAGCAGCACCAGGTCGAACCCGCTGTGCGCCGCCTCGATCAACGCCTTGGCCCCGGTGCGCTGCCACACCACGTGATGGCCGGTCGCGGTCAACGCCGCCACAACTCGACGAGCGATCGCCTCGTCGTCATCGATCAGCAGGAGACGCGCCATGCCACGCCGCCGTCCCGGTGATCTAGGTGGCCGGGTGCGGGCCGAGCCCGAAGGCGGCGACCAGGTCGGGCGCGGACGCGGCGCAGCCAAGTGGTGGCACGTCGACGATGCGGGACGTCAGCCGGGCCACCGCGCACAACGTGACGGGTTGGGTCACCGTCGCCCGACGGGTGGTCGGTGAGATCACCAGGGTCGCGATGTGGTTGTCGGTGGTCGAACCCTCGTCCCAAGTGATGATCACAACCAAGCGGCCGGCTGTGTAATCCGGCCCCGCCATCACGGCGGGCAGGAAGCGGCGCAACCAGTCGTCGCCGGTCCCTACCTCGTCGCCCTGGCAGGACTGGCCGCCGTGCATGTCGCCGCAGACGTCCGGGATGGCCAGAGAGAACGGTGGCAGGGCGCCTGCCGTGAGGTCGTGGTGGAACGCGCCGGCGGCCGGTGTGCCCATCGGTATCGCCCATTTCGCGCACTCGGCTCGGATCGCCGTGTAGTACGGCGCGGCCGTGTGCCGGACCGCATAGCGACGGTCGGGGGAGTCGACGGCCGCGCAGGGGGTCGGCATCGACTCGCCATAGACGCGCCATTCGCGACCGGCGCCACTGAGCTGGGAGAAGATGCTCGGCCCGTCGATCGGATGGGCGGCGGGCGCCTTGTCATCACAGATGCCGTGGCCGTCGCCGCTGGTGAGAATGAGGTAGGCGGCCAGCGAGGGACAGGGCGGCGGGAAGCCCGCGTCGAGCGCGGCGAAGGATCCGTAGTCGCGAGCCAGCCCATTGAGGTAGGGCGCAGTCTTCGCCCCGAGGACGTCCACGTAGGTCTTGTTCTCCTCGACCACCATCAGGACCTTGGTGTATCCGCCCGGTTTCAGGGCTGATCGGGCAGTGGACCCCAGCCCCACCACCGGCGCACCGGCGTGAGGGGCACCGCCCCCGCAACCCGTCACCAAGCCAAGCGCCGCGGCAACGAGAATCACGTACCGGCGAAGCCGTCCAGGGAACAACTTCCCGTGCACTGGTGGCCTTCCCGTGGAGGTGCCAAGGGTGGAACTGGTCGGGCCGCTTAGGTGTGCACCGGCCAGGGTTGGCCGGTGCACACCGGTCTTCGGGGTTCAGCCGATCGTCGCGAGCAGGTTGTTCAGCGCGGTCTTCTCGGCGGTCGGGTTCGGGGACGTCGCCCGCAGCTGATGCAGCACCACGTCAATCCGCCCGTCGAGCAGCGTCCAGCCGGCCGGGTCCGCCGGCTTGAGGGTCTTCTCGGCCTTGTCCCACGCGTTCTCCAGGTCGGTGATCCGCTTGGTGGCTTGTGCCTGGCTGCCCGCGTTGAGGAGCACCAATTCGTCCTGCGCGATCTGCTGGAACGGTGCGAGTTGCGCCGCGGTGTACTTCGTGGCCGGCGCACTGGCCCCGTCCGGCGCGGTGATCGGGACCACCGGCTCACTCACCGCCGAGCTGGTGCCTTCCTCGTCGCCCAACGGGTTGGCGTGCGGCTGCTGCGAGGTGTGGTGCAGCAGCAGTCCGGTACCCAGTGCCACCACGGCCCAGGCGCCGAAGATCGCGTGCTGGCGGGGACCCACCCGGGGCGGCGCGACCGCCACGTAGCCGTTGGGCGTCACGTCGGCCTTGGTCATGGTCAGGTAGGCGACGGTCAGCGCGATGGCGCCGAGGAAGATCCAGCTGGCACCGGCGGTGCCGATGCCGAGCCCGTGCTCGCTCTTCGGGGTGGCGAACCAGTCACCGATGTTGGCCCCGAGCGGGCGGGTCAGGATGTAGGCGATCCAGAAGGCGAGCACCGGCTGCGCGCCGAACTTCCAGCCCAGCGTGGTGATGGCGATCAGGCCGGCGGGCAGCAGCACGGACTTGCCGGGGCCCCAGCCGGTGAGCTCGAGCGTCCAGTCACCGACCGCGGTACCGAGGGCGAAGGTGACCAGCACTGCCAACCAGTAGAAGGCCTCCCGGGGGAAGGTCACGATGGAGTGGATGGACAGCGTGCGCTCGCGGGCGTACCAGACACCGAAGACCGCCGCGAGGATCAGCGCGAACACCGCGCTGCTGTCCCGCAACGGCACGCCCCGGTTGTCGGTGAGGATGTCGGTGTACAGGGTGCCGGTGACACTGACCACAACCACGGTCAGCCAGTACACGAACGGGACATAGCGGTCCAGGCGGAACTGCCAGGCCCCGACCAGCACCAGCACGCCGGTGAAGATGGCGGCGGTGGCGTTCAGCCCGACGCCCAGGGTCATGTTGATCCAGTCGGCGAAACTCTCCCCGACTGTGGTGCACAGGATCTTGATGATCCAGAACCAGATGGTGACCTCGGGGACCTTGTTCAACATCTGGCGGCCCCGCCGGGCCGAGGCGGTTCGGTTGGCGGTTTCAGTCGTCATGACAAGGACGGTGCCGGCGGATCCATGTGAAGATCATGTGCCACGCCGTCCCCGCCGGCTCTCAGCGACCTATCGCGTCCACCCGCGAGGTTTTCGAGCCGGTACCCACGATGTTCACCGCGGCGAGGCGGTAGTAGTAGCGCTTGTGGTGCTTGGCCTTGGGGTCCGTCCATGAGCAACTCGACGACGAGCAGCTGACGGTCTTGTACGAGGACTGCTTCGACTTCGCCGTGCCCCGATAGATCTGGTACTTGGTCACCACGGCGCCGCCACTGCTCGACGGGGACTCCCACTTGAGCTTGATGCCCTTGCTGTGCGCCATGTGCGCCTCGGCCTTGCGGGGCTTGCCGGGCTTCGTCGGCGGGACGGCGGCGACGGTGACGCCGCCGCAGACCTGGTCGGCGTCGTAGGTGGTCCCGTTGATGGTCTCCAGGTACTGCGCGAGCCGGACCGGCGCGCCGGTGAACGAGGCCGCGCAGGAATTCCCCGGCGCCTTGTTGCCGCCCGCTACCCAGACCGGGAGGGTCTCCAGCGGGAGTGCCGGGGTGAAGGTGCCGTGCCAGGCGGTCCGGTAGGCCACTGCGGTCAGCGTCGTATAACCCCCGGTGATCTCGTTCCAGTTCTTGGCCGAGGAGTAGATCCCCACCTCGCTGACGCCGAGGCTGTGCAGCGCATCGGCCGCGCCCTGCAGATCCGCGGTGTTGGCCACCGGGTCCCCGGACCAACTGTTCGCGATCTCCACGTCCAGCCACCAGGTGCGGGTGGTGATCGGCACGCCCTGCGCCGTAGCGAACGCAACGGCGTCCGCGGCGGCCTGCCAGCCGTAGTCGTAGCTGCACCCGAGGTCGGTGTCATCGGTGTTGTCGCCGCAGTACGCGGGTTGGCTCGCCTTCGAGTCCGGCCGGTGCACGGCCCGCGGGTCCGCCAACGGATTGCCGGTGTTGATGTAGAGACCGGTCGGGTAGTTGTGCGCGCTCATGGCGTCGAACTGAGCCTTCAGGCAGGTGTTGTCCGCGAAGGCCTTGCCGTGATTGACCCCGACGACGCCGAAGGCGCCGTGCGTGGGCAGAAACGTGGCGGTGCACTGCGGGTAGGAGATGTCGTAGCCGACCGACCCGGCCGGCGCGGTCAACGCGATGGCCTGTGCCGGCGATGCGATCCCCACGGCCATCGGCGCGCTCAGCGCCAAGGCCGTACACCCCACGATCATTCGATGACGCACATGCATACTGCTGCACCCCCCAGTGCGGTCGCCCCGACGTCGCGACCCTCCACCATCACACAGACCGCGACGCCGGGGCTTCTGTTCGCCCTGATCCGTATCCGCCGCGGACACGGATAACGGGTGGACTACGGCAGATCGCCCGGTTAACGACAGATGTCGGGCTAACCACGCGTGAACCGTGGGTTTACCCATCGCTCGCGCATCGAAATCCTCGAACCGGCGGATTGGGCAAGAGGGCGCTGTGAAAGTGCTGGACATATTGCGACAAGTCTTCTCCGCAGGGGTTGCCGAACACAGACTGAGCCCATGTCCGATCCCGCAACGGAAGTGACCGGCTGTCAGATATGAGCCAAGGCACCGAGACTTTGGCGGGTGAACATCCCCCGCCGACCGCAACCCAACGTCCGGCGATCCGACTGGAGAACATCCGCAAGACTTACGGCGAGGGCGACATGGCGGTCCACGCCATCGCGCACGTTGATCTGACCGTTAACCGTGGCGAGTACGTCGCCATCATGGGCGCGTCGGGTTCCGGCAAGTCGACGTTGATGAACATCGTTGGCTGCCTGGACGGCCCCACCGCCGGTCGGTATCTGCTCGACGGTGTTGATGTGCGTCGCCTGGACGACCGGCAGTTGTCCATCGTGCGCAATAAGAAGATCGGTTTCATTTTCCAGAGCTTCAACCTGATTCCGCGCACCACCGCGTTGAGCAATGTGGAACTGCCGCTGGTGTACTCCCGGATCGATCGGCGGGAGCGCCGCCGGCGCGCCATGGACGCCCTGGACCGGGTCGGTCTGGCCGCGCGTCGCGGGCACCTGCCCTCCGAGCTGTCCGGTGGGCAACAGCAGCGGGTTGCGGTGGCGAGGGCCATCGTCACCGACCCGGTGCTGTTGCTCGCCGACGAACCGACCGGAGCGTTGGACTCGCAGAGCACCGCCGACGTGCTCAACCTGTTCGACGAACTGTCCGCGCAGGGTCGCACGATCATGGTGATCACCCACGAGAACGAGGTGGGCGATCGGGCCAAGCGACTGACCGTCATGCGCGACGGGCGGATCATCTCCGATCGCCTGAACCGATGAGGCTCAAGGAGAGCATCAACTTCGCCTGGCGGGGCATCGCCGCCAACAAGATGCGCTCCGCCCTGACCATGCTGGGCATCATCATCGGCGTGGCCTCGGTGATCACCCTGGTCGCGGTGGGTACCGGCTCGCAGGCGGCCGTGCAGGCCTCCATCGACCGGCTGGGCTCCAACACGTTGACGGTAACCGCCATGCCCACCGGCAACGGCGGACGGGGCAGCGCCTTCCGGTCCCGATTGCGCCGACAGCTGGGACTGAAGAACACCCCGGACAACGGCACCCACGCGAAGGCGGCGCAGATCTCCACGGCCGATGCGGCGGCTCTGGCCGATCCGTCGAAGGTGCCCGATGTGACCGCGGTGGCCCCGCTGGTGGTGGTGCGTCAGGCGGTGGCGTCAGCGGGTACCTCCTCCCACACCGTGCCCAGCCTGACCGGCACCACCGCCAACTTCTTTCAGATCAACAACGACTCGGTGACCGCGGGCGCTGCGTTCACCCCGGCCGACGTGGCCGCCCATCGCCGGGTCGTGGTGCTCGGCATCAGCGTCGCGCAGGACCTGACCAGCGGCGATGTGAGCAGCCTGGTCGGGCAGTCTGTGCAACTCAACGGCCAGGCGTTCACCGTGGTCGGAATCCTGGCCGGCAAGGGCTATTCCGGCCAACAGGACCTCGACGACCGGGCGATCGCTCCGCTGAGCGCCGTGCAGGACGCGCTCTACGGCTACAGCCCAGCCGGCTTGGGTGAGCTGACCGCCATCGCGGTGCTGGCCGCGCCGGGGCGCACCGGCCCCGCGCAGCTCGAGGTGATGAACGTGATGAACGGGATGCACCACGTCTCCGCGGTGAACACCGACGTGGTCGTGTTCAACGCCGCCTCGATCCTGAGCGCCTCGAGTGATTCCAATCACACGCTGACCATCCTGCTCGCCGCGGTGGCCGGAATCTCGCTGCTGGTCGGCGGAATCGGCGTCATGAACATCATGTTGGTGTCAGTGACAGAACGCACCCGGGAGATCGGCATTCGCAAGGCGATCGGCGCCGATCCCCGGGACATCATCGGTCAGTTCCTGTGTGAGGCGGTGATCCTCAGCTTGCTCGGCGGAATAATCGGCGTCGGCTTCGGGATGATCGCGTCACGGTTCGAGATCGTCGGCGTGCAGCCGGTAGTGGCGCCGTACTCCATCTACCTCTCGCTGGGCGTCTCGTTGCTCACCGGGTTGTTCTTCGGCCTGTATCCGGCCAGCCGGGCTGCGGCCCTGCGCCCGATCGAGGCCCTGCGTTACGAGTGACCCCCCACGCTGTCTGACCCCCTGTCACCAGAGAAAGGCCGCCGTCCATGGCTGATCGGACAACCCTGCCCTCCTTCGGTGAGGACGACGTGCCGCAGACCCCGAAGCTGCAACTGATCTCGTCGTTGACGAACCGATCGAGGTCGCGCTCGGCGCCCGCCGACCTCGACGCGTACGACGCGTTCCTCGACACCGCGCCGCCGCCCACCCGGCCCGCCCGACTGTCCAGCGCCACCCGGGTCATGCTGGGCGGTTTCCTGGTGGTGGTCGGGTTCCTCGCCGGGGTGGCCGCGCAGAAGCACCACGACGCCGGGTACTACTCCCCCGATCAGGTGGCCAGGGCGATGGTCAGCGCCACGGCCGGCCAGCAGACCGACACCCCGCCGCCCGCCTCGCAGGTGCCGCACACGGAGGTGCCCACCCACCAATAGCCGCTTCCGTGGTTAGCGACAAGGGAGGCCTTCCTGGTTCGTCCGTTGCGGCTGAGGGAGGCTGGGTGTCCGCGGCAATACCGTGAGGCCTTCTCACTGATGGCGCGACGGAGGACAGCCCCATGACCACCCCGCTAGCCGGCCGGGACATCTGGAACGAGTTCATCCCGCTGGGCGAGTGGGGCGCGCTGGTCGATGAGTACCTGGTCGACCCGTCGAAGGGCCCGATCCTCAACATCGCCCCGCCCGAGGTCGACGACCGCGAGTACGACGCGATCTTCATCGGTGGTGGCGCAGCCGGCCGCTTCGGCTCGGCGTTTCTGCGGGCCCGCGGCGGGCGTCAATTGGTCATCGACAAGTGGCCGTTCCTCGGAGGCTCCTGCCCGCACGAGGCCTGCGTGCCGCACCACGTGTTCTCCGAGGCCGCGCGCATGCTCGACTACGCGCGGCTGATGTCGAACAAGTACTGGTGCGAGGACTACGAGAACGTCAAGAAGCGCGCGTCGATCCTGGAGATCCGCGACGGCTTCCTGAAGTCCCGCGGCGCGGCCCACGGCATCATGAACTTCCAGTCCAAAGAACAACTGAACATGGAGTACATCCTCAACGCCGAGGCGACGGTCATCGACAAGGCTGGGCCCGATGGGCTTTTTGGGGTCGAGGCGGCCGGGCGGATCTTCAAGGCCAAGAACTTGGTGCTGTCCATCGGCGCTCGGCCCACCCCGCCGGACGTGCCGGGCACGCAGCTCAAGGGCGTGGTCAACTTCCACTCCATGCTGGACACCGAGTGGCTGGACTTCGAGCCGAACAGGTGTGTGGTCATCGGCGGCGGTAAGACCGCCATTGAGTACGGCTCGTTCTTCCAGGCCACCGGTTGCCAGACGACGATCCTGACGCGTAGTCAGCTCATGCGCACCAAGGGCTTGATCCACGTCGACGAGGACATGCGCCTGTGGGTCGAGGACGCGATGAAGCGCCGCGGCATCGACATCCATGACGGCGTCGAGCCGGTCTCCATCAACGGCGAGGGCCGAGTGGAGAGCGTGACCTACCGGAACATGACGACCGGGGAAGAATTCACCGCCGACTGCGACATGGTCTTCCTGGGCACCGGTGAGCGGCCGCTGTCCGAACAGTTCGAGGTGCTCGGCCTGGACCTGGACGAGAAGGGCCACATCATCGTGGACAGCACGATGCAGACCTCCGTGCCCGGCGTCTACGCCTGCGGCGACATGATCCCCGGGCCCCGGGAGATGTTCAAGGCACGCAAGTCCGGGGTCACCGCGGCGCGCAACATCATGGGTGAGCACGTCGACTTCGTCTTCGAGGATTACCCCGATTTCCTGCACTCCACCTACGAGGTCGTCTGGACCGGCCTGTCCGAGGCCGAGGCGCGGGAGCAGTACAGCAACGTCGTGGTGATCAAGCTGCCCCCGGACGGGGTGGACCGGAAGGACTGCGCGCTGCCGATCGGTGACGGCTCGATGTTCTTCGGGCTGGAGGGTATGGGGGAGGCCGGCCTGTTGAAGTCGGTGATCGACGCGGACTCCCGCAAGATCCTCGGCCTGCAGTTCGTCGCGTTCGGCGTGCGCAACGCCTTCCAGTACCTGGACTACCTGATGCGGATGCCCGGCGGTTTCACTGCAGACCAGATGGCGGACGTGAACGAGCTGTTCCTCAACGAGGGTTATCCGCAATTGCACCGCCTGCGGGTGGGTGGCGCACTGCGGGACCTGTGACCCACGCAAGGATGGGCGCATGAGCAGCAGCGACGAACCGATCTGGACCCCGACCGCACAGCGCATCGCGGACTCGCGGCTGCGCGAGTACCTGGATTGGCTGGCGATCCGGGAGGGCCGGGAATTCGCCGACCACCAATCGTTCTGGGCGTGGTCGACAGACGAGATCGAACGATTCTGGACCTCGATCGCCGACTACTTCGAACTGGAGACCTCGGCACCGCACGACGGCGTGCTCACCGACGGCGTCATGCCGGACGTTCGTTGGTTCCCCGGCGCTCGACTGAACTGGGCGCACCACATGCTGCGCCGCGGCGAGGACGCGGAGCCGGCGTTGATCTGCTGCCGGGAGGGCACCGGCGAGGACCGCCATATCAGCTGGGCGCAACTGCGCCGCGACGTCGCCGCCGCGGCGGGCTGGCTACGCCGGGCCGGTGTCCGGCCCGGTGATCGGGTGGCGGCCTACCTGCCGAACACCGAACACGCGGTGATCGCCTGCCTGGCAAGTGCGGCGGTGGGTGCCATGTGGGCGTGCTGCTCACCGGACTTCGGGGCCGAGGGCACCATCGGCCGACTCGCCCAGTTGGAGCCCACGGTGCTCATCGCCACCGATGGCTATCACTGGAACGGCAAGGACGTGGACCGGCGCGACGTGGCGGCCGCCCTGCGGGACAACCTGCCCACGGTGCGCCACGCGGTCGCGCTGCCCTACGTCTTCGGCGAACCGGCACCGGCCGGTTGGCTGGAGTGGGACGAGTTGCTCGCCACCGACGCACCGCCGTACTTCGAACAGGTCGAGTTCTCCCACCCGCTCTGGGCGCTGTTCACCTCGGGCACGACCGGCCTGCCCAAGGGGCTGGTGCACGGACACGGTGGCGTCACGCTCGAGCACCTCAAGTGGTCCGGGCTCTATGCCGGGCTGCGACCGGGGGAACGCATCTTCAGCTACACCTCCACCGGCTGGGTGTTGTGGAACATCCTCCTGGCCGGCCTGCTCCAGGGCGCCACCGTGGTGCTCTACGAGGGGAGTCCCGGCTATCCGGACACCGGTGCGGTTTGGGAGGTGACCGCGCGCACCCGCAGTGTGTTGTTCTTCCTCGGTGCCGCGCTGGTCAGCGCGACCCAGAAGGCCGGCGTCTCACCCCGCGAGCGTTACGACCTGAGCAATCTGCGCACCTTGATGGTGAGTGGGTCGGCGTTGCCGACCGACGGCTATCGGTGGGTGCTCTCCGAGATCTCCCCCGATGTGCGGATGGACTCCACCAGTGGCGGCACCGACATATGCGGGGCATTCGTCGGCGGCAATGACCTGGTGCCGGTGTGGGCCGGGCGCATTTCCGGGTCGCTGGCCGGGGTGGCCTGTGCGTCCTGGGACGATGACGGCAAGCCGGTCGTCGGTGACGTCGGCGAACTGGTGGTCAGCCAACCGATGCCGTCGATGCCGATCTACCTGTGGAACGACCCCGATGGGGTGCGTTACCGGGACTCCTACTTCGACACCTGGCCCGGCGTGTGGCGTCACGGCGACTGGATCACCGCCTACCCGGACGGCTCGCTGGTGATCCACGGGCGGTCGGACGCCACGCTGAACCGGCAGGGGGTGCGGCTTGGCAGCAGCGATTTCTACGACGTACTCGAGGCGTTGCCGCAGATCCACGAGACCCTGGTGGTCGGCATCGATCTACCCGAGGGCGGCTACTGGCTGGGCCTGTTCGTGGTGCCTGCCCCCGGCCACGAGGTCGACGACGACCTGCGCACCCTGATCAACACCACGTTGCGCACGCGACTGACGCCCCGTCATATTCCCGATGAGATCGTGGCCGCACCGGCAGTGCCGCACACGCTGACCGGCAAACGGTTGGAAGTGCCGGTGAAGAAATTGATGACCGGCACCCCGCTGGACAAGGCCGCCAACCTCGCCGCGGTGGACAGCCCGGAGACCGTGCACTGGTACGCGGAGTTCGCCAAGCGCCGCGCGCTCAGCTGACCGGCTCACCGCTCAGCCGTCCGCGCAGCCACGCCGTGGACTGGTCCATCGCGGTGCGGCCCAGGGTGAGCAGGCTGAAGAAGTTCCAGAACCCGTGGATGGCGCCGTCATAACGGGTCAGGGTCACCTCCACGCCCGCCTTCCCCAGCGCGGCGGCGTAGTCCTCGCCGTCGTCGCACAGCGGATCGAACTCGGCGGTGATCACCAGCGCCGGCGGCAGGCCGGAGAAGTCCTCGGCCAGGGCCGGCGAGACCGTGATCAGCGACGCCTCGCCCGGGTCGGACAGGTAGCACTTCAGGAACCACTCCATGTCCGCGGCGGTGAGGAAGTAGCCCTCGGCGTTCGCGAGCATCGACGGGTTTGGCTCGCCCGCCAACCGGCAGGCCGGGTAGACCAACAGTTGCGCCACCAACGCCGGGCCGCCGTGGTCACGCATGCGCTGCGCGATCACCGCCGACAGGTTGCCGCCGGCGCTCTCCCCGCCGACCGCCAGCCGGGCCGGGTCGCCGCCCAACGCCTCCGCGTTCGCCGCCACCCAACGCACCGCGGCATCGCAATCCTCGACAGCCGCCGGGAAGGGATGTTCCGGGGCGAGTCGGTAATCCACCGCCACCACCACGCAGTTGGCGTCGGCGGCGATCTGCCGACACACCCCGTCGTGCGTGTTGAGGTCACCGAGCACGAACCCACCGCCGTGGAAGAAGCACAGCACACCGAACGGGCCGTCACCGGTTGGCCGGTAGACGCGCACCCGCAGGCGGCCGCCGGGTGTGTCGATGTGGCGGTCGGCCACGTCGGCGAGCGTCGCGGTGCTGCGTCCGCCCATCGTGCACAACAGGGCGAGTTGACTGCGCGCGGCAGACAGACCCATTTCGGAGAGCGGCTTGCTGTTCATCGCGGCGGCCTGCGCCAACACGGCGGCGATCTGCGGGTCCAGAGGCATGGACCGAGGGTACTCAGCCGGGTGCCGCCGGTTGCGCGTAGGCGGCCAGCGCCAGCGCAGCGGCCAGCGTGACGACGAACCCCACCGTCGCGGGCAGCGCCATGCCGGCGCGCGTGGAGTCGCCCAACCAATGCAGACCGACTGCGGCGGGCACCACCGTCTCCACCGCGAACACCACCGCGGCCACCAAGGTGACCGCCCCCCGTTCCAGCGCCGCCGCGAATACCCACGCCCCGATAACGCCGTAACCGACCACCGCCCAGGCCAACGGCTTCTCCGGCAGGTGCCACCACGGGTGCGGTACCGCGACCCCGCGGGCGGCAATGGCCACGCCGCTGAACGCGGCACCGGACACCGCGGCCAACGCTGCCGATGCCAACGCGCCCGCCCGTCCGGCGAACAGGGCGGCCACCAGGGTCGGCGCCACCAGGATCAGCACCACCCAGCCGAAGGTGTGCCCGGGGTCCGTAGAACCTTCCGGCCGCGCGCTGATCGCCAACAACACCACGCCGCCGCCCAGCGCCAGCAACGCGAGTCGATCACGGGCACCCAACCGCACGGCGAGGAACCTGGCGGCCAGCAACGCGGTGATGCCCACCCCGCCCGCGGCCGCCGCCTGCACCAAGAACAACGGCAGGTGGCGCAACGCAAGCAGGGACGCCAGAAAGCCCACGCCGTCCAGCGCAAGCCCCATCAGGTAAGGCAACTGACGCAGCATCCGAATGATCAGGCCGGGATCCAGGCCCTCGGACGGCGCCCCGGAACGCACACCGATCGCCTGCAACACCGCGGCAGCCCCGTAGCAGACCGCCATCACCGCGGCGGCCAGTACCGCCAGGATCGTCACGTCAGGATCATGCCGTTACCGCGCGGCCCGCCCCACCCGGGCCGCGCGGCAACGAGGGCTCCCCCCGTCAGCCCTTGGTGACTGGCTTCTTGGTCGGCTTGGGCGCCGGCTTCAGCGGCTTGTGCATCAACGGCTTGTGCATCAACGGCTTGTGCGTCAACGGCTTGTGCGTCAACGGCTTGTGCATCAACGGCTTGGGAGCCGTGGTCGGCTTGGGCTTCGCGCCCGGAGCCGGGTTGTCGATCGGCGCAGCGACCGGCTGGACCGAGTACGGCTTCTTGGTCGGCGTCGGCTTGGGCTTCACAGCGGAGTTGCCGGCCGCCACAGCCGGCTTCGGCTTGGTGGTCGGCGTCGGCTTCGGGGCCGGGTTGCTGGTGACCACGGACATCTTGGGCGCCGGGGACTTGGTCGGCTTGGGCTTCTTGACCGGATTACCGGTGACCACGGCCGGCTTCGGCTTCGGTGTCGCCGTCGGCTTCGGAGCCGGGTTGCTGGTGACCACGGACATCTTGGGTGCCGGGGACTTGGTCGGCTTGGGCTTGGCAACCGGCTTCACCACGGGCTTGTGCGTGGTTGCGTGAGTGCCCGTGGCCGGAGGCGGGTTGGTCGCAGCGCCTGCCGCCACCGGAGCAGCCATACCGAGGCCACACGCCACGGCCGCAACCAGCACGACACGGCTCATTCGAACGTTTCGAATCATCAGTTTCCCCTCAACGGATCGCGAGACAACGCAGGCGATACAAGCGAGGCCCGACACAAGCAGGGAGTGCGACACGGTTAAGGCAGGGCAAACGCGCCAACGTTCACCGACGTCTAACCTGCCCGCCGCGTATGCGACCAGTGGTCAGCATGCATTTGTCATGCGTTGTTGGTGGCCAACCGCCTCTTCAACTCGGTGATCGGCGTGACCGGGGTGGGATCGATGCCCTGCGCGATCGCCAGGTACACCGACGCGAAATCCAACAGCCCGATCAGGCTGGCCAGGCGCACCAGGCGGTGTGCGCCGCGTGCGGTCAGGTGCTGCGCGCTCAGGCCCGAGTCCGCGGCCAACTTCATGGACTCCAGTGCGCGTTGCGCAAGGCGCGCGTCCTCCACCGCGTCGCGCAGGATCAACGGGTGCAGGCGCAGAGCGGCGCCACCGCCGAACGGCCCCTGGAAGGCGACCACCTGGTTGTGGTGTGGCTCGGACAGCGCCCCCACCATCGCGGGCATCTTGGCGTTCTCCGCGAGCTGATTGGCGCACCGCAGCGCGGCCACCGCGGCCACCTCGGAGAATCCCCACACCACCGGCAGACCACCGAGGAGGGCGGCGGCCAATGCCTTGGCCGGGTTGGTCGCGGTGGGCACCTCCGGGGCGCACTCGGCGGCGATGCCGTCGAGCATGTCCGCGGCTTCGGCCAACGCGGTTCGCCCGGTGGCGGCCAATCCGAGTGCGTCCGCGGCCACCAGCAACGGGGTGGCCAGCCCCCACAGACAGGCCCGCGGCTGGCGACCCTCCGCGTCCACCGGCAGATGCACCCCACCGGCCTGCATCCCGGCAGTGGCCAACGGCGAGTCGTCCGCGCCCACGGTGAGCACCCGGATGCCGCGGCGCTCGGCCTCGGCGACCGCGGACAACGTCTCCTCGGTGCTGCCGGAGCAGGACACCGCGGCCACCAGATCCTGGGCATCGGT
>DASQPJ010000040.1:0-4973 GCA_035644015.1 Sporichthyaceae bacterium
CCCCCGGCGCTGGCCACGCGGATCGGTTGGACCGCTCGGACCACCGGCACCTACGCCGTGCAGACCGTCGCCCCGCTGGTGCTCGCCGGCCTGTTGGCCCGCCGTACCCGTCCCGGCGTCGCTGCCCTGGTGCTTGCTGAACCGCTCGCCGCCTGGTGGACCCGCCGCGCGCAGGCCACCGACCCGCTGCGCTGGACCATCACGCACCTGGCCGAGGACGTCGCCTACGGCGTCGGCGTCATCGCCGGGTGCGCACGTACCCGTACCGTCGCGCCGCTGTTGCCGCGCATTCAACGCGTCCGCACCCGCCCCCACAGGAGGACCCCATGAGCACTGCCTGGTTCGAGACCGTGGCCGAGGCCCAGCGCCGCGCCAAGCGCCGGCTGCCCCGCTCGGTGTACAAGGCGTTGTTGGCCGGCTCCGAACAGGGCGTCACCTACCGGGACAATCTGACGGCCTTCGCCGAACTCGGCTTTGCCCCGCACGTGGCCGGCGCGCCCGCGGGCCGCGACCTGTCCACCCGGGTGATGGGGCAACAGATCTCCCTGCCGGTGCTGCTCTCCCCGACCGGCGTGCAGGCCGTGCACCCGGACGCCGAACTCGGGGTGGCCCGCGCTGCCGCCGCCCGGGGCACCGCGGTGGGGCTGAGCTCGTTCGCGTCCAAGCCGATCGAGGAGGTCGTCGCGCAGGGCGCCCCGACGTTCTTCCAGGTCTACTGGTGCGGCAGTCGCGACGCGATCATGGGCCGGCTGGAACGGGCCCGCGCGGCCGGTGCCACCGGGCTGATCGTCACCCTGGACTGGTCGTTCTCGCACTCGCGCGATTGGGGCAGCCCGCACATCCCGCAGTCCATCGACCTGAAGACCGCGATCAAGTTCGCGCCCGAGGTGCTGATGCGCCCGCAGTGGCTGCTGGACTTCGCCCGCAGCGGCAAACTGCCCGACCTCGCGGTGCCCAACATGGGCGGCAAGGACGACGCCGCGCCGGGTTTCTTCGCCGCCTACGGGGAATGGATGGGCACCCCGCCGCCGTCCTGGGAGGACATCGCCTGGCTGCGTTCGCAGTGGGACGGTCCGTGCATGCTCAAGGGCATCATCCGGGTGGACGACGCGAAGCGTGCGGTGGACGCGGGGCTCTCCGCGATCTCGGTGTCCAACCACGGCGGCAACAACCTGGACGGCACCCCGGCCGCGATCCGCTCGCTCCCGGTGATCGCCGACGCGGTCGGCAGCCAGATCGAGGTGCTGCTCGACGGCGGCATCCGCCGAGGTAGCGACGTGGCCAAGGCCGTGGCACTGGGCGCGCGGGCCGTGATGATCGGCCGCGCCTACCTGTGGGGGCTGGCCGCGAACGGTCAGGCCGGCGTGGAGAACGTGTTGGACGTCCTGCGCGCCGGCCTGGACTCGACGTTGCTCGCGTTGGGCCGCGCCTCGGTGGCGGACCTGACCCGCGACGACGTGCTGATCCCGCCGGGGTTCATCCGCGAGCTGGGGGTCTGAGCGGGCGTCAGCTGCGGTGCAGCAGCAGGTTGATCTTGATCGACTTGCCGGGCAGCAGCAGGGAGTTCAGCACGCCCTGGCCGGTGAAGGCCTTGCGGCACATCTTGCCCTTGTTGTCCCGGTAGGTCGCGAAGATCACCACGTGCTGCTGCGAGGCCACGTTCTGCGCGAACGCGATGTCGTACTGGCCCGGCCGCATGGCACCCCAGTTGGTGCAGTCGGTGCGGCCGTCGTTCAACGAGGACTGCCAGGTCTTGCCCTGGCCGTCGGCGTACACGTCGAACGTGTCCAGCCCGTGCTTGCAGATCTTGATGTGGCCCCACTTGGAGACCACCCGGTGCTTCGCCGGTGCGTCCCCGGTGCTGACCGCACTGGCGGTCCCGGCCGGCAGCAGTGCACCAACCGCAGCGATGGCCAGGACGGCCGTCCGACGTGACTTGCGCATGGGACTCCCCCTCGATTGCTGTTCCCGACCGAGTGAATAACACCCGCCCCAACCCGGTCACCAGCATTGGTCCGAATGGACCGCCATGCCCTACAGCGCGACCCCGAACTGCTCGCCGAGGAAGGCCACGGTGTCCTCCACCGAGGTGTGCCGGTAGGTGAGCATGCCCAGCTCACGGGCCGGTTTGAGGTTGCCGCCGATGTCGTCGACGAACACCAACTGATCCCCGAGCAACCCGATGGCGTCGACCGCCGCTTCGTAGATGGCCCGGTCCGGCTTGCGCACGCCGTGCTCGGCGGAGAGCACCAGCACGTCGAACATCTCCGCCCATCGGGTGCGGTCGTAGTGGTGCATCCCCCACGAGTTCGACAGCAACCCGGTGCGTACCCCGGCCGCGTGCAGCGCACTCACCGCGTCCGCCATTCGCGGGTCTTGGGTGGTCATCCCGGCGAACAACGCGTCGGCCAACCCGGTCGGTTCGGTGTCCAGCACGACACCGAGCGACGTCTCGAACTCACCGATCCCGATCCGCCCGCATTCCAGGTCGAACAGCAAGCCCCGACCCGGCTCCTCGGCGAACATCGTGGCCACGCTGCCCGCGGCCCGGCCCTCCCGCTCGCACCAGTGGTCGAACGAGGCGAACACGTCGCTGGTGAGCACCCCGCCCCAGTCGATCAACAGACCTTTCGGGCTCACCCCAACGCCTCCCGCAACAACGCCGCGGTGGCCTCGCTGAAGGCCACCAGCTTGATCAACTGACACTTCGTCGGAGTGTTCCGTACCGTGTCCACCGCAATCCGGGCCGCGGCGTCGGGTGGATACCCGTAGACCCCGGTGGAGATCGCCGGGAACGCCACGCTCTGCGCGCCCAAGTCGTCGGCCACCTCGAGGCAACGGCGGTAGCAGGACGCCAAGAGCGCCGGTTCGCCCTGCCCGCCGCCGTGCCACACCGGCCCGACCGTATGAATGACCCAGCTGATCGCCGGTTCCAGGTCGAAGGCCGCCGTGGGGATCGCGTCCCCGGTGGCACACGGCGCCAACGCGGCACCCGCCTCCGCCAACCGCGGGCCGGCCGCCCGGTGGATCGCGCCATCTACCCCACCGCCGCCGCGCAGCGTGGAGTTGGCCGCGTTGACGATGGCGTCGACGCGCTCACGGGTGATGTCCCCGACCGCCACCTCGATGCTCGTCACGACCCGAGCATGCCGGCCGTCACCACCAACCCTGGCGCCTGGCCCAGCGCAACAGGAAGCCGGACATCACCACCATGGCGACCAGCACCGCCACCAGCTGGAACCACTCGGTCTTGCCGTTGACGATGACGTTCATCCCGTATACCGAGGCCACGGCGGTGATCGGCAGGGTGACCACGGCGATCACCGCGAGCCGTTCCGCGGCGATGGTCATCTTGGTCTCGGTGCGGGCCCGGAAGTGCTCGATCACCCCGGCCAGGTAGTCCTTCTGCCCGTCCGCGAGGTTGCACACCCGACTGAACTGGTCGATGAGGTCGTCCATGATCGGCCGGTTCTGCGCCGGGACGGCGCCGCTGCCCATCAGACCGAGCACCCGGCCGAACACCTCGCAGCTGGCCGCGGCCATGGTGCGCACCGCGAGCAGGCCGTGTCGGGCCCGGAACATGTCCTCGAGGAACTCCTCGGGGTCGCCTTCCTCGCCCGCGTTCACCGCTTTCTCCAGCCGCCACACCTCTTCGGTGGCCTGCTCCAGGAAGCGCTCCATGTGCCGGGCGATGGCGGACACGATCGCGTGCGAGAGCTCATAAGAAGTGCTCGGCAGGAAGCGCCCGGCCTCGATCTTCGCCCGCACCGCCTCGGTCTCCCGCACGATCCGTTCGGACTGCACGTTCTCGTTGGCCGGGCCGTGCACGGTGACCAGGTAGTGCTTTCCGACGAACTGGTCGAGTTCGACGTAGTGCACGTGCCCGGACTTGCCGGCCTCCGGGCTGTGCAGCACGTAGAAGCGATGGTCGGGATAGACGTGCACCCGCGGCATCCGGTTGCGCTGCGCGCAGTCAGTGATGGCGATCGGGTGGAAGCCGAACACCTCGCTGAGTACCTGGTTGCTGGTCGGGTCGCAGGCGGGGATGTCGACCCAGACGATGCCCTTCTCCGCGGCCAACAGGGCCGGGAGATCTGCGACGGCATGCGCGGTGATGCCGTCCTCGGTAATCAGATCCACGCGCACGGGCGGAATGTATCGGGCCCGGGTTAATAATCAGCCCGGCGTACCATCGCGACAGGCCGTCCGAAGGAGTTGCGATGTCGAAACTGATCCGCATGGACCACACCGGCCACACCACGCTCGCGGAGTGGACCACCGACGATCCGGCGCTGATTGAGGCCGCCGTCGCGGCGTTCCGCGCCGAGCTGGACCGCGGCTCGATCGCCATGGTCACCACCGGTCCGGGTCACGCCGAGATGGTCCGCGAGCTGCCGCTGGACGCCGACCTGGTCATCATGCGCCGGCCGATCGCGGGTGGCTGAGCCCGCGGCCGGCACGCTCCCCGAGCTGGCGGCCGTCCCGTGGCGGCCGCTGGCCGATGAGCGAACGCTGCGCCGCACCGCGTTCTGGTGGACGCTCACCACGCTCTCGCACGTGGTGCCGTTCTGCGCGGTCGCGGTCGGGCTCTTCCTGCTGCAGCCACTGACCTTCCCGATCGGCCTGCTCGCCCTCGGCCATGCCTGGGTGATCTGTGAGGTCTATGCCCAGCGCGGCGCGAACGTGGCGAAGCCGCGCGGCCCGCAGCCCGGCACGGAAGCGAGCGAACGCACCGCGCTCGGGCTGCTCGGCGATCTCGTCGGCCACGACGCCCGGGACGGCTACGAGCGCACCGGGCTGGTGTGCGAGCCCGGCACGCTCGGGGTGTGGCTGGTTGGGGAGCAGGGTGCGCTGTTGGTGCGGCCGGGCGGGCGGCGGGTGCACTGCTATTGCGTGCGCGTGCCGGAGCCGAACCTGCCGCGCGCCGACCGGGTGGCGCACCTGTTGCTCGCGTTGCGGATGGACGAGCGCGG
>DASQPJ010000041.1:0-6555 GCA_035644015.1 Sporichthyaceae bacterium
GAGCCGCAGAAGCAGCTCAAGGGCCGGGCCGACTACGCGCCCCGTGGCAAGACCTACGGCGGCACGAGCTCGATCAATGCCCAGGTCGTGCAACGTGGGGCGCACGGCAGCTACGACGAGTGGGCCGAAGCGGGCAACAAGGGCTGGGCGTTCGCCGACCTGCTGCCGGTCTTCAAGCGCATCGAGCACAACGAGCGCGGTGCATCGGAATGGCACGGTGTGGGTGGGCCGATCAACGTCGCCGACCAGCGCGATCCGAACCCAGTGACGCTGGCCTGCATCGAGGCCGCCATCGAGGCCGGATACGCGCGCAACGACGACTTCAACGGCGTCGGCCAGCTCGGGTTCGGGATGCACCAGGTCAGCCAGAAGGAGGGGACGCGGTGCAGTGCGGCACGCGGCTACCTGCACCCGAGCCTGGGGCGGGAGAACTTCACGGTGGTGCCCTTCGCCCAGGCGTCCCGGTTGACCTTTGACGGTCGCCGCTGCACCGGCGTGGTCTACCGCGACCCCGCCGGCGAGCACACCGTGACCGCGCGCCGGGAGGTGGTCCTGTCCGCCGGGGCCTTCGGCTCGCCGCAACTGCTGCTGCTGTCCGGCGTCGGTGGCCGCCACCAGCTGGAGCGACACGGCATCGACCTGGTCGCGCACCTACCCGGGGTCGGCGAGAACCTGTACGACCACGTGATGGTGCCGACCAACCACTACTGCACCCAGCCGATCACGCTGGCCGCCGCCGGAACCGAGGAACAAGCCGCGCGATTCGCGAACGAGAAGATGGGGCTGCTGACCTCCAACCTGGCCGAGGGGGGCGGCTTCGTGCAGATCGGCGAGGGCAACGTGCCGGACGTCCAGTTCCACTTCGGGCCGCTGTTCTTCCTGCACCACGGTGCGTCCAACCCCGAGGGGCACGGTTTCGTGGCCTTCACCATTCTCGGCAGACCGCGCAGCGTCGGCCGGGTCGAACTGCGGTCGGCCGATCCGGCGGCCAAGCCCGTCATCGACCCCAACTTCCTCGACGACGAACGCGACCTCGACGGCCTCGTCGCGGGCGTCCGGATCGTGCAGGACATCCTCGGCTCTGCGGCGCTGAACGGGTATCGCGGCGACCCCTACCCGGCAGCGGCGATGTCCCGCGACGACGAGGAGGTGCGCGATTACATCCGCGACTACGCGCAGACGCTCTATCACCCGGTCGGCACGTGCGCCATGGGCTCCGGCCAGATGGCCGTCGTCGACCATGAACTGCGGGTGCACGGCGTCGACGGCCTGCGGGTGGCCGACGCATCCGTGATGCCCTACATCGTGAATGCGAACACCAACTTCCCGTCGATCATGATCGGGGAGCGGTGCGCGGAGTTGATGCTGGGCTAACTCGCCGCGGTGCTCAGCAGCCGCGTAGGTTGGCGCGACCGGCGGGGACCGCCTGACAACTCTGGCCGGGGCCGTCCTCCGCCCCGCCGGTGGTGCCCGTCGCGGGTGCCGACCCGGTCCACACCCCGGACGCGTTCTGGTAGGCACGCCCGTCGAGCTTGAGCACCTGGGCGTTGACCTGCGCCAGCTCGCCGGTATCCAGCGTGCTGACGGCGCTGCGCTGCAGGGTCTCTTGGGCCTTGCCGCCGACCGCCTCGATCCGCACCACGCCCTGTCCGGGGGCGTGGAACTTGAGCTGGTGCCCGTCGTCGGGCTCGGGGGCGCTGCGCTCGGTCACCACGATCGCGTCGTCGTAGCCGCCGAGGGTGTCGCTGGTGTGCCGGCCGACTGCGGTGACGATGCCGCGGTCGTCGAAGTCGATCTTCGGGGCGAAGCCCTGGTTGTACTCGGGCGTGCCGGTGGCCGGTGCGGCCTGCATCGCGACACCGGCGGTGGCCCCGGCCCGGCCGGCCAGCCAGGTGCTGGGAGCGCCGCTGAACTCGCCGCCGGCGAACTCCTCGGGATACTCGCCGAGGGCCCACACCACACCCGCGGTGTCCTGGGCGAACAGGGCCAACTCCTGTTCGGACAGTTCGCCGTCGTCGTAGTCCTGGTCCAGAACCACCCGGGCGCGCACCCCGTCGACGAGCTTGGTGACCCCGGTGATCGTGGTGACGATCCGATGGTGCGAGGTCTGGTCGCCCTCGGTGACCGTGCCGTCGAAGACGTAGCGGGTGCCCGCGGTCATCGGCAGGAACCGGTTGGTCACCTGGGTCGAGGTCTGGTCGAAGCGCTCGGTGCTGAAATTGTCCGCCCCGGTGAAGGCCCAGGCCCGCGGGCCCGAGCAGACCACCAGCGACAACGCCGCACCCCCGGCGGCCAGCGCAACCAGAGAACGCACGAGTCCCCCTGCATATGTCGGGAAATATGAGGATTTATCCCTATTGAGACAGGATCCCGGCCGGACGCCACCCACTTGACCGGGCCTTGGCCCGACCATGTCCTTCGCTCAGCCCTCGTGCCGGGGGAAGCGCAGCTCGAACCGGGCGCCGCCCGACGGTGCCGGGGCGACCTGGACGCTGCCGCGGTGCAACGCCACCAGTTGCGCGACGATCGACAGCCCCAGTCCGGCTCCGCCGTCGTCGCGGGCGCGCCCCTCGTCAAGCCGTACGAACCGCTCGAACACCCGCTCGCGGTGTTCGGGGGGGATGCCCGGACCGTCGTCCTCGACGCTGGCCAGCACGTGGCCGTTGTGCTCGGCCAACGAGAAGGCGATCCGGCCGGCCGCGTGCCGGGCGGCGTTGTCACCGAGGTTGCGCAGCACCCGGGACAGCGAGCGCGGGTCGCCGAGCACCCGCCCGGCCGACACCCCGCTGATGTCGATGCGCAGCGCGGTGGTGGACCGCAGCCGAGCGGCCTCGGCGAATACCAGGTCGTCCAGGTCGACCGGGTGACTCGGCGCGGCTGTCCGCTCGTCGGAGTTGGCCAACAGCAGCAGATCGTCGATGAGTTGTTGCACCCGCAGGTTCTCCGCATGCACGGTCTCCGCCAGCGCCTCGAGCGAGGTCCGGTCGGGGTGCGCCATCGCGACCTCGACGTGCTGGCGGATCGCCGCGACCGGGGAGCGCAGCTCGTGGGAGGCGTCCGAGACGAACCGCTGCATCCGCAGCTGACCCGCCTCCAGCCGCTCCAGCATCCGGTTCATGGTCGCGGCCAACTCGGCGATCTCGTCGTCACCGTCCCCGGCCGGCACCCGACGATGCAGTTCGGTACTGGAGATCTCCTCGACCTCGCGGCGGATCCGCCCCACCGGCGCCAGGGTCCGGCCGACCACCGACCAGATCACCCCGCCGACCAACAGCAGGATCAGCGGCAGACCCACGATCAGCGCGATCACCACGGTCTGGGTGGACTCGTCCACCACGTCCTCGGACTGCGCGGCGAGCACAGTGTGCGGGCCCTGCCCGCCGGTCACGGCGACTGCCAGCATCCGGTCGTCGCCGGTGGGTCGGCCCAGGTCGGCGGACTCCCGGTTCGCCAATCGGGCCAGCGGGGGCCGACCCTGCAGGGCCGGGCTGGCCTTCACCACCCGACCGTCGGGACCCAGGATCTGCACCATCAGCTCGTCCTGGTCCGGCAACGCGAGCTTGCTCGGCGCGATGCCGTGGTCCAGCTGCTGGGCGAGATCCTGGGCGTAGAGCTCGGTGGAGTCGCGCACGTTCTCGCGCACCGACGACCGGGTGTTCGCCACCAGTCCGGCCGATGCGGCGAGCAGCGCGGCGCCCACCACCACCACCGCTACGACCGTGGTGCGCACCCGCACGCCGCGCAGGCGCCGGCGCGAGGCGCCGCGGTGCCGGGAGCCGGGCATGCTCAGCCCGCCCCGACGACGTCGTCGGCATCGAGTCGGTAGCCGGCGCCGCGGATCGTGGTCACCGACTCGCGGCCGAGCTTGGTCCGCAGATGGCCGACGTAAACCTCGACGATGTTCGGGTCGCCCTCGAAGTCGGTGTCCCAGACGTGCTCGAGGATCTCCCGTTTGGAGACCACCGCACCTCCTCGGCGCAGCAGGAACTCCAGCAGCGCGGTCTCCCGCGCGGTCAACTCGATCTCGGTCTGCCCGCGCCAGACCCGGCGGGTGGACGGGTCCAGTCGCAATTGCCCGACGGTCAGCACGGCGGGCCGTTCCGGCGCGCCGCGGCGCAGCAGCGCGCGCAGCCGGGCCACCAGCACCGCGTGCGAGAACGGTTTGGTCAAGTAGTCGTCGGCGCCGGTGTCCAGCGCCTCGACCTCGTCCCACTCGCCGTTCTTCGCGGTGAGCATGAGAATCGGCGTCCAATTGGCGTCGGCGCGTAGCGCCTCGCAGACCTTGTAGCCATTCAGGCCCGGCAACATGATGTCGAGCACGATCGCGTCGTAGGGGTTCTCCCGGGCCAGCCACAGCCCGTCGGTGCCGGTGTACGCGACGTCGACCGCGAAGCCGTCGGCCTCCAGGCCCGTGCGCAGCCCGGCCGCCAGACGCTTTTCGTCCTCGACGACCAGCACCCGCATGAGGGGGAGTATCGGCGGGTCTGCACTGATTGGAAAGCGTCCTCAGCTACGGCGCCGACGGCGCACCCGGGTGGCGAGCAGCAAGACGAGCGTGGCGGCGGGCACCGCGGCGGCCAACGGGAGGATCCCCTCGGCGTTGATCACCCGCTGTGCGGTGACGTCCGCGCGTAGCCCGGGGCCGGCCAGCACCGGCTGCCCGGCCTGCGCTCGGGCCAGCGCCACGTAGACCACGAACCGGCCGTGGTTGACGGCCTGCACCGTCCAGGCCAACGTGGCCTGCCCCCCTGCCGGGATCTCCGGCAGGTATTGCGTACGTGCGTCGGACCAGTCCTCCGGGTCGACGTAGGTGTCCGGGTCGAGGCTGAGGATGTTCAGGTGGGCGACGAGCCCGTCGAGCGAGGCGTCGGCAGGGGCCCGCACCGTGGAGGAGAACGAGAACCGATCGCCGATGGACACCGACACGCTGTCGCGGTCCTGGGTGATCAACGCGGCCGGCGGCGCCGGGTCGACGTCCGCGTGCGCGACGCTCGCCGGCGGCGCCACCCACACCGCGACAGTCAACGCCGCCATCGCCGCCCGTCTCACGAGCGTGCTCCCGACAACAACTGCAGCCGCGTCGACACCAGTGCCGCGCTGAGCCCGGTCAGCGCGGCCAGCGCCAGCGGCCCGATCAGCCAGTCCACGTCGCGCGTCGGACCGTGCCCCGCCACCACCAACTCGCTGAGGTAGTGCAGTCCCGCGGTCACCGGGTCCGCCCGCAGCAACGCCTCGCCGAAGGTTCCGTGCTGCGCGGCCGAGGGCAGCTGGGTGGGCACGAAGGCGGCCAGCAGCACGAACAGGCTGGTCGCCGACGCGATGCGGTTGGACCGGGCCAACGCACTGACGGTCAAACCCAGCCCGCAGAGGAAACCGGCGACCAACAGGCCGACCACCGCTCCGGACACCAGGGCCTTGGTGGTCACTTGCGTCCCGCGGGCCAGGTAGGCGACGTAGGGCAACGCGAGCAGGTAACCGACCAACCACAGCGACATCGCGGCGATCGCCTTGCCGGCCACCAGAGCGCTGCGCGGCGCCGGGGTGAGCAGCAGGGGTTCCAGTGTGCCGCGTTCGCGTTCCCCGCTGATCGCGTCCGCGGCGGCCAGCAGTACGAGCAGGGCCGCGACCGCGACCGCGAGTTGCAGGGTCAGGCTGACCGCCTCGCGCTGTTCGAGGAAGTTCAGCGCCTTGTTGGCGGCGACCAGGTAGCTGGTGACCGACAGCAGCACGGTGTAACCGAGCATCAACGGCAACCCCCGGCCGCCCCACCACAGGTCCCGCAGTTCCTGGCGGGCCATCGCCCGAAGGGCAGCAGTGGCCATTGTTCGCTCGCCGCGCTCGCTCATGCGGGCACCGCCTCGGCGGTGATGGCCAGGAAGGCGTCGGCCAACCGGGCTCGTTCCACCTCGAAGGACAACACCGGGATGCCGGCCGCGCTCAGCGCGGCCAACACCGCGGCGGCGCCGTCCTCGGGTCGCACCCCCTCGCGCAGCGCGAACCGAACCTCATCGCGGGCCTCGGTGGCGGCGGCGCTTTGCACCTGATGGAGCGTCAGAAAAGTGTGCACCGCCGCGTCGCGGTGTCCGGGCGGGACGCGGACTCGGCCCTCCCGCGGCGCGGCGGCGGTTTGTGCGACCTCGTGCACCGACCCGTCGGCCACCACCCGTCCCCGGTTGAGCACCACGACCCGGTCGCAGGCGTTCTCCACCTCGGTCAGCAGATGCGTGCACAGCAGCACGGTGGCGCCGTGTTCGCGGCTCAGGGTCGAGACCAACGCCAGCACCTGACGTTGTCCGGCGGGGTCGAGGCCGAGGGTCGGTTCGTCGAGGAAGATCACCGCCGGGGAATTGACCAGTGCGCGGGCGATGCCCAACCGCTGACGCATGCCGCGGCTGTACCCACCGACCAACTGGCCGCCACGCCCACCCAGCCCAACCTGATCCAGCAGCGCCCGCGCGGTGCGGGTGGCCTGCGCGCGGGACTGACCGAACAGCCGCGCGTGCAGCCGGAGGACCTCCGCGCCGGTCTGGTTCGGGGGATAGCCCGCGCTCTCCG
>DASQPJ010000042.1:0-2589 GCA_035644015.1 Sporichthyaceae bacterium
ACCATGTTGATCGCGACCGTCACCACCACGGTCAGCACCGCCAGAATCGCGACCGCGATCAGCCACCGGCCGATCGACCCGCCGCGTTGGGGTTCGACGTAGCCGGCCGGGTGGGTGGGGATGTGTTCGGTGGGCTGCGCGCGGCCGCGGGACGGCGGCGGAGACGACAGCAGCGAGGTGCGCTCGGCATCGGTGAACACCTTGGGAGCGTCGGGTGCCTCGCCGCTGTGCACGCGGATCAGATCGGTGCGCATCTCCGCCGCAGTCTGATACCGGTTCTCTGGGTTCTTGGCCAGCGCCTTGAGCACCACGGCGTCCAACTCGGGGGAGATGCCGGCATAGCGCTGAGACGGCGGCACCGGATCTTCCCTGACGTGCTGGTAGGCCACCGCCACGGGTGAGTCGCCGACGAAAGGCGGCTCCCCCGTGAGCATCTCGTATAGCACGCAGCCCAACGAGTACACGTCCGAGCGGGCGTCCACCTTCTCGCCGCGGGCCTGCTCGGGGGACAGGTACTGAGCGGTGCCGATCACGGCGGCGGTCTGGGTCATCGGGTTGCCGGTGTCGGCCAGCGCGCGGGCGATGCCGAAGTCCATCACCTTCACCGCGCCGGTCTTGCTGATCATGATGTTGGCGGGCTTGACGTCGCGGTGGATGATGCCGTGCTGGTGGCTGAAGTTCAGGGCCTGACACGCATCGGCGATGACCTCGATGGCCCGCTGCGGTTCCATCGGGCCGTCGGTGTGCACGATGTCGCGCAGCGTCACGCCTTCGACGTACTCCATCACGATGTAGGGCAGCGGCCCCGCAGGGGTCTCTGCCTCGCCGGTGTCGTACACCGCGACGATGGCGGGGTGGTTCAACGCCGCAGCGTTCTGGGCCTCCCTGCGGAAGCGCAGGTAGAAGCTCGGGTCGCGGGCGAGGTCGGCGCGCAGCACCTTGACGGCCACGTCGCGGTGCAGCCGGACGTCGCGGGCCAGGTGGACCTCCGACATGCCACCAAACCCGAGGATGTCACCGAGTTCGTAGCGGTCGGACAGGTGCTGCGGGGTGGTCATTGCCCCAGGTCTTCTAGGGCCGGGGCGAGCGAAGCGACGGGAGATGGATTCGGAGTGTCATCGTCTCCACCGCCGCCGATGGACCCAGGATCAATCCACTCCGGAGCCGGCATCGCACCAGGAGACGCGGGTGGCGGCGGAGGCACGATGGTGGTGCTGGTGTTGGTGATCGTGGGCGGCGGCGACTGGTTGTCCTTGCGATCCTGGGCGTTCAGCACGATCAGGATCGCGATGACGATGGCCAGCGCGCCGAGCACGCCGGCCGCCCACAGCAGCGCACGCTGACCGGGGGAGAAGGTGCGACGCTGCTGCACCGGCGTGCGATGGCTGCCCGTCACCGGGCGAGGTCGGGCCGCGGTCGGTTGCCTGCTGCCATAGTCGGCGACCGCGCGGGCCTGGGTGACCGACGGGATCGTAGCCGGAGCGGCGCGACCGATGGAAGGCGCGTGGTTGGGCCGGGGCGGTCGCCGTCCGGCGCGTACCGCGGCCACGGCGTCGGCGAACGGCCCGCCCGAGCGATAGCGGTGTCCGGGCTCCTTGGCGAGGGTGATCTCGATCAGCTCGCGCACGTTGGGCGGTAGGTCGGAGGGCAGCGGCGCAGGCTGCTCCTTGATGTGCTTCATCGCGACCGTCAGCGCGCCGTCACCGGTGAACGGCCGTCGGCCTGCAAGGGTCTCGTATCCGACGACACCGAGGGAGTAGACGTCACTGGCCGCGGTGGCGTCCTTGCCGAGCGCCTGCTCCGGCGCGATGTACTGCGCGGTGCCCATGACCATGCCGGTCTGGGTGACGGGAGCGGCGTCGACGGCCTTGGCGATGCCGAAGTCGGTGAGCTTCACCTGCCCGGTGGGCGTGATGAGGATGTTGCCCGGCTTGACGTCGCGGTGCACCAACCCGGCGGTGTGGGCGACCTGCAACGCCCGGCCGGTCTGCTCGAGCATGTCGAGGGCGTGCCGCAGCGACAACCGCCCGGTGCGCTTGATCACGGCGTTGAGCGGTTCGCCGTTGACCAGTTCCATCACCAGGTAGGCCGTGCGTCCCTCGCCGACGTCGAGCTCGGTCTCGCCGTAGTCGTACACGCTGGCGATGCCAGGGTGATTGAGCATGGCCACCGTCCGGGCTTCGGCGCGAAACCGCTCGACGAACTCGGGGTCGGTGGAGAACTCCGCCTTGAGCACCTTGATGGCGACCTGGCGGCCCAGGCGGGTGTCGACGCTCTCCCACACCTGGCCCATGCCACCGGTGGCGATCAGCCGCTGCAACCGGTAGCGGTCGGACAACGTGACTCCGACGCGCGCGCTCATGATCCCTCCCGAAGCGCAGCGGCGATGGTGGCGCGGCCGATCGGCGCGGCCAGCGCACCCCCGGTGGCGGACAACCTGTCGCCACCATTCTCCACGAGAACCGCGACGGCGACCTTGGGGGCCTTGGCCGGCGCAAAGGCGATGTACCAGGCGTGGGGCGGTGTGTTGCGCGGGTCGGTGCCGTGTTCGGCCGTACCCGTCTTGGAAGCGATCTGCACGCCGGCGAT
>DASQPJ010000043.1:0-23132 GCA_035644015.1 Sporichthyaceae bacterium
GCCACAGGTGCTCGGCGTCGGCCCGGATCACCGAACCGTCGTCGAATTCCACGTCGTAGCAGGGCCTGCCGTCCATCACGCCCGTTGCCGCGACCACTCGAGTGGGCTGCCCGTCGGCCCCGATCACCTCGTCGCCGACCGCGACCTGCCCCATCGTGGTCCAGCCATCGACCGTGGGCACCGGAGTATCGAGCGCCAGCGCCTTTCCCACAGCCGGTCTCGCCGCGACGATCACCATCTGGCCGCCGTGCAGACCGTTGGTCAACTCGTCCAGGCCGGCGAAGCCGGTGGGGACGCCGGTCAGGCCGCCGCCGCTGTTGCCGATCGACTCGATCTCGTCGAGCGTGCCCTCCATGATGGCGGACAGCGGCAGGTAGTCCTCGCTGGAGCGGCGCTCGGTGACCGCGTAGATCTCCGCCTGCGCGGCGTCGACGATGTCGTCGACCTCGCCGTCGGAGGCGAAGCCCATTTGGGTGATGCGGGTGCCGGCCTCGACCAGGCGGCGCAGCACGGCGCGGTCGCGCACGATCCGCGCGTAGTAGCCGGCGTTGGCCGCGGTGGGCACGGTGGAGATCAGTGAGGCCAGGTAGTGCGCGCCGCCGACCCGGGCGATCTCCCCCCGCTTGGTCAGCTCCGCGGAGACGGTGACGGCGTCGGCGGGTTCGCCGCGGCCGTACAGGTCGAGGACCGCGTCGTAGACCAGTTGGTGGGCCGGGCGGTAGAAG
Organism: Sporichthyaceae bacterium; assembly: GCA_035644015.1. Lineage (GTDB taxonomy): Bacteria > Actinomycetota > Actinomycetes > Sporichthyales > Sporichthyaceae > DASQPJ01. The sequence goes on from DASQPJ010000043.1 coordinate 726, forward strand.
TCCCCGCTGCGCACCGTCTCCACGACGTCGGCGATGGCGTCCTTGCTCAGCATCATGCCGCCGAGTACGCACTGCTCGGCGACCACGTCCTGCGGTGGGGTGCGCTCGAACTCGGCGGGACTGGAATGGGCCGGCGTCGGCATTTCGATGATGCTCATGTCGCGACCCTCCCCCGGTCGTTGCGTGCTCTTGGTGATGGAGCGCGGCGCCCGTGGTGGGGACGGGCGCCGCGCCCGTAAGCGCAGGTCTAGCCCGGGGGTCTGACAGAAACCGGCGGGCCGACCCTCGTGCGGGTCAACGCTGGGCCCACCGGGGCCCGTGCCTGCCGGGAGTCGCCCGTGTTACCGGGGAGCGCGCCGGAGTGCTGCGGGTCGGACCTGCTCGGGTACGGGCGCGGTGGGTGGTTCACCGTAGAAGGCGCGGACTGCTCACGCCAAGCCCGCCGTCCACAGGCAATGTGGACGTCCTGTGGACCGCGCCGGGTGGGACGGGGACCTCCGTGTGCACAACATGTGGACTCCCCCACGGGTCAGGTCGTTCACCTGGGCAGACGTCCGGAAAGCCCTGTGGAGAAAGAAATTTGGGCTGTGGGTTCTAAAAAACCTTCCGACACGCCCGACCGGCGAGTGGGTGTTCAACATGTGAGAAAACCGAGGGCCCGCAGCGGTTCCGCCGCGGGCCCTCAGTTTCTGACGATGAGTCAGGCAGCGACCACGTTCACCGTGACCGTCGCGGCCACCTCGGGGTGCAGCCGCACCGAAACCTGGTGCGCGCCGAGCGCCTTGATCGGGTTGCCGATCTCCACGCGACGACGGTCCAGCTTCGGGCCGCCGGCCGCGCTGACTGCGTCCACCACCTCGGCCACGGTGACCGCACCGAACAACCGACCGGCTGCGCCCGCGCGCGCCTTCAGGTTCACCTTCAGCGACTCGAGCTGGCCCGCCACGACCTTGGCCTGGTCCTTGTCGGCGATCTCGCGGATCTCGCGGGCCCGGCGAATCGCCACGACCTGCTTCTCCCCGCCCCGGGTCCAGCGCAGCGCGTGCCCACGCGGCACCAGGTAGTTGCGGCCGTAGCCGTCCTTGACCTCGACGATGTCGCCGGGCGCACCGAGCCCGGAGACCTCCTGAGTGAGAATCAGCTTCATTCCCGCCACCCCTCTCAGCGGGCCGTGCTGGTGTAGGGCAGCAGCGCCATCTCGCGGCTGTTCTTCACCGCCACGGCGATGTCGCGCTGGTGCTGCGTGCAGTTACCGGTCACCCGACGCGCGCGAATCTTGCCGCGGTCGGAGATGAACCGGCGCAGCAGCGGGGTGTCCTTGTAGTCGACGTACTTCACCTTGTCCTTGCAGAACATGCAAACCTTCTTTTTCGGTTTGCGGATCGGTGGCTTGGCCACTGTGGTGCCTCTCGTTCAGGCCCCGCCGTTGCGGGCGGGAATGGTCAATGTGTTTAGAAGGGGGGTTCGTTGCTGTAGTCGTCGCCGCCGGAGCTGCCGCCGCCGCCGCCGGAGCCGGAGCCGGAGCCCCAGTTACCGCCGCCGCCACCACTGCCGCCGCTCCCGGCGGCCGGTGTTGCGGTGGCCCACGGGTCCTCGGCAGCGCCGCCGCCGTAGCCGCCCCCGCCGCCCCCGGAGCCCCGATTGGCCCGGTTGACCTTGGCGGTGGCGTTGCGCAGACTCGGGCCGACCTCGTCGACCTCGATCTCGTACACGGTGCGCTTCTCCCCCTCCTTGGTCTCGTAGGAGCGCTGCCGCAGCCGGCCGGACACGATCACCCGGGTGCCCTTGGTCAGCGATTCGGCCACGTTCTCGGCCGCCTGGCGCCACACGTTGCAGGAGAGGAACAGGCTGTCGCCGTCCTTCCACTCATTGGTGGTGCGATCCAGGGTCCGCGGCGTGGATGCGATGCGGAACTTGGCGACCGCGGCGCCGCTGGGCGTAAAGCGCAGCTCCGGGTCGTCGACGAGATTGCCGATGATCGTGATGACGGTGTCGCCTGCGGCCATGTCCTTCGGCTTCCGGGTCGGCGGTGGGTGAGGGTCAGCGAATGTCGGGGCGGAGGACCTTGGTACGCAGCACAGACTCGTTGAGGTTGAGCTGCCGGTCGAGCTCCGCCACCACTGCGGGTTCGGCGGCCAGTTCGACCACCGCGTAGAACCCGTCGGGCTTCTTGCGAATCTCGTAAGCGAGGCGGCGCTTGCCCCAAACGTCGACCTTGTCGACGGTGCCGCCGCCATTGCGGATCACGGAGAGGAACTGCTCGAGCGAGGGCGCGATGGTCCGCTCGTCGAGATCCGGATCGAGGATGACCATCAATTCGTATCGGCGCATGAAGCGTCGACCTCCTCTGGACTCAATCGGTCGCGGTCTCTCCGCGACAGGAGGGTTGCTGAACGGGCTACAGACTAGTGGGAGCGCCCGACAGTTTCCGAATCGCCTGTGGACAGGCCGGGTTCAGGCGGGCAGACGGGCCCGCAACCAGGCGATGTCGGCGGACTGACCCTGCTGGCCGCCCGGCGTCTCGCAGACCACCGGGGCGCCCGCGGCGAGCACCACCGCGACCAGGTCGGCCGGATCCAGGCTGCCCGCGCCGAAGTTCTGGTGGCGGTCCCGGCCGGAATCGAACTCGTCCTTGGAGTCGTTGGCGTGCACCAGATCGATGCGTCCGGTGATCGCCTTCACCCGGTCGACGATCCCGGCCAACTCCTCGCCGCCGGCGTGCGCGTGGCAGGTGTCCAGGCAGAAGCCCGGGTCGAACTCGCCGATGGCGTCCCAGAGCCGGGCGACAGCGTCCAGCTTGCGGGCCATGGCCGCCTCGCCGCCCGCGGTGTTCTCGATCAACACCGGGATCTTGCACTCCATGCGCTCGAAGGTCTTGCGCCAGTTCTCCACGCCGACCTCGGGCTCGTCGCCCTTGAGCACATGGCCGCCGTGCACGATCAGCCCGGCCGCGCCCAACTCGGCGGCGGCGTCCATCTGCTGGGCGAGCAGTTTGCGGCTCGGGATGCGGATGCGGTTGTTCGTGGTGGCCACGTTGATCACGTACGGGGCGTGCACGTAGAGGGTGACGCCGGCGGCCGTGGCGGCGGCACGCAACGCAGCCGGGCCGCCGGGGTAATCAACCCGCGGTCCCTTCCAACCCTGCGGGTCGCCCAGGAAGAACTGCACCAGATCGGCCCCGCGGGCCACCGCCTCCGCGATCGGATCGGCTTGGTCGACGTGGGCTCCGATGGCAAGCATGCGGCGACCCTATGCGGATCAAATGGGCGCCGCGCCGCCATCCCCAAGGGATCGGTCAGGACGGATGGCGCGCGTCCTGACCACCATCCGCGCCGACCGGGACGCGCTGCATCGGCAGGTGCACCGCACCGGCCTCGGCGGTGAGCTCGGTGACCCGGGTGCTGCGCCACAGCCGAGTGGCGCCGATAACGGCGGCGGCCACCAGCAGGACGTTGCGCAACGTCACCAGCAGCACGGCGTTGCGCTGCGAGGCCATCAGCTCGTCGAACCAGTACGGGAACTCCAGGCAGCTCAGCGCGGTGGCGGCGAGGATCAGGCAGATCGGTAGCCGCATCACCGTGTTCTCGCGCCCGGCTTGGCTCGGCTCGCCCCGCCAGTGCACCGCGCACACCGCGCCCAGGCCGACCAGCCACACCATGTACTGAGGGCTGATCACGCGGCTGGTGACCACGAACAGCAACGTCGCGACCAGGCTGGCGTCGGCCACCGTCGAGGCCCGCCAGGTGCGCACGCTCACCCGCCACAGCACCAACCAGCCCATGGCCAGCACGCTGGCGACCAGGCTCAGTTGGGTGACCAGGTGCACATGCGGGCCGAGGTACTCCATCGAGCCGTAGTTCAGCGCGACCCGCCCGGACCAGCCGTGATGGATCGCGATGTGGAACGGCAGCGCGCCCAGCGACTCGATCTCGATGCCCCGACCACCCTGCGCGGAGACGAACGACAGCGCGTCGGGCATGGTCAGCCAGAACGCGAAGAGCACACCGGCGACGGTGAGAACCGCGCTCGCCCACACGGCACGTGCCTTGCGCAACGGCCCGATCGGCAGCAGCAGCAACGCCGGCCACACCTTCAGCAGCGCGCCCAAGGAGATCAGCGCCCCGGCAGCGACGCGGCGCAGCAACGGCCATCGGCCATCCGGGCGCCGACCGGCCACCAGCACCAGGCCACATATCGCAATCGAGGTGGTGATCAGGTCGTACCGGCCGTAGGCGATGGGGCCGCCCAGGGCCACGCCCAGCGTCCACACCCACGCCGCCCACGGCTGGTTGCGGCGGTCCACCATCGCGCGCCACCCGAGGGCGGTCCCGACGTTGCGCCGCGGACGGCAGGCCCCGACCAGCACCGCGAACGCGAGCAGGTCAAAGAAGAAGGAGATCCAATAGAAGGACACCGCGTAGCTCAACGGCAGCAAGGCCGGCGCCAGGATCACCAAGGCCGCCGCGGGTGGGTACTGCCACATCACGTCGTGATGCGGGAACCGCCCGTGGGAGAGCACGTAGTACCACTGCGTGTAGATGTATTTGACGTCGTTGGTGACCGAGGGCAGCACGAAGAACCGCTCACGCACGGTGAACAGCAGCAGGATGATCCGGGTGGCCACAAAAAAGGCGCTGACCAGGACCAACGGCGCGACAACGGGCCATTTCCCGGTGATCGCTCGCCCACGTGTCAGCAGCACCTGAATCCACTGTCCGGTCGGTCGGAGACGGGCCCCCGCCCGCCGGTGTGATCAATGAGCTTATCGAGGACACGGGCACGCCAGGGTCGATAGCCTCTAATCGATCAGTCATGCCGTGTCGGGCCGTGATCACGGCGGGTAACCGGGAGCCGCATCTCCATGTCCTTGCAGGTCCGGCCGATCAGCCGGGAAGAACACCTTGCGTTTATCAGCGCCCGACCTACGGTCAGCTTCCTGCAGTGCCCTGCGTGGGGCGCGGTGAAGAAGGAATGGCGATCGGAATCAATCGGGTGGTGCGACGCGGACGGCAAAATCGTCGGCGCCGGGTTGGTGCTCTACCGCCAGATCCCCAAGGTCAAGCGCTTCCTGGCCTACCTGCCCGAGGGCCCGTCGCTGGACTGGTCGGCGGTCACCTCATCGGCCGACCTGAGCAGCGTGATGGACCCGATGCTCGCCCACCTGCGTCGGCGCAAGGCGTTCGGCGTGCGGATGGGCCCGATGGTGGTCACCCGGCGCTGGTCGGCGGAGACCATCAAGGCCGCGGTGGCCGGCGGTGCGGCGACCAGGCTCGGTGACCTGACCCCGGACGTGGTGGACGCCGAGGCCATGCGCATCGCCGAGATGCTGACCTCCTCGGGCTGGTCCCCGCCCTCGGCGGGGGCCGGGTTCACCGCAGGTCAGCCGCAGTACGTGTTCCAGGTGCCGTTGGCCGGACGCACGCTGGACGAGGTGTCGGCGGGCTTCAACCAGCTCTGGCGACGGAACATCAAGAAGGCCGAGAAGTCCGGGGTCACCGTCGAGCTGGGCACGTCGGCGGACCTGGCGGAGTTCCACCAGCTCTATCTGGTCACCGCCACTCGCGACCATTTCACCCCGCGCCCGTTGGACTACTTCACCACGATGATGGACGCCCTCGGCGGCGAGGACCCGGACCGGTTCCGGCTCTACCTGGCCCGGCACTCCGGCGAACTGTTGGCCGCCACCATCTGGATCCGGGTGGGCACCCACGCCTGGTACTCCTACGGCGCCTCGGCCGACCACAAGCGCGAACTGCGTCCGTCCAACGCCATCCAATGGCGGATGCTGTCCGACGCGCACACGGCCGGCGCCACCGTCTATGACCTGCGCGGGATCACCGACACGCTGGACCCGAACGACCACCTGTTCGGGCTGATCCAGTTCAAGCTCGGCACCGGGGGCCAGGCGGTGGAGTACCTCGGCGAGTGGGACTACCCGCTCAACCCGTTGTTGCACAAAGCCTTCCAGCTCTATCTGGCCCGGCGCGGCTGATGCTGCGGCTGGAGATCGACCGGACCCGATTCGACGCCGGCCTGAAGAAGGTGGCCGCGGATTTTCCCGGCCTTGTGCCGGTGGCCAAGGGCAACGGATACGGGCTGGGCATCGCCCGACTGGCGCGGGAAGCCGCGGCGCTGGGCGCGGACATCCTCGCGGTGGGGACCGCAGCCGAGGTTGGGCAACTCGGCGGTGTCCCGTTCGAGCGGGTCGTGGTGCTCACCCCGCACCTGCCCGGTGACCCGGTGTCCGACGGCGCGAACCTGGTGCACACCGCCGCCGGCGCGGCCGCGCTGCGGGACCTGGCCGGGCGTGCGGTGGTGGTGGAGTGCCGCACCTCGCTGCGTCGGCACGGGGTCGAGGCCGGCGAGCTCCCGGCGGTCGCCGAAGCGTTGGCCGGCGCCCGACTGGAGGGCTTCGCACTGCACCTGCCGATGAACCGGCCCTCCGGGGTGAACCCGGTGGCCGAGGTCGACGAGTGGGTGGGTCGGCTGGCCGAGGCCGGGCTGCCCACCGCCACGATCTGGGTGAGCCATCTGTCCGCCGCCGAGGTCAGCGATCTGACCCAGCGTCACCCGGCCTCCCGGTTCCGGGCGCGCATCGGCACCCGGTTGTGGTTGGGCGATCGGGGTGCGCTGCGCGCCCGCGCCCGGGTGTTGGACGTCGAGCAACTCAAGCGCGGCGAGCGCTTCGGCTACCGACAGCGCCGGGCCCGTGCGGCCGGGCATCTGCTGGTGGTGGCCGGCGGCACCGCGCACGGCATCGGGTTGGCCGCGCCGCGGGCGGTGGCGGGTCCGGTGTCCCGGGCCAAGGTGGCCGCAGAGGCCGGGTTGGCGACGGTGAACATGGCGCTCAGCCCGTTCAGCTGGGCCGGTCGCCAACGTTGGTTCGCCGAGCCCCCGCACATGCAGGTCTCGCTGCTGTGGCTGCCCGCCGGTGTGTCGCCACCTGCCGTCGGGGAGTACCTGGATGTCGACACCCGGATGACCACGACGACGTTCGATGCCGTCGTGGATGTCTAAATAGGGGAGACTGAGCAGGTGGCCGCCGGGGGAACGGGAACGGCCCGCGCCCAACGTCGGCGCCGGGTGTGGCGCTTCGTGCGCAACAGCGTTGCGTTCATGGCGGTGGCCGCCGTGGTCGGTTACGGCCTGGGTTTTCACCACCGCTACGGGTCCTGGCCGGGCCTGAATATCGGCGACCGAATCAGCTGGTGCGGGCAGGTCTACCGGGTCTCGGTCACCGACCTAACGCTGACCGAGGTGAACAAGGACCCCAATCACCCGGTCGAGCAGCTGTTCAGCTATCCGCCGCACCTTCCGCGGGCCGACGTGTACGGCGTGCCCACGCCGGCCGGTTCCTGCCCCACCGAGCTGTTTGTGCACAGCGGTTCGGATCGCTTCACCAAATACCTCCCGCGGACCGGCTGAGCTTCACCCGCGGTCCGCGCCGCGTTCACCGGATCGGCCCCGGCCCGGGACAGGCTTGGCACGACACTCGCCACGCCCCCGAGCAGCCGGCTCGGGGGCGTGCATCATCGTGGGGTCAGTGCGTCAGGTCGAACACCGACCCGGTGGCCTGCAGCAGGGTGCACTCGTTGGGGAAGGTGCGCTTGTAGCTCACCGTGTGCCCGCGCCACAAGCCGGTGGCCTTGGCGGTCACCGGCTGATAGATCATCGGGCAGGCGGCGAACTGCTCCCGCGGGGGAAGCTTGGAGATCTTGCCGTGCGCCCGGGCGAGTGCGTCGCAGGCGTCCGTGGCGTGCGGATGCGAACCGCGCGCCGGATCGCAGCGCAACGACACGGTGTGCTTCTTGCTCTGCGCCGACTTCACGCTCAGCGTCAGGTGGGTCGGTGCGTGACGGTGATGCGTGGTGGCGGCCGAGGCGGCCGTCGCGGGCACCACACCCAGCATCGCGGCCAGGCCGACCCCCGTGGCCAGCGTGCGGATTGATCTCGAAGGCATGCGTTTCCCCTCATCTGCGGCCCCGTCTCTCCCCCGGGACTCCCCACTCCGACGGCTGGGGTCGGCGGAACGTTCGTCATGGTCCGGTTATGCCTTCCCTAATGATTGAGAGCCCGGGTGATCACTGCACCAGCCGCGGCCAGCGGTGGATCTCGGGCTCCTGCAGGGCGGCCCGCACCGCGGCCCGCCAATCACCGGTGGGTCGATAACCGAGCACCTGCTCGGCCCGCTCGTCCGGGCAGTACCAGTCCTTGGCCAGGTGCACGGTGGACCTGGTGAGGAAGGGCGCCGGGCCGGGAGTGACCCGGTTTGTCCACTCGCAGAAGCCGGCCAGCGCGTGGGCGGCGGGGTAGGGGACGCTGTACCGCGGTGGCGAGACGCCGAGCTCGTCGGCCAGGAACGTGATGAACTCCCGCGCGGTGGGGAACTGCGGCCCGCAGATCGCGAACGCGTCGAACGGCTCGGGCAGATCGGCGCGCAACGCACGCAGGAACGCCTGTCCCAGGTCCACGCCGGTGATCACCGGGAACCGGGCACGGCCGCGGGCCAACCACGGCACCAGCCGGGTGCGCAGCCGCGGGACCAGCGCGGGCAACAGCCCGATCCGGTTGCCGGGGCCGACGAAATGGCCCAGCCGCAGGGTGATCATGCGGGTGCGCCCGGCCCGCCGGCGCATCTGCCGTTCCACGTCCTGCAACATGTCCAGGTGCGGCCAGAACGTCGCGGGCACCGGGGGACGGTCGCGGTCCGCGGTGGTCCGGACCGGGCCGGGCGCGCCGGCCGCAACCGTGCTGGCCAGCACGAAGCGCTCGACCCCGGCCTGCGCGCACCGGTCGATGAGCTCGACGGTCGGGATGAAGAAACGGGCATGTTCCTGCTCGCGGTGACCCCAGAACGCCGCCCAGGTGCCCGCGTGCGCGACCGCGTCCACGCCCTGCAGCACGGCCTTGCGGTAGCCGGTGTCGGTCAGGTCCCCGACCCGGGTCTCGCCGGTGAAGCCGGCGGGCAACTGATCGGGTCGTCGGCAGGCCGCGATCACCTCGAGGTCCGGCTCGCCGGCCAGCGCCCCCAGGATGTGGCCACCCAGGAACCCGGTGGCGCCGGTGACCAGGACCCGCAATTCCCGGCCCTCCTTGGCTGACGTTGGCCAACTGAATCACGGGCTCCGTGCAGTGCCCAGAGTGGCCGGGACGATGATGGGGCCGATCCGAGGAGGCAGCGTGGAGGTTCAACCCAAGCAGGCGTCGATCAAGGGACCGGCGGATTGGTTCATTGGCGATGTCTGGATTGACCAGATCGCCAAGGGCGAAGGGGAATCGCGGGTGCGGGTCGCCCGGGTGCGGTTCTCCCCCGGCGCTCGCACCGCCTGGCACTGCCACGCTATCGGGCAGACGCTGCACGTGATCGAGGGCGTCGGGCTGGTGCAGTCCCGCGGCAGCGACGTGGTCGAGATGCACCCCGGCGACACCATCCACACCCCGCCCGCGGAATGGCACTGGCACGGGGCGGACCCGGAGCACTTCATGAGCCACCTGGCGATCTGGGAGGCGCCGGAGGACGGGTCGCCGGAGCACACCTGGGGCGAGCAGGTCACCGAGACGGAGTATCACCGGCACTGAGGACGGAGTAGTTCGGCGTGCCGGAGGAGCCCCGAACCGTACGATGCGCGGGGTAAGTCGATCATCGGAGACCCGGGGGAACGATGGACGGCCTTCAGGCGATCGTGCTCGGCATCGTCGAAGGGGTGACCGAGTTCCTGCCGGTGTCGAGCACCGGCCACCTCACCATCGTCGAGAAGATGATGGACCTGCCGATTCGCGACGACGGCGTCACCGCCTTCACCGCGATCGTCCAACTCGGCGCGATCGCGGCAGCGATCATCTACTTCCGCGACGACATCCTGCGACTGGTCGTCGGCTTCATCAATGGACTGCTGAGCCCGCGTACCCGTACCTCGCCGGACTTCCGCGAGGCGCTGATGGTGATCGGCGGCTCGGTGCCGATCGCCATCGTCGGCCTGGCCGCCAAACACGCCATCGAGGGCCCGTTCCGCAGGTTGGGCGTCATCGCGGTCGCCCTGATCGTGTGGAGCGCGGTGATGTTCTACGCCGAACGGGTCGCCACCAAGGCTCGGCATGAACGCGATCTCACCTGGACCGACACGATGGTGATCGGCGTCTCGCAGTGCTTCGCGCTGGTGCCGGGTGTGTCCCGATCCGGCGCGACGATCAGCGCGGGCCTGATCCGTGGCCTGGACCGGGTCACCGCGACCAGAATCTCGTTCTTGCTCGCCATCCCCGCGCTGACCGCGGCCGGCGCCCTGGAGGCCGTCACCAAGGCCTCCGACGTCAAGCAGGCGGTGGGTTGGGGCCCGACGCTGCTTGCCACCGGTGTCAGCTTCGTGATCGCCTACGTGTCGATCTCCTGGTTGCTGAAGCTGGTCGCCCGACACCCGATCACCGTGTTCATCGGGTACCGGGTCGCGCTGGGCGTGGTGATCCTCGGCGTGCTGGCGGTGCAAGCAGCCACCTGACGGCGCGTCAGTCTGCCGTGTCTATTTTCCGCGGACCGGTAGGCCCCATGCGGTGCTCTCGCGCAGTTGGCGCTTGAGCACCTTGCCGCCGGGGTTGCGCGGCAGGGGCGTCTCGCTGATGGCCACGTACTGCGGGATTTTGAAGTCGGCGAGGCGGCCGTCGAGGTGGGCGAACATCACCTCGGCGTCGAAGGCGCCGGGTGCGCTGGGCACCACAACCACGCCGACCTTCTCGCCCATCACGGCGTCGGGCACCCCGACCACGGCCGCTTCGGCGATGCCGGGCACGGCGGCCAACGCGTTCTCCACCTCGACGCTGTACACGTTCTCCCCGCCGCGATTGATCATGTCCTTGGCGCGGTCGACGATGTACACGAGTCCTTCGGCGTCGATGCGCGCCAGATCGCCGGTGTGGAGCCAGCGGTCGATGAAGGCTGTCGCGGTGGCCTCGGGCTTGTTCCAGTAGCCGGAGACCACGTTCGGTCCGCGCACCAACAGTTCGCCCACGCCGGACTCGGGGTCGGGGTCCGCCAGGCGTAGATCGATCACCGGTGCCGCGAAGCCCACCGAGTCGGCGTGCTCGGTCGACCACTCGTCGGGCAGGTAGGTCGCGATCGACGCGGTCTCGGTCAGCCCGAACCCGTTGCCGACCCGGGCAGCCGGGAAGGCCTTCTTGATGCGCTCGACCAGGGCCGGCGCGATCGGCGCACCGCCGTAGGCGACCCGGCTCACCGTGCTGGTGTCGGTGGTCGCGAAGTCGGGGTGGCAGATCGCCAGCGCGTAGATCGCCGGGACGGTCACCAGGATGTCGATGCGTTCGGTGGCGATGGTGCGCAGGAACTGCCCGACGTCGAAGGTCGGCAGGATCACCGTGGTGCCGCCCACCGCCAACTGCACCAACAACTGCGTGTTGCACCCGGTCACGTGAAACAGCGGCACCGATACCAGGTTGCGTTGTTGGGCCGCGCTCGCCCGGTCGATCGGCACCACGCGCAGTGCCGTCTCGATGTTGGACAGGAAGTTCTCGTGGGTGGTGACCGCGCCCTTGGGAGCCCCGGTGGTGCCGCTGGTGTAGAAGATCGCGGCGGGGTCGACGAGGGTCAGACCGTCGGCCACGTAGGCCGGCCCGGCGGGCAGCGGCTCGCCCGGTCGGAACACGTGCGCCGCCCCGGAATCGCCCAGCACGTAGGCGATTTCGGGCTCGGCGAACCGGGTGTTGACCGGCACCACGACCCCGCCGGCCAACAACGTGCCGAGGAAGGCGAGCACCCACTCGACACCCGCCGGCAGCAGAATCGCGGTGCGGTCCCCGGTCCGGAAACCGCCGGCCCGCAGCCCGCCGGCCACCTCCGCGGCCCGGGCCCACAACTCGTCGTAGCGCAGCCGTGGCCCGCCGATCTCGATGATCGCCTCGTGGTCGCCGAACGCCTCTACCGACCCCCGGATCGCGTCCACCAGCGAGGCAGGCAGGTGGTCGTAGCGGGCCACACCGGCGGCATCGCGGGTGATGCCGTCCAAGGGGAACGGTCCGTGCTTGGTCTCGCTCACGCGCTACGTCAGATTTCGAAGAACAGCGATCGGAACCGATCGGCCACCTCGGCGTCGCCGCGGGTGGTGCCGCCGCGCATGCGCCCGTAGGAGGTGAGGACCAGGCTGGCCGGGTCGAAGTCGATGACCGCAGGCAGGTCGTCGACGGGGCCGGGCTCGTAGGTGAGGCCTTCCTTGGACACGTTCATCCGGAACGTGCCGGCGTTGGCGCCGGAGGAGTTGTTGATGCCGATGGAGAACGGCTCGGCGACGTTGTCGGTCATCGCGGTGATCTGCCAGACGATCAGCGCGAGCGGGGCCAGCATGTCGGCGACGTCGCCGGCGAGTCCGTGCCCCTCGCCGCGACCCTCGCGGATGTCCCAGCTGTGGACGCCGTAGTCGACCAACTGGAACCAGGGGTAGAACGCCGCGGGCAGCGGGCCGGCGTAGGCGTGGAAGACCTGCATGCCCATCCAGTCCGCCTCGGACAGGCCCTCGTAGATGTTCATGGCCTGGTTCAGGTCCGACTGCAACCGGTCCAGCGCCTCACCCCGGGACAGGGCGCGGTGAGAACGGGCGCGCTCGTCGAGGCGGGCGGCCATGGCGCGCAGGCCGATGGGGGTGTCGGTGGACTCCTGGTTGGCGCGGGCGAGTTCGAAGCCGGGGAAGTAGCCCTCGGTGGCGTCGATCATGTGGCCGACCTGGTCGCGTACCTGCCAGTTGCTGCACGCGGTGGGCGCCTCCCATTGGCCGGACTCCGACGCCATCGAGATCAGGTTTCCCGCCTCGCGCCGGACCAGGCCGAGCAGGGTGTCCTTGGAGCCGAAACTGAAGGCGTTGAACTGGTCTGACATCTCATGCTCCCTGGGGGTGAGACCGGTGTGGACGAACGGATGCCTCAGAGCACCGGCGAGCCGTACATCTCGCCGAGCGGATCGGCGAGCAGTTCCAGGCGCGCGCCGTCGGGGTCGCAGAAGTACATGGACCGCTCGCTGTGGATGACGTACTCGACGCCGGCCGCCTCCAACTTCGCGCGCAGGTGCGCCCACTTCTCCGGGGTCACCGAGATGGCGAGATGGTGCAGGCCGCCGAGGACCTCGGCGTAGGGGCCGAGGTCGAGGCCGGGGAAGTCGAAGAACGCGAGCAGATTGCCGTGCCCGATGTCGAAGAAGAAGTGGTTGGAGCCCTGGTAATCCCGGTTTTCGAAGATCTCGGTGAGCGGGAACTCCAGCAGGCCCTGGTAGAACTCGATGGTCCGCCGGACGTCGAAGGACAGCAGCGCGATGTGGTGCACCCCGTTGGCGCTGCTCTCGGGCCGGCGGCCGCGCTCCATCAGGTACGTGGCCTGAATGCGCTCGCGGTCGGCGTCGATGGCAGCCACGTCAATGGTCATGGCTCTCCCTCATCAGGGGCGCTGGGACGAGAGAAAAGCTATGGGTTGTAGCTAAAGCTGTCAACCGAAGAATTTGCTAGCATGTGATGCGTGGCGACCCCCGCTGAGCTGCCGGTCCCGGCCGAGGCGATCGATCGGCGCGCCCGACGTCGGCTGGAGACTCTCGAGGAGATCCTCGACATCGCCGAGGCCCTTCTCCGCGAGGAGGGCGTCAACGGGCTGAGCCTCTCCGAGGTCGCGCGTCGGCTCGGCGTGCAGCCGCCCTCGTTGTACAAGTACTTCCCCTCACAGATGGCGGTGTACGACGCGCTGTTCGAGCGCGGCCAACGGGCGAACACCGATGCCGTGCTGAAGGCCATCGCGGCGGCGCCGCCGGGGTTGCCCGCGGTCATCGCGGGTCTGGAGGCCAGCGGGCGGTGGGCGCTGGCGAACCAAGCGCTCGCGCAGCTGTTGTTCTGGCGACCGCTGGCCAATTTCGAGCCGACCGCGCATGCGATGGAGCCGGGGCTGGAGGAATTCGCCGAGCTGCGTCGCGCGCTCGCCGACGCTGTCCGGTTGGGCCAGCTCGGGCCCGGCGCCGACTCCGCCGAGGCCCTGCACGTGGCCATCACGTTGATCGCGGGAGCGATCGTCACCGCGGCATCCAATGAGCCCCACCTGCCGTGGGGCGAGGGTCGATTCAGTCCCCTGTTCCCGAGGCTGATGGCGCTGCTTCCGGCGCTGTATCCACCGGCTCAGGCCAGGCGCTCGCGTACGGCGAGCACCGGGTCGGGGTCCGTGAAGTAGGGCTCGGCCACCAGATCGCGGTCGGAGACCGAGAACTCCAGCGAGATGCCGTTCGGGTCGGTGACGTAGACCGAGCGGACGATGTCGTGATCGACGATCTCGCTCACGTCAGTCCCGACGTCGGTCAGCCGCTTGCGCAGCGCGTCGAGGTCGGCGTCGGACTCGACGGTGACCGAGACATGGTCGAACTGGCGGCCCGAGCCGGGTACGCCCGAGTCATGGCGCGGCGGCAGTTCGACGTCCTTCCATTCGAAGAAGGCGATGGCCGCGCCCCGGCCGATGGACAGGAAGTAGTGCCGGTGCGGCAGCTTGTCGTTGTTGCCCATCGTGCCCACCAGTGGCATGTCCAGCACATCGCGGTAGAACCGCACGGTGGCGTCCATGTCATTGGTGACGAACACGATGTGGTTCGCGCCGGCGTAATTGATGGTGCTCATCCGTGCACCTGCCTCAGGAAGCCGTCCGGTCGGTGAAACCACCGAGGGCGATCGAGTACTCGTCACTCGCGGCGTCGTAGTGGACGGTATAGGTGGTCGGGTACAAACCGCTGCGCTGGTAAGCCTGCGGTTCGGAGAGCTGGTGGTCCAGCGGGGTGTGGGAGAGCAACCACTCACGGGTAATCATCGGCTCGATGAAGGTGACGTTGCCGTTCCAGGAACCGCGGATCATCTCCTGGGTGAAGTCGTACTTGCCCGGCGTCCGCGTCACCGTTGTGTCCGCCCAGTGCAGGCCCATCAGCGGGACGGTGTTGCTGACGGCGGTACCCGGCGGCGGGGCGAAGTCACCGGGCATGTATTTCACGTCCGGCACCCGGTTTGCCCGGGTGGCGAAGTTCGCGTTGTTCGGGTTGACCTCCCGTGCGGTGGCCTCGTCGGCGATGAAGAAGTGGTAGTCGAAGTGCGGCGTGTCCCACACGCCGGGCGGCTCGTGGCCCATCGGGTTCCAGTAGAACTCCACATGGTTGAGCACGCCGGTGGCGGTTCCGCTCGGGAACTTCAGGATCACCGGCACCGGGTGTCCTTCGGGCATGTCGGCGGGGAGCCCGCGCAATGCGGCCCCGGTCATCCGGACCCCGACCTCGACGGGCTTGCCGGCGGCATCGGAAACCACGTAGGTCCAGACCGAGCCGTCGCCCATCGGTTTGCTCGGCCCCGTCGCGGCGGTCGTTGCCGTGGCCGAACTGGCCGACGGTGCGGAGGCCACCGCCGCGGATGCGCTCGGCTGGCCATTTTGGCAGCCGGCAAGCATGGTCACCGCGACGGACGCGGCTGCAGCCACACAGATTGCTTTCATTGAAGGACCGTTCCTCTCCTCGGCAGTAACAGAGGGTCAGTCAGCTTTGTTACTTGCGGGCGATAGCGGCGGACGCGGGTCCGGCCAGCGGCACGATCTCGACCGAGCGGAACCCGACCTCTTCGCACCAACCGCGATAGTCGGCACCGGTGAAGTCGAAGGCGTCGCCGAACTCGATGAGCATGTTCAGCGACATCATCAGGCCGAAGACATTCTCCCGGCGGTCGTCGTCGATGATGTTCTCCACCGCGATCAGCGCGCCACCGGCGGGCAGGGCGTCGTAGGCCTGGCGGATCAGGTGCATTTTCCGGTCCAGGTTCCAGTCGTGCAGGATCAGGCCCATGGTGATCACGTCGGCCTTCGGCAGCGGGTCGGCGAAGAAGTCGCCGCCCACCGCCTCGACCCGGTCGGTCAGCTTCGCGTCGGCGATGGTGCGCTGCGCGATCGGCACCACTGCCGGGAGGTCGAAGCTGGTGCACCGCAGGTGCGCGTGGTGTTGCGCGAGGATGATCGAGAGCTGACCGGTGGCCCCACCCACGTCGCAGACGGTCTGGTACGGCGAGAAGTCGACCTTCTGCGCCAGCGCCTGGAAGTTGCCCGCCGAGATGCCGGCCATCGCGCGCATGAACAACTCCAGGCGCGCCGGGTCGGCGTAGAGCTCTTCGAACATCGAGGTGCCGGTCTGCTTGACCTCGTTCTGCGCCTGACCGGTCTGCAACCCCTCGGTCAGCCCGCCCCAGAAGGGGTACAGCCGGGCGTTGCACATCTCGAAGAAGCCGCCCGCGTAGGTGGGGGCATTCGCGTCGAGGAAAGTCGCGGTGTCGACCGTGTTGCGATAGCGGCCCTGCGGGCCCGAACCGTCCCGCTCGAGGAGGCGCAGTGCGACCAACCCGTCCAGGAAGTCGTACACGGCGCGGGAGCGCAGCTGCAACCGATCCGCGATCTCCGCACCGGTCAGCGGACCCTCGCCGAGGACGGTGAACAGGCCAAGTTCGATGGCCGACAGCAGCGTCTTGGCGGGCCAGAATCCCAGAGCGATCTGCGCGATGTGACCAGGATCCGGCTGCCCGGTGGTCGAGGGGGTGGGGGTACCGCTCATCGTCGACTCCTTACCCGTGCTTCGACAGTTCGTCTGTCCTCGATCGCAAGCTATGGCCGGCCGGCCGTCGTCCGTGGTGGCACGGAGCAGTGGGAGAGGAGCCGTCGTAGACCATTCGGTGGCTGGATGGTGCCTCAGATGCTCGGAGTGGCGCTAGCCCGAAGATGCGCCAGGGCGGCGAGGACGCGGCGGTGGGTGGCCGGGTGCTCACACGGACGTCCCCAGTGCGCCGTCCCGTAAGTTGGAGTTCCCGGGTTCGAGGTGCCCGGCATCCTCGCCGGCCACCTCCAGCAAGTAGTGGCCACGGGCGACTTCGGGAGGCTGACATGAGCTCGCCGGCAGAGCTTTTCGCCGACATCGACTCGATGGTGCCCCAGGCCTTCGCCCGCCATCTCGCCACGGACGCGACGTTGCGCTTCGGCAACGCCCCGCAGCTGCAGGGCCGGGCCGCCTGCCTGGAGCTCTGGGCCGGATTCTGCGAACTCATCGACGGTATCCAGCACGACGTCGTCAACCAGTGGCAGGTCGGGGACACGACGATCGCGGAGACCGCCGTGACATACACGCGCAAGGACGGCGGTCGGGTGTGCGTGCCGGTGGTGACGATCTATCGCGTCGAGGACGACCTGATCCAGGACTACCGCGTGTTCCTCGACGTCACCCCCGTGTTCGCGGAGACGGCTTCGGACTGATGCGGCGGCGCGGGGTGGGGATGTCGCACTGGGCCGGGTCGCCCACCCGATACCCGACGGTGAGTTCCCGCAGCCGTTGCCGCGGGGTGCCGTGGTGGTCCGCAGAGCGGTAGGCGTAATCGCCGAGCGCGTACAACGCCTGCCCGGCGCCCGGCAGATCACCGGGATCGAGAAGGTCACGGACGTCGGCGTCGTGCACCCAGACGCCGGCCCAACAGTCGGCCTGCAGCTCGGCGAACATCACGCTCGGTGGGTGCAGCTTGTCCAGCGTCTGCACGTGATGGGCCCACTCATGCGCCACCGCGACCGCGGCGGCCAGATCCCCGAAGCGCTGGTAGATGGCCCGGTACAGCCACCCCGCGGACAGGTACACGGTGTCATCGCGCGGGCAGTAGAAGGCCGGGGACGCGTCCTCGGCACCGTCCCGTGGGTCGGCGGCAGCTACCCCGCACCCGCTGTTGTGCGTTTCCGCGGCGGGCACCAGCACCAGGTGAGCCGAGTGGTACGCCGAGGCGTGTGCCTGCGACCAACTCGTCCAGAAACTGTCGACGTCGTCGGCCACCGACTGCTCGAAGGCCACGAAGCGCGGGTAGTCCAGCCCGTCCTCGGCCCGCGCCGTGGGCATCGGCGCGACCGTCAACACCACCGCCACCACCACACCGATCAAACCCCCGCGCCGCATCTGTCGCCCCCTCCCGCCGGGCCGGACGCCCGAGCGCAGCCGCGACGTTAGGCCGCTCGAGGGTGGGCGCGCAGGGATCAGCCGCGGTCTGTGGACAACTGCGCGGACGGTGTGGCGATGATCGCCCGCAGTGCCTCGACACGGCCGTCGAGACAGGCGGCACAGATTTTGTGGTGAGGATTTCCGCGTTCGAACAGTGAAGCGTGATGGCGTCGATCATTCGATTCGCACGAATAGCTGCGTGTGGAAATACTCTCGCAGAAATGGATGCTGAATGAACCCGGAATTGTCGGATTTCGGTTCGCAAAGACTGTGCCCAATTATTGCTTCCAATTCTTCGTCGGCCTTTCCAGCCTGCTTGTTGTCCGCCGGAATGGACGTAGCCGCGGTGCCACCGTCGAGCAGTTCACCCCTCCGCAAGGACAAGGGACATCTCCAATGCCTACGATGATCAAGAAAGCGACCGTGCTCCGGCGCATCGCGCTCCCGATGGCCGCTGTGGCGGCCTTCGCAGTGACCACCGGGGCCACCGCGGCCAACGCTGCCGGCCCGGTCTACCTCGGCGCCGAGCTGTCAGACAGCTCGACCGTGCTCCCTGTGGAATTCGTTCCCGGCGCGATCGTCTTCGACCTGTACCTCCTGACGGCGTACGCCCCGCTGTGCACCTCGGCGAATCATGTGTTCACCGACACCAAGGCGGTAACCGCGGCAGGTACCTACACCTCCGGCGCTTACCGGGCGGTGAACACCGGCATTTACCAATGGGTCGCCAGTTACTACGACACGAGCTACCAACTCATCGCGCGCGGCGCCTGCCCGGACCGAACCGAACAGACTCCGGTCGTCCCGCACCCGGTCCGCACCACGCCGCACGACGGGCGGCCCGGACCGATCGACGCCCAGGCACATGCAACTCCACAGGCGGCCGCCCCGGCCACCACCACCCCGGCGGCCAAGCCGCCCGTGCACTGAGTGCGATCCACCGTTTGATCGTGGTCCGGTCAGGGCTTGGACGCCCCGCGTTCAGGCCCTGACCGATGCCCCGCCGCTGCTCTCCGGCCGACACGGAGCAACCCCTGGGCATAGTTGAAACGGGTGGGACACCCGGCGCCCGATTTGTCGCCTCAGCTCTTTCAACCCTGCCCGTGGGTTGCGTCAGGCGGCCCACAATGGCGCGGTGGGTCGGTCGGCTAGGTTGTCCCGACCGTGCGCGGCCACGGTGTCGCGCCCCGCCCGGGAGCCGCGCCATGAACCGCCCCTCGACGATCGTCGGCCTCGCCGCCGTCACCCTCGCGTTGCTGGTGGGCTGCGGCAAGGAGTCGAAGAGCGCCTCGTGCCGTGACGAGTACGTGAAGATCTACAAGGGGGTCGTGAAGTTCCTCAAGGACGCGTCGCCGAGCGCCCCCGACCTCGATGACAAGATGGTGAAGATCCTCGGCACCAATGGGCCGCCGAAGGACTGCAAGGACGCCCGCCTCGCGAACCCGATCCTCGATCAGGTCGCGCACGAGTTCACTCCCCAGCTCGTCGCGCTCGAGGGCAAGTGGGGCCGCGACGCGCTCAGCGGATTCCTCGACCCACTGAACGCCGGCCACGGGTAGCCACTCCACACGGGGAGTGGCGCAGCGGGCGGACATTGGATACAACTCGTCGGTCATCTAATTAGCGCGGGATCCAGGAGCATCTATGCGGCCGATGCAGGCAGCGACTTGCGTACTGGTCCTCGCCACCTGCCTGGGTTGTGGGTCGGGCTCAGCAGGGCCGAAGGCCGACTCGGCCGCCGAGACGTTCCCAGTGGACTTCGCCGGCGCCCGCACGCCCACCGCAGCCCCAGCCGCCTTCGTGCCGGCGTTCGCCGTCAAGGGGACGGTCTCCGTCAACGTCGGGAAGTACCCGAGCGCGGTGGCGGTCAACCCGAAGACCAACAAGATCTACGTCGCCAACAACAAGAGCAAGAACGTGACGGTGATCGACGGGAACACGAACAAGACCACCACGGTGGCCGTCGGGCACGAGCCCGTGGCGGTCGCGGTCAATCAGTCCACCAACAAGATCTACGTCCTCAATCAGAAGGGCAAGGCCGCCCCGGACGCCGTGAACGCCGACGGGACCGGCAGCGTGACGGTGATCGACGGGGCGACGAACAAGACCACCACGGTGCCCGTTGATTCCGAGCCGGGCGCGCTGGCGATCAACGAGCAGACCAACAAGATCTACGTCGCGAACGCGGGTAGCAACGACGTCACGGTGATCGACGGGAAGACGAACAAGCCCACCAACGTGGAGTTGCAAAAGGACGGGGCCGAGCAGCCCAACTTGGTGCTCGGCCCGCAGGATGTGCGGGTCAACCCGGTCACCGACACGATCTACGTCACCGGCTCCCAGAACAACACCATCGCGGTGATCGACGGGAAGACCAACAACTTCACCATCCTGCTCACCGAGGGAGGGTCGCCGACGGCCCCGTCCGGGCTCACCCCGACCGGTATGGCGGTCGACACGACACGAAACAAGGTCTACACCGCCAACCTCACCAGCAACGACGTGACGGTGATGGACGGGACCACGAACGCCATGAGCCCCGTCCCGTTGGTGGACGTTCAGGACCCGTACACGGTTGCGGTCAACGCGATCACCAACAAGATCTACGTCGCGAACCTGACCAGCAAGAGCGTGACGGTGATCGACGGGGCGACGAACAAGGCCGTCACCATCGGCGACCTCCCGGGGAAGCCGCACGACGTGGTGGTCAACCCGGTCACCAACAAGATCTACTTCCCGCTTTTCGTCCTCTACCGGGGTGCCCAGGTCGGCGACGATCGGCAGATCACGGGCCTGATTGCCGAGCTGGACGGGGCGACGAACGCCCTCACCTTCGTGATCGCCGGGATCACGCCGTACGCGGTGGCCGTCAACCCGACCACCAACAAGGTCTACGTCGTCAACCAGGACGGGAACACGGTCACAGTGCTCACGGCGTCCGGAGGTAAGGGCCAGTGAACGCCTCCATCATCGGCAGCTCGGCGCTCACCGTGGCCTTGGTCCTCCCCGCCGCAATGCCGACGGTCGCCGCGGCCGCCGGCCCGCCGCCGGCCGCCAATCCGGCCCTGCGCGTCGTGTCGGTGAAGGTGTACGACCCCGCCACGGTCGACACGACCTTCAGCAACCCGATCGACCCGGCCAAGCTGCAATACGAGCAGTTCCAGGCCCCGCACTACTACTGGGTCGTCCCGCACACTCACATCGCCGTCGCGTTCCAATTGCTCGACGGCGACCGCAAGGTGCGGACGGTGTTGGATCGCGGCCTGCATCCGAGGAAGGTGCTGTGTTTGGGCTCGACGGACACGTCCGACCCGCGTTGTTCCACCGACACGCTGGACTGGGACGTCGACGGGGCCACCGACGTGTACGGCCAGAAGGTCACCAACAAGGACTGGAAGGTCTGGGAGGACGGCAGCAAGAAGCACCCCGCGGCTTGTCGGCCCGGCTGCCCGTGAAGACCCGGCACTGGGAGGAACCGATGCGGACGAAGCCGGTGACCGGCAGGCGATGGACCGGTGGGCGGGCACGGTGGGCGGGCACCGCGGCAGCGGCCTTGGCGCTGGTCGCGGTCACGAGTGGCGGCGCGGGCAACGCGGCCGCGACAGCCATCCCGACGCGGGCCGACTTCGACTACATCGGCAAGTTCGCCAACGTCGCCGACGCCCCGCCGGGGACCGCACCCATCGGCGGCACAGCCGCCATGGTCGTCACCACCCGGGCGACCACGACCAGCATCAACGCCACCGGGCTGGACCCCAAGAACGTCTACATCGCCGACGTGCACGACCAACCCTGCTTCATCGGGGAGGGCGGCGGCCGATTCCTGTTCGACCCGACAGGGCCCAAGGTGCCGCCGAACGCGATTTGGCTGTCGCCGATCACGGTCACCGCAGCAGGTAGGGGCACCGCGACGACCACCAGCGCGGCTCCCGCGGGACCGCGCGCCAAGTCCGTCGTGATCCATCTCAAGCGGGCCGCGGGGGCCAAGGCGGAAGAGGTCAATCCGCCGAAACTGGCCTGCGCCGACCTTCCCAGGGTCACCAGCTGACCGGCAGTGGGTGCTGCTCACACCTCCACGGTGCCCCAGCAACCCCTGGGCAGGGTTGAAACAGGAGTGACACCCCGCGCCCGATTTGTCGCCTCAGCTTTTTCAACCCTGCCCGTGGGTTGCGTCGGGGCGACAGAAAAAACGCCCCCGACCCTGACGGTTGGAGGCGTTCTTGGTGTTCGGGTGGAGCTGAGGGGATTCGAACCCCTGACCCCTTGCATGCCATGCAAGTGCGCTACCAACTGCGCCACAGCCCCGGAAGCGTCGCCGAGTCTACCTGCTCAGCGGGCGTCGTCTCCGGTTTCCTCCTCGGGCGGGCTGCCGGCGTTGTGCTCCTCGAGCCGCCAGCCGC
>DASQPJ010000044.1:0-18657 GCA_035644015.1 Sporichthyaceae bacterium
CGGCGGTGCGCTGGCCGGCGGCGCGCGTCTGGCGATGGCCACGGCCAGCGACCCGGAGACCTTCTGGGCCGAGGTACGGCGCTACGGGGTCACCGTCGTCCCCTACACCTGGACCTCACTGCGCCCGCTGATCGAGACAGAGCCCGGTCCGACCGAACGCCACCACCCGGTGCGCCTGTTCGTCGGCTCCGGCATGCCCGGCTGGTTATGGCGGCGGGTGCGGGATCGCTTTCCCACGGTCGGCGTGCTGGAGTTCTTCGCGACCGGCGAGCAGGACGTGGTGCTGGCCAACACCAGTGGGGTGAAGATCGGCGCCAAGGGCCGCCCGCTGCCGGGCAGCGCCGAGGTGCGCCTGATCCGCTGGGACGTGGCCAAGGCCCGCCCGATCACCGGCCCGGACGGCTTCGCCGAGCAATGCGCCGACGACCAGATCGGGCTGTTGGTGGCCGCGGCCGGGCCGAACGCGGGCGCCGACCGCCTGCTGCGTGGCCTGTTCGCCCCGGCCGACCGCTGGTCGTCCACCGAGCACCTGTTCCGCCGCGACTCCGACGGCGACCACTGGCTGGTGGCCCGGCTCTCCGACCTGGTGACGACCCGCAACGGCGCCGCCGCGCCGGCCGCCGCGGAGGACGCCCTCGGGGCGCTACCCGACGTCGATCTGGTGGTCGCGCACGCCGATCCGGACCCGACCGGTGGCCCGGACCGGTTGGCCGCGGCGTTGGTCCTGCACCCCGGCGGGTCGGTGTCCGCCGAGGCGCTCGCCGACGCGGTGGCGGGGTTGTCCCGGGCTGACCGACCCGAACTGATCCGGGTCGTTTCGTCACTCCCCGTGACGGCCTGGGGGCGGCCGCACCGGACCGCGGCGGCCGCCGCGGTCAGCCCCGACGATCCCGTCTGGACGCTCGTTCCGGGGGGTGGATACCGCCCGGGACCGGCGGCGATCGAGGCCTCGCCGGCCCCCTGAAGGGGTAAGCTGAACAGAACCCGAGAATTTTTGTGTGGTGCCGGTCACATCATGGCCGATCACCCCGCGTCACGCGGTCAACCGTGGCTCTGCGGGCCCGCAAGCCATCTGGCGGACGCCGTGAATTCGGCTATTCTCGGGCGATTCGTCATCCGTTTTGCCCTGGACCGTCCCAGTCGGTCAAGGCCAGGTAGTTTCGCGACCGCACCCGAGTAGCGACGGGAGGCAAGGACGCCGTGGTCGACACTGCTCAGCCCTCTCGCGCTGCGGCCCGTCCCGAGCCGATTCAATGGCGCACGTTCCGGCGCGAGCTGATCGCGATGACGCTGCTGTTCGGTATCTACAAGTTCGGTCGCGTGCTGGACAACCACGACGCCACCACTGCCCTGTCCAACGGGCGCAAGGTGCTGCACTGGGAACACGTGATCGGCCTACCCAGCGAGCTGTCCGCCCAACATGCGGTGCTCACCGCGCAC
The DNA here is from genome assembly GCA_035644015.1 of Sporichthyaceae bacterium. Lineage (GTDB taxonomy): Bacteria > Actinomycetota > Actinomycetes > Sporichthyales > Sporichthyaceae > DASQPJ01. The sequence continues at coordinate 1,441 of DASQPJ010000044.1, forward strand.
TGGATCACCCAATTCGCGAATGTGTACTACGCGGCGGTGCACTTCCCCGCGACGATCGCGTTCCTGGTCTGGATGTTCCTGCGGCGTCCGCTGATCTACCCGGCGGTGCGCCGCGCGATGATCTCGATGACCACCATCGGGCTGGTCATGCACCTGATGTTCCCGCTGGCCCCGCCGCGGATGTACACCGATCTGGGCTTCGTGGACACCGCCCGGCTGTACGGACCGTTGAATATCTACGCCGGCGACCCGAATCACGCGACGCTGATCAACCAATACGCGGCGATGCCGAGCCTGCACGTCGGTTGGGCCATGTTGGTCGCGGCCGGACTGATCGCGTCCTGCAGGTCCAAGTGGCGCTGGCTGTGGCTGCTGCACCCGACGATCACCGTGATCGCCGTGGTCGGCACCGCCAACCATTACTGGATCGACGGCATCATCGCCTGCCTGCTGCTCGCGCTGGTGGCGCTCGCGATGGGCCGGGTGCCGCCCGTCCGCTGGAACCGGCTGGTCCCGGCCCGGTTGCGGCATACGGAGAAGCCGCCCCACAGCACCCGCGAGCCCTATGCGGCCTGAGGCCGATCAGCACGACCGAGAGTGCTTATCAACGACCGGCAGTGCTTATTAACGACCGGAGATGCTGGCCGCCCGATCCCGCTGTCGCGGGATCCGCACCTCCTGCAGCGTGCGCCCGAAGCGCAAGCCGCCACCGACCAGGTCCATCTCCACCAGTTCCGGCTCCACGTGCTCGCCGGCCTGCGCCGCGGCCCAGCTGACGTAGCGCAGCCACTCCAGGCTCGACCCCCGATTGTCCGGGTTGGATACCCCGGAGGACTCCGGTAGCTGAGCGGCAATCTCGTCGTTGAGGATCAGCGGCTGCACACCGGGGCCACCGCGGCGGTAACCCGCGAAATACAGCAGCCGGGTGGCCATGTCCCCGTCGAACTCGCGCAGCCGACAGGTGGTGCGAAAGGCCAGGTAGGCGGTGCGCAGATCGGCGATGGTCAGCCGCTCGTTGCGCAGCACGTCCAGGGCCGCCTCGGTGCGCTCACCCGTGGGGTCATCCGCCAAGGTGCGCAGCGCGCGGCGCCGGCCCTGCGGGGTGTCCGCGTGGGTCCAGATCAACGTCGCGACGAGCAACTCGCGGGCCGTGGCCTGCCCGTCGCGCCAGCGGTAGGCGACCGCGAACACGTCGCGCCGCCACACCTGCCCATCGGTCGGGAACTGCCGGGGCCAGGCATCCTCGGGCAGCGCGGCGCGCCAGCGGCCCGCGTCGACCAGGCTGGGGCCGGGCTCTCCGGGCAGCGCCCGGGAGCGGTCGGGTTCGACCTGCGGACGGCGGGCGGTGCGCCACCGGAAATGGACGTTGATCATGGCGCTTCACGGTAGGGGCCGTCCGGTTCGTACGGGGTCGTACTGGACCGTCCGGGTGAGACGGCCGGTTTCGGGTGCCCGCGAATGTGTCTCGCGTCAACCAGCGCGTCGAGTTCGAGATTGTTCAGGGCGCAAAGGCCCGCAGGCGGAGAACGTCCGGGCTGTCTAGCCCCACGACTCTCCGGTGATAACCTCGCACCCGCACTGAGCAAGTCGGGGGCTGTGGCGCAGCCTGGTAGCGCACCTCGTTCGCATCGAGGGGGCCAGGGGTTCAAATCCCCTCAGCTCCACCCGACGACCGGTGAGGTGTGTCCGCGGAAAGCGCGGACCACTTCGCCGGGCCATTTCATTGCGACGCTCCGCGTCGCTTCGCGCGGGCCGAGCTCGCTGCGCTCGCCGGCCCTCCCTTATTCGTTGACGGCGATTTTGAGTTCGAAGTCCGCCTCGACCTGGTCGGCGATCGGGGTCTCGGCGACCACGTCGCCGGGCTTGAACGGCATCGGGCGAGTGTCGGCGTCGGCATCCACGTCGGTTTCGGTGGGCGCCATCCAGGGACGGCCGGCGGCGATGTCGATGCGTCGGGTGCCCGGCACCGGCTCGGCCTTGGCCGCGGTGACATAGGTGGGCAGCGGGACCGGTCGCGGCGCCCAGCCCTTGGCCAGGTCGGCCAGCGCACCCTTGGGAAGCTCCGCCGGATCGAAGGAGGGCCAGGGGTCCCAGAACTCCGGCCCCGTCTTCTTCGCCCGCCCGCGACGCCCCGCCGAGGACTCCGCCTCGAACGGCACCTCGAGCATCGGGGCGGCAGCGCGGCGGGCCTGTACCCGCAGCTCGACCAGGAAGGTGAGCAACAGCAGTCCGGGCAGGCCGGGCGTCCAGCCCGGCAATGCACCGGCCAGGCTCGCCACCTCGAGTCCCACCAGCGCGGACACGAGCAGGAACAGCGTGCGACGACGACGTCGGGCGGTGGCGCGACTGATCCGGTACGGAGCGGGCGCCGGGTCGGCCGAGACGGCGATCTGACGGGGCTTCACCTGGGGCAGCGCGGGCTGCTCGGCCGGCGGGCGCAGCACCGAGTAGGCACCGCGGGCCAGGTCGACCGCGCCGCGCCGGCGCAGCACTGTGCCCTCCGGGGCGATGGCCACCTCACGGGCACCCGAACGCATCGACCGCGACACGAAATACGCACCCCACGCGGCCAACACGGCGGCGTAGACCAACCCACTCCCACTCATGTCCCCACGCTAGGCCGGGTGAAGATCCGCTTCGCGGATTGCGGGGGCGTGTCGGGCCTTCCCCTGCGACCTCAGCCCTTGTAGGAGCGGGTCGCACGCCAGCGTTCGCCCACGCCGCGGGGGGCTTCCTCGGAGGTGAGCACGTAGACCAGGTGATCGCGCCAATCACCGTCGATGTGCAGGAAACGCGGGCGCATGCCTTCTTCGCGGAACCCGAGCTTCTCCACCACGCGCCGGCTGTTGCGGTTCTCCGGGCGGATGTTGATCTCCACCCGGTGCAGGCCCATGGTCAGCAAACAGTGATCCGTGGCCAGGGCCACCGCGGTCGGCATGACGCCGCGGCCTGCGTGTCCCTGGTCCACCCAGTAGCCGATGTGCGCCGCGCACAGCGACCCCCAGGTCACCCCGGCGATCGTCAACTGTCCGACGAAGCTCCCGTCGTACTCCAACGCGAACGGCAGCGTGCGGCCGGCCCGGGCCTCGGCACGCAGCCGGCGCACCATCGGCGCGAAGCCCATCTCCGCGCCCGGCTCCCCCGGCCGGGTTGCCTCCCACGGCTGCAGCCAGGCCTGGTTCGCCCGGCGTAGCGCACGCCAAGTGTCGCCGTCACGCACGCGCAACGGCCGCAGCACCACCGGCCCGTCGGAAAGCCGGGCAGGCCATCCGCGATTCAGTGGTCGCCTCCGTTGATCTGGTCGACGGCGTGCCGCAACACCGGGTTCAGCACGGCCAGTCCGTCCTGGCAGCCGCCCGGCGAACCCGGCAGGTTCACGATCAGCGTGCGCCCGGCCAACCCGGCCAACCCGCGGGAGAGCACCGAGGCAGGCACCCGGGTGAACGAGTTCAGCCGGATCGCCTCGGCGATGCCGGGAACCGGACGCTCGATCACCCGCGCGGTCATCTCCGGGGTCAGGTCGTTGGGGGTCAGCCCGGTGCCACCGGTGGTCAGCACCACGTCGTAGCCGGCCGCCACCGCCGCGGTCAGCGCCTCGACCACCGGCTCGCCGTCCGGAATCACCTGAGGGCCGTCCACCACGAAACCCAATTCGGCCAGCCCGTCGAACAGGATCGGTCCGCCGCGGTCCGCGTAGACGCCCGCCGCGGCCCGGTTGGACACGGTGACCACCAGCGCACGTGGACCGTCAGTCACGCGTCGACCCGCCGATAAGTGCCCGACTTGCCACCGGACTTCTCCTCAATACGGATGTCAGTGATCACCGCGCCCTTGTCCACCGACTTCACCATGTCCACCACGGTGAGCCCGGCGACGGCGACCGCGGTCAGCGCCTCCATCTCCACCCCGGTGCGATCCGCGGTCCGTACCCGGGCGGTGATCTCCACCGAGTTATCGGTCACCGCGAGGTCCACCTCGACACCGTGGATGGCCAACGGGTGGCACAACGGGATGAGGTCCGGGGTGCGCTTGACCCCCTGGATGCCCGCGATCCGGGCCACCGCGAGCGCGTCGCCCTTGGGCACACCCTCCCCGCGGAGCAGTTCGATGACCCGCGGCGAGACCAATACCCGGCCGGTTGCCGAGGCCTGACGGATCGTCACATCCTTGCCCGAGACGTCCACCATGCGGGCCGCGCCGGAGGAATCCAGGTGCGTGAAGGACCCGCCGGTGGCCCCCGCGTCGTCGTGGCTCACGTCAGCCCGCCGTCCAGCGGCATGATCGCCACGGTGGCCCCGGCCACGGTCGCGGTTACGTCCTCGTCAAACACGATGAAGCAGTTCGCGCCGGCCAACCCGCCGAGCAGGTGCGAGCCGGCGCCGCCGGCCGGCCGAACCCGGGGCAGTGCGTCGTCCTGCGCCGGATCCACCCAACCGCGGGCGAACTGGCGCTTGCCCGCCGGGGAGGTCATCGATTCGGTGAGCACCGCGCGCTGCAACGGTTGACGCTCCGGGGTGATGCCGCGCAGCCGCCGGATGGCCGGGCGCACGAACACCTCGAACGACACGTACGAGCTGACCGGGTTGCCGGGCAGCGTGAAGATCGGCACCCCGCTCACCCGCCCGTAGCCCTGCGGCTTGCCGGGATTCATCGCCACCCCGGTGAACTCCACCGTGCCCAGCTTGGACAGCACGCCCTTCACCACGTCGTAGGCGCCGGCGCTGACCCCACCGGAGGTGATCACCAGGTCGGCGCGGACCAACTGCTCCTCGATGGTGGCCAGCACGGTGGCCTCGTCGTCGTGCACCAACCCGACCCGGTAGGGCACCGCGCCCGCATTACGCGCCGCAGCCGCCAGCAGGAAGCTGTTCGACTCGTGGATCGAGCCCGGCCGCAGCGGTTGGCCGGGCTCCACCAGTTCACTGCCGGTGGACAGGATCACCGCGCGCGGGCGCGGGCGAACCGACACCCCGGCCCGACCGATCGCGGCGAGCAACCCGATCTGGGTCGGACCGAGCTCCGTACCCGATTGCAGCACCAGGTCGCCGGCCCGCACGTCGCTGCCGCGCCGGCGGATGTACTGCCCGTCGCCGGGTTGCAGACGCACGGACACCCGCCGCACACCGCCGTCGGTCGACTCGACCGGGATGATCGCCTCGGTGCCCTCGGGTACCGGGGCGCCGGTCATGATCCGCGCGCAGGTTCCCGCGCCGATCGGACGTTGCGGCATCGATCCGGCCGCGATGTCGTCGATGACGTCGAGTTCGGCGGGGAACTCCTCCGACGCACCGAGCACGTCGGCCAGGCGCACCGCGTAGCCGTCCATCCCGGAGTTGTCCCAGGGCGGCAGGTCCAGGGCGGACACCACATCCTCGGCGAGCCGGCAGCCCTGCGCCTCGAGCAACGACAGGCCCAGCGGCTCCGCCGGCTCCAGGTCGGCCAGGATCCGCTCGAGTTGCTCGTCCACGGACCTCATGAGGCGTTCATCTCGTTCTTGACGAACTCGGTGAGCCAGGACCGGAACTCCGGTCCGAGGTCCTGACGTTCGCAGGCCAGCCGCACGATCGTGCGCAGGTAGTCGCCGCGGTCGCCGGTGTCGTAGCGACGGCCGCGGAACACCACCGCGTGCACCGGACCACCTCCATCGCCGATGGCCAACGAGCGCAGCGCGTCGGTCAGTTGGATCTCCCCGCCGCGACCGGGCGGGGTGCGCCGCAGCACCGCGAAAATTGCGGGTTCCAGCACGTAGCGGCCGATGATCGCCAGGTTGCTCGGCGCCACCGACGGGTCCGGCTTCTCCACCAGATCGGTGACCCGCACCACCCCACCCGGATCGTCGATCGGAGCAACGGCGGCGCAGCCGTAGAGCCCGATGGACTCCCGGGGCACCTCCATCAGCGCGATCACACTGCCGCCGAGGCGCTGCTGAGCCTCCATCATCGGGGCCAGCAACGGGTCCCGGGGATCGATCATGTCGTCGCCGAGCAGCACCGCGAACGGTTGGTTGCCCACGTGCTGCGCCGCGCACAGCACGGCATGGCCCAGACCTCGCGGGTCGCCCTGACGCACGTAGTGCATGGTGGCCAGATCACTGGAGGCCCGCACCCGGGACAGCGCCTCCTGGTCGCCCTTGGCGGCCAGCTTCTCCTCGAGCTCGTAGGCGCGGTCGAAGTGATCCTCCAGCGGCCGCTTGTTCCGGCCGGTGATCATCAGCACGTCGGTCAGGCCGGCGGCCACGGCTTCCTCGACCACGTACTCGATAGCCGGCTTATCGACGACCGGGAGCATCTCCTTGGGTGTCGCCTTGGTGGCGGGCAGGAACCGGGTACCCAGACCGGCGGCCGGGATCACCGCCTTGGTCATCGCGGAGCTCATTGCGGCAGGTTATCTCTCCGAGGGGCTGCGTCACCGGGGCGCACTGATCGGGGAGGATCGGTGCCGTGGGCGACCCGGAGAACTCGGTGGAGGCGGCGAAGGCGGCGTTGCGCGCCGATGTGCTGACCCGCCGCGCCGCCCGTCCGGACGCCGAGCGGATCACGGCCGGCGAGGCGTTGTGTGCGGTGGCGATGGCCGAGGAGCGGGTGCGCGCCGCGCGCCGGGTGGCGCTCTACCTATCGTTGCGCAGTGAGCCGGGCACCACGCCGCTGCTGAGCGCACTGCACGCCGCGGGCATCGAGACGCTGCTGCCCGTGCAGCGCACCGACCGCTGCCTGGACTGGGTGGCCTGGACCGGTGCGGACGCCCTGGCCCGCGGGCCGCACGGCATCACCGAACCGCACGGCCCCCGATTGGGCCCGGATGCCTGGTCCGAGGCCGACGTGGCGCTGGTACCGGGGCTGCTGGCCGGGCGGGACGGCAACCGGCTGGGCCGCGGCGCGGGGTACTACGACCGGTCGCTGGCGCTGCGCCGGCCCGGTGGTCTGCTGGCTGTGGTGGTCTTCGCCGATGAGATCGTCGACTCGGTGCCACACCTGGCGCACGACGCCCCGTTCGACCTTGCGCTGACCCCGGGCGGGTTCGTGCAGTTGGGTCGGCGATGACCTCCGCGAGCTCCCTGACGGTGCATCAGCTCGATACCTGGCTGCTGCTGTGCTCGGCGGTGCTGCTGGTCGCGGTCGCGGCGGTCCGGCTGGCCACCCGAACCGGGCTGCCCAGCCTGCTGATCTACCTCGGGCTGGGCGTGCTGCTCGGCGAGGACGGCATCGGCATCTCCTTCGACGACAACGAACTGACCCGCACCCTGGGCTATGCGGCACTGGTGGTGATCCTGGCCGAGGGTGGGCTGACCACGTCGTGGCGCACCGTGCGCCCGGCACTGCCCGCCGCGGCGCTGCTGGCCACCGTCGGGGTCGGGGTGTCCGTCGCGGTCGTCGGCCTGGCCGCGCACCAACTGCTGGACCTGCCCTGGCGCACCGCGTTGCTGCTCGGCGCGATCGTGTCCAGCACGGACGCGGCGGCGGTGTTCTCCGTGCTGCGCCGATTGCCGTTACGACCACGACTGGTCGGCATCCTGGAGGCCGAATCAGGGTTCAACGACGCCCCGGTGGTGATCCTGGTGGTCGCGCTGTGCGACCCACGGCGGTTGGACGGCGGCAACATCGCGCGCATCGGCGCGGAACTGGTCGGCGAGCTGGCCGGCGGCGCGGCGATCGGCCTGGCCATCGGCTGGGTGGGCGCGCAGGCGATCCGCCGGGTGGCGTTCCCGGCGTCTGGCCTGTACCCGATCGCGGTGTTGGCCATGGCCACGCTGGCTTATTCCAGCGCGTCGCTTGCGCACTGCAGCGGATTCCTCGCGGTGTACCTGGCCGCGCTGGTGCTGGGCAACATGGGTCTGCCGCACGGCCCGGCCACCCGCGGGTTCGCCGAGGGATTGGCCTGGCTGGCGCAGATCGGATTGTTCGTGCTGCTCGGGCTGCTGGTCACCCCCTCGGATCTGGGCGACCAATTGCTGCCCGCGATCGGCGTGGGTCTGGTGCTGCTGTTGTTGGCCCGGCCGGTCTCGGTGGCCGCGACCACCACCTGGTTCGGGCTGCCCTGGCGTGAGCAGGCCTTCCTGTCCTGGGCCGGGTTGCGCGGCGCGGTGCCGATCGTGGTGGCCACCATCCCGGTGCTGCGTCAGGTGCCACGCAGCGACGAGTTATTCGACATCGTGTTCGTGCTGGTTGTGGTCTACACCCTGGTGCAGGGCGCGACGCTGCCGTGGCTGGCCGGACGGCTGCGGGTGACCGTCAGCGATCAGATGCAGGGCCTGGACCTGGAGGCCGCGCCACTGGACCGGTTGAACGCCGACGTGCTCACCGTGCACGTGCCCGCGGGATCCCGGATGCATGGCGTGGAGGTGTTCGAACTGCGTCTGCCCCGCGGCGCGGGAGTCTCATTGATCGTGCGCGACGGAACCAGCCTGGTGCCGGTGCCGAACACTGTGCTCCGGCACGGCGACGACCTGCTGGTGGTCTGCCCGTCCGCGGTGCGGGCCGCCACCGAGGCCCGGCTGCGGGCCGTGGCCGCGCAGGGCAGGTTGGCGGGCTGGTCCCCGCCTCGCTGAGGTGGGAGGAAAAGGGCCGGTTGGGGCGTTAGTATTGGCAGTCGCTCGGCGCGAGTGCCAATTGGAGGATGCGTGCCCACCTACCAGTACGCATGCACGGACTGCGGGAGGCCGCTCGAAGCCGTCCAGAAGTTCACCGACGACGCGCTGACCGAGTGCCCGACCTGCTCCGGCAAGCTGCGCAAGGTGTTCTCCGCGGTGGGCGTGGTGTTCAAGGGCTCGGGTTTCTACCGCACCGACAGCCGCGCCAAGAGCTCCGCGGTGGATGCCGGTTCGAGCTCCTCGACCAAGTCCGGCGAGTCGTCCTCCGCCGAATCGAAGTCATCCTCGACGGAGTCGAAGCCGAAGCCGACCGAGTCCGCCTCTGCGGCCAAGAAGAGCGCCACGGAGCCCGCGGCCTGATTCAGCCGATCGCGACCGGCTCGGGCAGCGGCGTGCCCACCGCGCCCGCGGTGCGTTCCCGCTCGAGTTCCTGCAGCATGAACCAGGTGGTCAGGGCGATATAGGAGCCCCAGATGACGACCGGGACGTAGAACGCCAGCAGCCCGTGGTAGGCGAACGGTCCGCTCTTGGCGAAGGCCGGGCCGGCGGCGAAGAAGATCGTCACCGCGCCGGCGAAGGTGTACCAGGTCAGCCAGCGCGGAATCATCGGCTGCGACCGGGCGTCCTGCAACTCCACGATGCCGGTCGCCACCATTTCGATCGTGAGGTAGATCCAGCCGAGCAGGAACGCGAACCAGGCCCAGTCGTTCCAGGCCTGGATGACATCGGCCCCGGTCTCCGGCCGGTAGGCGGCCACGATCCACGCGCAGCAATTGAAGAAGATGATCAGCGAGATGAAGACCCCGCACACCGCCGTGGTGAACGACCAGAGTGGGTGGCGCCCCTCGATCTTCGACAGCATGATGCCGAACGCGATCGAGCCCGGGGTGAGCAGGCCGGCGGCGATGTAGAACATCGTGCACCCGACGATCACGCCCCAATGGTGGTCCCGGGTGTACCACTGCTTGGTCTGGTCAGCAGTCAGATTCGCATGCGCGGGAAGAATGAAGTGGGCGATGCCCAGCCACCCCACCGCGGTCAACCCCACGAACACGAAGTTGCACCACAGGCCGATCTTCTGACTCGTGTACGAGCGCTCGTCCTGCACGGAGGGCCTCCTCGGCGCCGTTGCCGACCAGGGCAATATTGTCTAATACCAAAGTATTCTGCCGACCGGAGTTCGATGTCAACGACGTCGGAACATCGCAGCCGTCTGCCTGGCGTGGACGGCCTGTGGGTGTTCATCGGGTTCGACGCGGTGATCTTTGCTTTGTTGTTCGCCAGTTTCCAGCACGATCGCTACGGCGATCCGGCTCTGTTCGAGGCGTCGCGCCGGACGCTGAACTTCCACCTGGCCGGGCTGGACACGCTGTTGTTGCTCACCAGTTCCTGGCTGGTCGCGCTGGCTGTGCAGGCGGTGGCCCGCGACGACCCGCGAGCGCCCCGGCTGTTGCTCGGCGGGATGCTCACCGGGGCGATGTTCGTGGTCTCCAAGTCGGTGGAGTACGCCGAGAAGCTGATCGACGGGATCACCCCGGCCACCGACGCCTTATACGGCTGGTACTTCCTGCTCACCGGGGTCCACCTCGCCCACGTGCTGGCGGGTACCGGCTTGCTCGGCTACACCTGGCGCAGGTCGCGGCGCGGCGCCTATCGCGACGGAAACCGCGTGGTGTTGGAGTGCGTGGCCTCGTTCTGGCACCTGGTGGATCTGCTGTGGCTCGTCCTGTTCCCGCTGCTGTACCTGCAGAGGTAGTCGAATGCGGTTGATGCGCGAGCGCGCGACCATGGTCTGGCTCGGCCTGATGACGGCTACCTGCGTCTCCACCTGGGTGCTGTCCCGCGATGCGTTGCGCCCGTCGGTCGCCATGGTCGGGATCTTCCTGCTTGCGGCAGTCAAGGTGCGTTACGTAATGCTCGACTTCATGGAGCTGCGCTGGGCGCCGGTTCGGGCCCGATTGTTCTTCCAGCTCTGGATCGTGGTGGTGATCGGGTTGATCCTCGGCTTCTGGTTCGCCAGTTGAGCGCTAAGGTTCCTCGCCGTGGAGCAGACGGCGCAGATCGGTGTCATCGGCGGTTCCGGCCTCTACGAGTTCCTCACCGACGCCGAGCGCGTCGAGGTGGAGACCCCGTACGGACCGCCGTCGGATCCCATCGTGGTCGGCGAGGTGGCCGGGCGCCGGGTGGCGTTCCTGCCCCGACACGGGGCGGACCACCGCTGGCCGCCGCATCGCATTCCGTACCGGGCCAACCTGTGGGCGCTGCGCATGCTCGGCGTCGAGCAGGTGCTGGCGCCGTGCGCGGTCGGGTCACTGCGCCACGACCGGCCGATCGGCGCGCTGGTGATCCCCGATCAGCTGGTGGACCGCACCTCGGGACGGGCCGGCACGTTCTATGACGGGCCGCCGGCCGGCGTGGTGCATGTGGGCTTCGCCGATCCGTACTGCCCGGACGGGCGGGCAGTGGCGGCGCACTGCGCGCGGGCGGCGGGCTGGGCGCCGTTCGACGACGGCACGCTGGTGGTGATCGACGGTCCGCGGTTCTCCAGCCGGGCGGAGTCGCAGTGGTACGCGGCCTCCGGTGCCTCGATCATCGGCATGACCGCGCAACCGGAGGCAGCGCTGGCCCGTGAGTTGGCGCTCTGCTACACCCAGCTCGCGTTGGTCACCGACCTGGACGCGGGCATCGAGGCCGGCGCCGGGGTGACCATGGCCGAGGTATTCGCCATCTTCGGGGAGAACGTGGGACGGCTGCGCGAGCTGCTGTTCGGAGTCATTGCGAGCATGCCCACCGAGCGCAAGTGCCCGTGCCCCGCGACGTTGGACGGGTTGCGGCTCGGTATCGAGCTTCCCTGACGATCCGTCAGGCTGCGCCAATGCTCCCTTCCTACCGTCAGGGAGTCTGCTCAGGCGAAGTCGGTCGGCTGCGGGGCCTCGGCCTCGACCGGCGCCGGTACGGGGACCCGCGGGCGGGCCGTCAGATGCTTGTCCTCGATCCCCGCCAGGAAGAACATCAACGCCATCATCACCAGCGGCATGCAGCAGGCGACAGCCAGGCTCACGTGTGTCACACCTCAGTCGGGGTCGGAGCGGCGGACAAGGAGTTGGCACGGCCGGTGACGCGGGTGTCCGAGCCCGCCGGGGCGCTCACCACTCGCCCACCGGGCAACATCGGTCGGACCCGGGAGCCCCGCAGGGCCAGCTCCACGTCGGCAAACGCGGGCAGCGAGGCGGACATCCCGGTGACCTCGAGCATGCGACGCACCATCGTCGACGCCCCCGCCACCCGCACCCAGGCACCGACGGCGGCGGCCCGGTGACCGATGCCCGCCATGGTGCGCAGGCAGGTCAGGTCGCAGAACGCGACCTCGGAGAGGTCGAGGACGATGCCGGACGGACGGGAGCGCAGGACGTCGAGCAGTTCCGCGTGCAACGCCGCGGAGTTGCCGAGGTCGTAGTCCCCGTGCAACACCGCAACAGCTACACCGCCGGCGCGGCGGACGTTGATGTCTGCGTCCATGGCTCCTCGATTCTTGGCGGGGATAGGAGCGGACGTGTGCGCTTGATTCTGCGTGGGTTCTCTGCCTTTGCACAGGCACATCGGACGGGCTTTCCCGCGGCTTTGCGATGGGACATTTCGCACGTCCGACTTGTGCATTCCTCACATCGCCGGAAGCCATTTTCGAGGGGTAAACAGGGCATCTGACCTGCGGAAATACCGTTCGTGTTCAGATGCTGACAATGCGCGTTCGCGCGATTCGTTAAGGCTTCTCTCAGGCGGTCGAGCGGCGCACCGATGTGACAATCCCGAATTCGGAAAATTCGGACGCTGAGGGCGGGTCAGAAGATCTTGGAATTCATGATCCAATTCGATCGGAGCATGATCGAATAAGGATGCGGCACCACGGAGGGGCACAGTTGCAACCAGAGTGACGACATTCGGGGGCGGATCGCACCACCCGTTACAACTGTGCCCGGGGGTGGCGGGTCTGGTTAGAGCAACGGGCCCAGCGCGGAGAAGATCGACGCGGGGCGGAGCAGGGTGATGGTGTCGAGTAACTCGCCACGGTCGCTGATCGTGCGGATGACCATCTTGGAATCGGTGAGCAGCGCGCCGGGCACCACCTCGACGGCGAGCATCGCGTAACCGAGGTACCGCGCCCGGGACCAGGGCACCGTCTCCGGCACGTTGACTCCGCCGTTCATGCGCACGGTTGCGGTCACCGGGCCTGCGCTGTCGGCACCGACCCGGCCGGGGTACCGATCGGTCACCCCGTCCGGCCAGGAGGTCCGGCTCCGGCCGCCGGAACCCGCGCAGATGTAGGTGGTTCCGTCCGAGTCCGGTCGCACGGTCCCACCGTTCGGCGCGGCCACCGTGGTCCGGCCGGCGCGGATCGGGTCGGTCCGTTCCCAGCAGTGGTTGTGTGCCTGCACGGCGAGGTCGACGGAGAACTCGTCGAACAACGGGGCCAATCGCGAGCGCACGCCGTCGTCCGACCCGTGCCCGAGTCCGGTGGAGTACGCGCAGTGGTGGAAGAAGACCACGATGAAGTCAATCTGCGGGTTCTGCCGGAGGGCGTGCAGGGTGCTGCGGACCCAGTTGACCTGAGCGCCACTGCTGTAGTCCGCGCTCGCTCGGGTCTCGAAGGTCAGGTCGTTGCTGTCGAGGCTGAGGACCCCGACGTTGCCGTAACGGAACGAGTACACCGACGGGCATCCGCGCGGCCCGTTGGTCGGCAGGTCCAGTCGGGCGGCGTGTCCGCCGTAGCCATGGGTGGCCCCATCCACCCGGTTGTCGTCGTAGAGCGCTTCCACGTCGTGGTTGCCCGTGGCGAACATCCACGGCGTGCTCGCGGCGCTGGGCTCGATGCCGGCGAAGTAGCGGGTCCACACCAACGGGTCGAAGTTGTCGAAACCCGAATCCGGCTTGAACAGGTGGTTGTTGCGCACCGGTTCTCCGTCGGCGCCGGGGTAGCAGATGTCCCCGGCCAGCAGGTGGAACGCCGGGCGAATGGCGGTGACCTGCCGGATCAACGAAGCGGCCGGGTGCGGGGAGCGTCGGGTGTCGGTGTTGTTGTACCGGTTGCCGAATGCCGCCGACACGCCATTGCCCGGGTCTACGCCCTGGTCACCGAAGGCGGTGAAGCGGAATGCTGCGCGCTCGGCCGGCGCGGTGCTGAACACGGCGTCGCGGGTGGCCGCGCCGCCGGGAAGCCGGAACCGGTAGTGGTAGGCCCGGCCGGGTTCGAGATCGGCGGCCAGCGCGTGCACGAAATACTGCTCGGCCGCGCGGATCGATCCGTCCTGCTGGGGTACCGCGCTGATCAGGTGGCGCACCTCGGCGGTCATCGTCCGGCCGTAACCGCGATCCGTACCGAGGTCGACCAGCACCGAACCAGTCGGTCGGTGGGTCAGCTCCGCGGCCATGGCCATTTGCCGGCGGGGGTCCGACCCGAAGGAGAGCCGTCGTCCGAGGAACGGCGGTGCCGCGGACCCGGTGAACGGGACACCGGACTCGGCGAGCACCGGTCCCACGCCCAACACTGTCAACGCCCCGGCCGCGGCCTTCAACGCGCTGCGGCGGCTGACCGGCCGCTGGGACAGGAAGGTACGGATCCAGTCGTGCTGCTCGCCCACGGTCATCTGCTCCGCGAGCCGCGGCGGGACACCCACGTCGGGCGTCTCCCCGCGTGGATTGCGTGCGTGCCGTCCCCGACCCTTCGTCATCGAGAGACATCATCGGACGTTCGAGCGTCCGTTCAGGGCAGAACATGCGTATTCGGCACACCGATTCAGGTGACTGCCGGCGAACCGGGACCTCAGGTCACGCTTGCCGGACGATAAGCACCCAGCAGTCGGCGCACCGCGGCCCGGAAGTGTTCGGCGGCAGAGTCGCGGACGAAGTGCTCCCGCACGTGCCCGAGGGTCGATCCGCCGTCGATGTGCTCCAGGGCGCGGTAGGTCTCGTGCAGGCGCTGGCCGGTGCCCGGCATCGAGGCGCCGATGGTGAACTGCCCGAGCGCGATCACGGCTTCCACCGCGATCTCGGGTGCGAGCCCCGCGGAGATCAACACCGCGGCGACGGCCGCACCATGCGCGCGGAAGTTCGGCCCGGCGACCGGGTGCTGAGCGACGATCTCCGCGATCGCTGGTGAGGCGACCAGCAGGGCACGCATGGCGACGAAGAACTCGACGAGCGCCTCCTCCCAGTCCGCACCCGGGCGCGGCGCGGGCAACTCCCCCAGCGCGTCATCGGCGAGCAGTTCGAGCACCTCGTCCTTGCCCGCCACATGCCGGTACAACGCGCGCGGGGTGCAGTCCAACGCCTCGGCCAGGCTGCGCATGGACACCGCGGAAAGCCCGTCCGCGTCGGCGATCCGACGTGCCTCGCCGACGATCGCGGGCAGCCGCAGAAAACTGCGGTACCCGCGTTCGGTCACAGCGCCCGCTCCAACACCGTGACCGTCCCGGCGCCGCCGTCCACCCGAAGCAGGTCCCCGGTACGCAGCACCGCGGTGCCGTTGCCGGTGCCGATCACACAGGGCAGGCCCATCTCGCGGGCCACGATCGCACCGTGCGAGGAGATCGACCCCACGTCGATCACCACCCCGGCGGCCAGGTGGAACGCCGAGGCCCACGAGGGATCCGTGGTGTGACAGACGAGCACCTCGTCGGGTTCGAGTTCGTCGCACTGCTCAGCGGTGTGGAGCACCCGGGCCCGCCCCTCCACCACACCGTGTGCGGCCGCCGTCCCGGTGACCGAATCCGCACGCGCGTCGGTGTCCACCACCACCACGATCGGCTCGGGCCGACCGGCCCAGTGGTCGGGGAGGTCGAACTTCTCGTAGGCGATGCGCAGCGCCCGGCGGGTGCTCACCAACTCCCGCGCGTGCGCGGGCACGACCCCGTGCACCTCCTCGAACGACAGGTAGAACACGTCGTCCTCGGTGTCGAGCAGGCCCGCAGCGACCAGTTCCCGCCCGCGCGCCCGCACGGCCACCCGGGTGCCGTCGAAACCCTTGGCCAGCGTGGCTTTCCCCTCCTCGCGCATCGGGATGAACGTGCGCGCCAGGCGCAGCAAGAGCGCCGCGATGGGTCGCTTGTGCCGCGGTAGCGCGCCCAGCAATTCGGCCTGCGCCGCCTCGCGCACCGCGGTCCGTTGCCGGGCCTGTGCGGCCGGGTCGGGTCGCGCGGCGTCGCGATACTTGACGATCAGTTTCTCGATCAGCTCGGGGGCCTCACGCCACGTCGGGTTGGACAGCTCGATCTCCCCGGCGCACCGGAAGCCGTACTCAGCAAGGAATTGCTCCAGCGTCGCCTCACCGTGTGCCACCCGGTCCAGGGTCGCGACCAGTTCCAGCTCGGCCATCTGCCCGTAGCCGGTGGCCAGTTGCAGGTGCAGCCCCGGCCGGTCGACCGAGGCGGCGAGCTTGCCCAACGCGTCGAACACGCCCTGCGCGACGAAGCACACGACCATGTGCACGCGCATGACGTCCTCGAGTCGCACCAACGCCTCGCGCAGTTGCACCTCGGCGGGCCTGGCTCCGCCGGCCGCGGAGGTGGCGAACCGCCACCAGGTATCCGTGCGCGCCGCGGTCGCGTGGAAGCGGCGGCTCAGTCGTGCCGTGGTCAGCGGTGCCTTTGCCGCAATCACCGGGTGGCGACGACGCGAGCGCGGCGCGGCCTCGGCATTGGAGGAGGCGAAGTACTGCTCCTCGAACGAGGCACCGGAGTTGCCGGGGATCAGTTGGCTCATCCGCCGGAAGTAGCTGATGCCGGCGGTGTAGCGGCCGTAGAACACGGCGGAACACGGCGGCTTGCGGGCCGCCTCCGCGGCAATGCCGCCGGCCGGCACCACCCCGATGTCCGCGAACGATCCGGCCACGGCCCGGTCGCACAGCGGTAGCCACAGGCTGGCCCCGAGCGGGCTCATCACCCCGGCGTAGTTCTCCCGGGTGTTCACCGTCGACCACACGTCGTCCGGCCCGGACGCGCAGTGCATCGGGTTGGCGGCGTGCAGATCCAGCTCGGTCACGGGGCCTCCTGCGCCAGCAATGTACACACTGTGTACATCATCTCGCAACGCCCCGCCACCCCCTAATTTCGCGCTTCACTCGCCGGGGTGCCGCTTCACTCGCTGTGCGGCCTCGTCTGTGCCGAGTGGAGCGACACGCCAACGAGTGAAGCGGGAGGAGGCCAGAGCGCGGCGGGTCAGAAGCAGACCGGCTTGCTGCCGTTCACCGCGGCGAAGCCGTGCACGTCCAGCCGCAGCCCGTAGTAACAGTCGATCGCTTTGGCCGGTGCGCCCTTGGCGAAGGTGGCACCGGGGCTCAGCCCGTCGAGCTTCTCGTTCTTCAGCTGCCACAGGCCGTCGAGAATCATCTGGGTGGTGATGTCGCCCGCGCGGACTTTGGCCGACACCTTCGCCAGCGCGGCTTCCAGCAGCTTCCCGGACGCCCAGCCGAGCAGCGTTTGCTGGTCCTCCGGGGCGGACGGGGCGTAACGCTTGGTGGCGACGTGGAAGGCCTGGATGCCCGGGGTGTCCGTGGTGGTGTACGGCACCACGCCGCTACCGAGGAAGGTCCGATTGCGCCGCAGGCCGGCGTCGGCGGAGGCGGCTGCGGACAGGCC
>DASQPJ010000045.1:0-6392 GCA_035644015.1 Sporichthyaceae bacterium
GGGCGTCGGCGTGGGGCTCGAGGTTGGCGTGACCTGGATGATCGGCGCCACCGGGGTGGCGGCGGGCGACGGCACGACAATCGGGTTCGCGGCCGCGGGGCTGCTGCCGGAGAAGAAGGTGACGCCCAACGCGCCGGCGCCGGCGGTCAGGGCGACCAGGGTGGCGATGGGAACGAGGCGCCTGCGCAGCGGCGAACGCGGAACATACATGGCGATTGGACGCACCCGCCCACAGGCGGACGATCAGCCGACCGGGCAGTCTCGGGTCATCCGAACGGCTGGATAAGTGGCGGTTGGGCCCGGGCGCCGGCGTGCCGTTGGCCCGATGATCGTCGGCGGTTGACCGAAATCCATGACGTATGTAACCGGTTTCCGGGCGTCCGGCTTTCTTTAGATATTCCGGATATGCCCGCAATCGCCCGCGCGCTGATGATGGGGTCGCGTCCGGCCGCCCGCGCCGGTACCGCTTGGAGGTTTCGCATGCTCAAGATCATCAAGGCTGGAGGGACGTGCTTCGCCGCCGCGGCGCTCGCTCTCGCGGTCGCGCCCGCGGCAGGAGCGGCAGCCACGTCCGCCGCACCGATGCACAGCTCCGTCGCCGCCGCGGCGAGCTGGCACCACCACGGCCACCACCACGGTGGCGAAGGTGGCGAAGGTGGCGGCGGCGAGTGGGGCGATGACTGGGACGGCGGTTGGGACGGCGGTTGGGATGGCGATAGTGGCCACGACAACGACTCCGACTGGAGCACCGACATGTCCAGCGGCGGCGAGCACATGCACGATTCGGGTCACGACGGCGAGCACCACTGGAGCTAGTGATCCACCCCGCCACGCGGCCGGGACAGCCCCCATGTCCCGGCCGCGTAGCGAGCCGCGTGACGGTCAGGCCTTGACCACCGCGCCGACGTGGTCGGCGTCGTAGTTGGCCTGATCGCTGTAGAGGAGTGGCATCAGGCGCTGCCACATCAGGTCGGCACCGCGATGCGTGGCGCGATCCAGCCGGGCGGAGCGGACCCGGGCTGCTTCGAACGGCCGGACCACGGCGCCGATGGCCAGCGGCAGTACCCGGCGGATCGGGGTGTCCGGGATACCGGTGGCCTCGCACAACTCCGGGCCGAAGATCAACCGGCCGTAGGCGTTGAACACGTGGCGTACGGCGGCCTGCGCCTGCCGCGGCACGTTCTCCACCTCGATGTTCACCAGCGCAGGCATGAGCCGACCGATCGAGGCAGGGTCCGCAACGCCGCGGGAGGTGCGCAGCACGACCTGGAACCAGCGCAGTTGATCCTCGTAGGTCCGCGGGATCAGCTCGGCCGGAACGCCCTGCCGGTAGGCGAACAGCGCGGCGAACTGAGCAACGCCGTCCAGTTCTTCGGGACTGAACCGGTAGCCGAGTCGCATCGCGGTCTGCACCACACCGACCTGCGCCATGGACGCGCCGAGGGCGTCGGTCGCGCTGATCGGCACGCCGTAGAAGTCGAGATCCCAGTCGCCGTGGCGCAGCAGTGCCACCCGCACGTTGGCGTGCAGGATGCGCAGTCGGGTCGAGGACAGGGTGCCCGCCCCGAACCGGCCCCGGCCGTCCGGGGCGACCAGGTCGAGTGCGATCCGGCCGGTCTCCGCGAACCGGCGGCCTGCGTTGTCCACGGCCCGCGCATTCGTGGACATCGAGCGCGCGGAGTTGGGCAGGATCGCGGCCAGCAGGAAGCCCAGGGCCCAGCCCGCACCGGCTCCGGTGACCCCGTCGATACGGCGCTGGGCGCGTACCCCGATCGCCACCCGGGCCTCCTCGATCCAGGCCGGCACCTCGTCCACGGTGGCGAAGAAGGCCCGCAGTTCGGGCGCCGGATCCTCCAGCACGGACAACCCACCGGTCAGTGCCGCCTCGAACTCGGTCGAGGTCACGCGCTTGGCTCGCATAGCGGCGACCAAGGCATCGGCGGTCGGATCGCCGAGACCGTAGCCGGCGACGATCGTCGCGAGGTCCTCGGCGGAGCCGTCCACCCCGACGCGTCGAGCATCGGGCATCAGAAAGTCGATCGCCCCGGAGAACGCCTCGGACGCGGGGCTCATCCGACCCGGCAGTGCGGTCGGAGCGGCAGCGGGGCCGGGGGTTTCGTGGGTCGGGGCCGTGGCGGTCATGCGCACTCCCTGGGATGGGACTTTGGGACTTATCGAGTACCATAGTCCCATGCCTAGACTCCGGCAATGCCCGAACCGGCCGGCGTGGTGACCGTGGCGCCCACCCTGGACACCGCCGCCGACGAGGTCCTCACCCGGATTCTCGACGCGGCGGCTACGGAGTTCATCCGGCACGGGGTGCGGCGCACCAGCATCGACACCGTGGCCCGTCGCGCGCGGGTCGGGCGCAACACGGTGTTCCGCCGACTGGGCTCGAAGGACGAGCTCGTGCGCGCGGTGCTGACTCGCCACCTGCACCGACTGTTCGCCGACCTCGACCGCGTGGTCACTGCGGCGGCCGGGCCGCTGGACCGGGTCGTCGCTGTTTTCGCCACCACGGTGACCGCGCTGCGCGCAGACCCGATGATGCGCAGCGCACTCGAGGAGCACCCCGACGAGATCGTCGAGTTGACCGAGTTCGCCGGTGGCGAGTTGATGCGGTTGTCCAGCGCCTACGTGGCCGGGTTGCTGTGCGCCGACCGGGACAGCGGCAATCTGAGCGCCGGCCTCGACGTCGAGGCCGTCGCCGAAACGGTCGTGCGCCTCGTGCACTCCATCGTGCTCGTTCCGCACCTGGCCCGGCCACTGGAGTCTGACGCCGAGCTGCGGACCTTCGCCGCAGCGGTGTTTCGTCCGCACCTCGAGCCCGCAACGCTGGCTGAGATTCCCGGGGTGGTCACAGGCCGAAATGCGCGTGGGGGTGTGACAAAAACCCGACGTGACGTCTAACGTACTGGCGAGAAACATTTGCAAGCACTCACCCGACGAAGGGTCCACGGATGAGTCCAGCAGCAAGTGCGGCGGTGGCGAGCAACCCCGTGATCGATCCTGCGTGGTACGCCAAGGAGTTGGCGGCTCTCAACGAGAAACTCTCCGGGGACTTCCCCGAGCTACCCCCGGACATGATCACTGTGGCACTGGAGTTGGCCACGAAGCGGATCGCGGCCACCGCGCGGATCCCCAACTACCTGCCGGTGCTGGTCGGGCGCGACGCCCGGGCCCAGCTGCAGGCCTACACCGCGGATCTGGCGACTAAGTAGTCCGGCCGCGTGGTCGGATCAGCAGGCGGTCGCGGCCTGCGGGTCGGTGCTGCCGTCGATGACCTGGCCGATGGTCGAGTAGGTGTCCGAGGAACAACTCGGGGAGTTGTCGTTGGAACCGGCGTAGGCCACGGCCGCCAGCAACCCAATGCCAACGATCATCGTGGCCAGGAACGCCACGAAGACCTGCAGCGGGCTGGACTGCTTGCGCGGGCTCAGGTCGTTCATCGGATGTCCGACCTCCTCTGGTCAACGACGGAAATCTCCACCACCAGCGTGCGAGTGCGCCGCGCATCACGCATGAGTCGATCGGTCCGTTTGCGGGCGACGAACGGATGAGTTGCGTGGAGTGAACCCTTCTACGCCAAACGGGTGAACCGCGCGCGCGCGCAGCTGATGGCGCGCGAAGGAAAGGCATAGTGAAGCGGCGAGGGGGTGGGCCTTGTCCAAGTGGTCGACGTCCCGGCGTCACCGACGGATCGGCGCCCGGGCGGGGTTGAGTGTCGTGCTCTCGTTGAGCACTGTTGGCGTTGCCTACGCCGCCGATGACCCCCCGTCCGCCGCGGCCGGGACCCCTGCGTTGCCGCCGGTGGTGGTTGCCTTCGGTGATTCGGTGCCCTACGCCTCACACTGCGGCTGCCCGGGTTTCGTGGGGGAGTACGCCACCCTGGCCGGGAACAACGCCGGGTTCGCGGCCACCGTGCACAACTTCTCCGACCCGGGCTCGCTCAGCGGGGACGTGGTCTCCGAACTCGGCCACCACCGGATACAGAAGGCGGTGCGGGCGGCCACCACCGTGCTGATCATGACCGGAGCCAATGACTTCACTGCGCCATTCAGCGAAGTTCGTGACGGTGCCTCAGAATCAGACGTATACCCACCCGCAGCGGACCGGGTGCAGGCCAATGTCACCGCCGCGGTGCAACTCGTGCAGCAACTGAACCCGCACGCGCACATCGTGGTGCTGGATTACTGGGCGGCAATGAAGGACGGAGCGGTGGCCCGCCGCGAATATTCGCCGGACGCACAAGAGGCCGCCCAGGACGCCACCGACGCGGTGAACCAGGCGCTGGCCGACGCGGTCGAGGCGACCCATGTCACCTATGTCTCCACGCTGGTCGCGTTCAAGGGACCCGACGGCACCCAGGACCCCACCGATCTCCTCGCCCCGGACGGCGATCATCCCGATGCGGCCGGGCACGCGGTGATCGCGCAGACGCTGGTCGAGGCACTGCCCCAGGGATAGCCGCGATGGTTGGTCATATTCCGGAGGTGGCTAGACGGTCGGGACCGTGCCGCCGTCGATAATGTGTTCGGCCCCGACGACGGCCGAGGCGCGGTCGGAGGCGAGGAAGGCGACGAGCTCGGCGACCTCGGCGGGTTGGTTGGGCCGACCGAGGGGAATGCCGCCGAGGGAGTCCATCAGGCGCTGTAGCGCGGCGTGCCTGTCGATGCCCGCGTCCGCGGCGATGCGCGCGATGAGTTCGTCCGCGGCGTCGGTCTGGACGAAGCCCGGGGCCACGCTATTCACTCGAACACCGTGCGGCGCGACCTCGTTCGCCAGGCCTTTGCTATAGGTGCTCAGTGCCGCCTTCGCCGCCGCGTAGGCCAGCGTCGCGTTGTACAGAGGCATGCGACGCTGGATGGACGAGATGTGGATGACCGCGCCGGCCCGGTTGGCGATCATCGCGGGCAGCAGCCCGCGGTCCAGCCGCACGGCGGCCATCAGGTTGAGGTTGAGCTCGCGCAGCCAGACGTCATCGTCCAGGGCGACGAAGCCTCCGGCCGGGGCATCGGACCCGCCGACGTTGTGGACGAGGATGTCGAGGCCACCGAGGCGTTCCTCCACCTGTTCGATGACGGTTGCCACGCCGTCGGCTGTTGCGAGGTCCGCGGTGATGAACAGCTTGTTCTCCACCTCGGGTGCCTCGCTCCGGGCCGTCACCAGCACGATTGCGCCGGCCCGGGTCAGCCGGTGCGCGATGGCCGCGCCGAGGCCCCTCGTGCCGCCGGTGACCAGGGCCCGACGTCCGGTGAGGTTGTCATCTAGTTCGGTGTGCACGTCAGGGATCCCCTCTGTTCGTGGGTGACTTGGTTCCACCGTCGGGTCTCCCGTAGCGGGAGGGTCAAGGGATCACCGCGCGTTGCGAACCGTTGATCGGGACACGCCGGGTCGCTGCTTCTTGCCGTTACCTTGCCCGGGTGCTGCGACGATCCGCGCCATTGATCACCCTCCGCGTTACGACACCGGGCAGGTTTCCATGCGCCGCATGCGTCCCGCCGTCGCTCCCGCCCTCGCGCTGCTGGTGCTGAGCGTCGCGGGTTGTGGCAGCAGTAAGTCCGACAGCACCGACAACGCCGGCTCCGGCGCTCAACCCACGGCGTCTGCGACGGCGAGCCCGTCGAGTAGTCCGATGGCGTTGCCGAGTGCCGATGCCGCGTTGGTGGCCGAGGTGCCGTCTTCGGTGGCCAAGGCGGGCACGCTGCACGTGGGCACGGACACCAGCTACGCCCCGAGTGAGTTCCTCGGTACGGACGGCAAGACCCCGCAGGGCTTCGACATCGACCTGTTCAGCGCCGTCGCCGCAGAGCTCGGTCTCAAGGCCGACTACGTCTCCGCGCCCTTCGACAACATCATCCCCGGTGTGCTCTCCGGCAAGTACGACGTCGGGGTGTCCTCGTTCACCATCAACGCTGACCGGCTGAAGAAAGCCACCATGGTCAGCTACTTCACCGCCGGGATGCAGTGGGCCACCCGATCCGGCAATCCGGGCGCCGTGTCGCTGGACGACGCGTGCGGCAAACACATCGCGGTGCAGACCGCGACCACCGAGGCCGACGACCTGACGGCCCGTTCGAAGAAGTGCACGAGCGCGGGCAAGAAGGCCATCACCATCGACCAGTTCCAGAACCAGGATGAGGCCACTGCAGCCGCGGTCTCCGGTAAGGACGACGCCATGTCCGCGGACTCCCCGGTCATCGCGTACGCGGTGAAGCAGGCCGGCGGCCGGTTGTCGGCATTGGGTGACGCCTTCGGCACCGCGCCCTACGGCTATGTGCTGAAGCTGGACTCCGCTTCGCGCCTGGCCAAGGCCATCTCCGACGCGGTCAACGACCTGATGGCCAACGGCCAGTACCAGCAGATCCTCGATCGCTGGGGTGTCGGCGCCG
>DASQPJ010000046.1:0-33977 GCA_035644015.1 Sporichthyaceae bacterium
CTAGGATGCGAGGTGATGACCGGACGCTGGGAGTTCTGGATCGACCGCGGTGGCACCTTCACCGACGTGGTCGGCCGCGCGCCGGACGGCACCCTGCGGACCTGCAAGCTGCTGTCCGCCGACCAGGCCCGCTACCCCGACGCCGGGCTGGCCGGTATCCGTCGGCTGCTCGAGGTGCCCACCGATGCGCCGATCCCGGCCGAACGCATCCACTCGGTGCGGGTCGGCACCACGGTGGCCACCAACGCCTTGCTGGAGCGGCGCGGTGAACCGACCGCCCTGGTGATCACCGCCGGGTTCACCGATGCGCTGCTGATCGGCCGCCAACACCGGCCGGACATCTTCGCCCGCCGGATAGTGCGCCCGGCGCCGCTGTACGCCCGGGCGATCGCCTTCGACGAACGGGTGGCGGCGGACGGCACCGTGTTGCGCGCGCCGGACACCGACCGATTGCGCCGGGATCTGTCCACCGCGCGGGCGCAGGGCATTGGCGCGGTGGCCATCGCCTGCCTGCACGCACACCTGTACCCGGCCCACGAACTCACCGCCGCGGCGGTCGCGGCGGAACTGGGCTTCGCCCAGATCTCCTGCTCGTCCAGCACCAACCCACTGCTGAGGGTGTTGCCCCGGGCGGCGACCACGGTGGTGGACGCGTACCTGTCCCCCGTGGTGGGTCGGTACCTGGAGTTCCTGGCCGCGCAACTGCCGGGCGTGCGGTTGCTGGTGATGACCTCGCACGGTGGGTTGGCCGAGCCGGCCGCGGTGCACGGCAAGGACGTGGTGCTCTCCGGGCCCGCCGGGGGCATCGTCGGCATGGCGCGGCTGGCGCAGGCCGCCGGATACCCGGCGGTGATCGGCTTCGACATGGGCGGCACCTCCACCG
Organism: Sporichthyaceae bacterium; assembly: GCA_035644015.1. Classification (GTDB taxonomy): domain Bacteria; phylum Actinomycetota; class Actinomycetes; order Sporichthyales; family Sporichthyaceae; genus DASQPJ01. The sequence goes on from DASQPJ010000046.1 coordinate 884, forward strand.
ACGTCTCGCACTGGGCCGGATCGTTCGAGCGGCGCTCGGACAACCACGTGGCGGGCGTGGAACTGCGCACGCCGATGCTCGCGATCAGCACCATCGCGGCGGGCGGCGGTTCGCTGCTGGAGGTGGTCGACGGACGGCTGCGGGTCGGGCCGCGCTCGGCCGGTGCCGATCCCGGGCCGATGGCCTACGGCCGCGGCGGCCCATTGACGTTGACCGACGCCAACGTGTTGCTCGGGCACATCCAGCCGGCGCACTTCCCCACGGTCTTCGGGCCGGCCGGGGACGCCCCGTTGGACCTCGAGGGGGTGCGCGAGGCGTTCTGCGCACTGGCCGCGGAGTTACCCGAGGTGGATGGCCGCACCCCGAGCGCAGAGGAGGTGGCCGCGGGGTTTCGCCGGGTGGCGGTGGCCGATATTGCCGACGCGCTGCGCACGATCTCCATCGGGGCGGGTCGCGACGTCACCCGGTATGCGCTGGTGGCCTTCGGCGGCGCGGGCGGGCAGCACGCCTGCGCGGTGGCCGATGCGGTGGGTATCGACACCGTCCTGGTGCCGCCGTTCTCCGGATTGCTCTGTGCGGTGGGCATCGGCGCCGCCGAACTGACCGCGATCGCCGAGCAGGCCGTGGAGGAACCACTCACGGAGGACATCCTGCTGACGCTGGGTCAGCTTGCCGACCGGTTGGCCGCCGAAGCCCGGGCCCGGCTGGCCGCCACCGCGCAGGACACCGACACCGTGCTGACCGCGCACCTGCGCTACGCGGGCAGCGACACCGCGATCGCCGTGCCGCTGGCGGAGGTGGCCACGATGACCGCAACGGTCGCCGCCGCGCACCGGGAGATGTACGCGTTCGATCCGGACTCCGACCTGATGGTGGAGTCACTGCGCGCCGAGGTGGTGGATCACAGCGCGGTACCGGACCTGCGCATCTCCGCGACGGTGCCGGCGCCGTCGGTGACCGTGTCGCTGTACGTGGACGGGGAACGGCTGCCCGCGCCGCTCTACGCCCGCACCGCGGTGGCCGAACCGATCGACGGGCCCGCGGTGATCTGCGAGGACGGCGCCACCACGGTGCTCGAACCCGGCTGGACCGCTGCCCCGGACGTCTCCGGTTGCCTGGTGCTGCACCGGACGCGGCGCCCGGAGCGGGCCGCGGGCGACACCGCGGTGGACCCGGTGCGCCTGGAGATCTTCGCCAACCGGTTCATGGCGATCGCTGAACAGATGGGCTCCCGGCTGGCCGCCACCGCGCGCTCGGTGAACATCAAGGAGCGGTTGGACTTTTCCTGCGCCGTGTTCGACGCGCAGGGCCAGTTGCTGGCCAACGCCCCGCACATGCCGGTGCACCTGGGCTCGATGGGCGCCTGCGTGCGGGCCGTGCTCGCCGCCCGGGCCGATGACCTGCAACCCGGCGACGTCTACGCCAGCAACGACCCGTACCACGGCGGCACCCACCTCCCCGACGTCACCGTGGTGATGCCGATTCACGCCGACCTGCTGGGCCTCGAGCCACGGACACCGGCGCCCTTGTTCGTGTTGGCGGCGCGGGGACACCATGCCGAGATCGGGGGCAGTGCGCCGGGATCGATGCCCGCGGACAGCCGCACCCTCGACGAGGAGGGCGTGGTGTTCGACGCGCACCTGTTGGTGCGCGACGGCCGGTTCCTGGAGGCCGAGACGTTGGCGGCACTGACCGCGGGGCCCTACCCGTCGCGCGCCCCGGAGATCAACATCGCCGACCTGCGCGCCCAGGTCGCGGCCACCCACGCCGGGTTGACCGAACTGCGCCGCACCGTCGAGGAGTTCGGGCTCGAGGTCGTCGATGCCTATGCGGGCCACGTGCTGGACAACGCCGAGGCCGCAGTGCGCACAGTGCTGGATGACCTGACGGATGGTCAGTTCAGTTACGAAATGGACAACGGGGCGGTAATTGCGGTCCGGGTCGAGGTGGACCGAGCCGCACGCAGCGCGCTGGTGGACTTCACCGGGACCTCCGCCCAACTGCCGGACAACTTCAACGCCCCGTCCTCGATCGTCACCGCCGCGGTGCTCTACGTGTTCCGCACGCTGGTCGATCGAGACATCCCGCTCAACGACGGCTGCCTGCGCCCGCTGCGCATCGAGGTGCCCGCGGGCAGCCTGCTCGCGCCGCGCTCGCCGGCCGCGGTGGTGGCCGGGAACGTGGAGACTTCGCAGGCCATCACCGGCGCGCTCTACGGCGCGCTGCGGGTGGCCGCGGAGGGCTCCGGCACCATGAACAACGTCACGTTCGGCAATGCCGGGCGGCAGTACTACGAGACCGTCGGGTCCGGCTCCGGGGCCGGGCCGGGCTGGGCGGGCACCCCGGTGGTGCAGACCCACATGACCAACTCCCGGCTGACCGATCCGGAGGTGCTGGAGAGCCGTTTCCCGGTGCGCGTCGAGGAGTTCGCGATCCGGGCGGGCAGCGGCGGCGCGGGCACCCACCGCGGCGGGGACGGCGCGCGGCGCCGCCTGCGGTTCACCGAACCGGTGACGATCAGCCTGCTCACCGGCCACCGCCGGGTGCCGCCCTACGGCATGGCCGGCGGCGAACCCGGCGGGCTGGGCCGCAACCTGCTGCTGCGCGCCGACGGCAGCACGCAGGAACTGGCCGGTTGCGACCGGGTGGACGCCGCGGCCGGCGACGCCCTGGAGATCCACACCCCGGGCGGCGGGGGGTGGGGCAAACCGGGGTGACCCTCCTCGCGTTCCCATCGGGGGCCGACCTGCTTTACCGTGGTGTCGTCCGGCCTTCATTGGGGCAGTGTCCGGATGAGCCGGATTCCGCGTAGGCGGAGAGTCATTTACGAGGAGTTCCACCATGCCCCTGCAGACCAGGCACGCCGCTGCTGGGATGGCCGTCCTGTTCATGGGCGCCGTCGTGGTCGGCGGCAGCGGAGTGTTCAACCACCACGGCAATGCCAACGCCGGCATCGTCACGGCCACCCCGGCCGTCGAGGAGGCCACGCCCAGCGCGACGCCGAAGCAGCTCAAGGCGGGTCGATTCACCGCGAGCGCCACCCGCGACGACAGCGGCAAGATCGTCATCTCCGGGATAGCCGCGGGCTCCGCCTCCGGCACCCGGCTGACCGTGCAGCGCAAGCAGGGCAGCAGCTGGACCGACTTCCCGGCCGGCACCACGGCCGGCAAGGGCGGCGCCTACTCGCTGTGGCTGAAGAGCTCCCGGTCGGGCGACAACGTGTTCCGGGTGAAGGACCAGAAGACCGGCGCCACCTCCGACCCGGTCACCGTCCACATCTGACGCAGCCTGCCGACCCATGCGTCAGCATGGGCCGATGCGGGCTGCCCCAACCGTGCTGCATCTCGACCTGGACGCGTTCTTCGCGTCGGTCGAGCAGCGCGACAAACCCTCGCTGCGGGGCAAGCCGGTGATCGTCGGCGGGCTGGGCCCCCGTGGTGTGGTGGCCACAGCGTCCTACGAGGCGCGGGTCTTCGGGGTCGGGTCCGCGATGCCGATGAGCCAGGCCCGCGCGCTGTGTCCGCACGCCGCGTTCCTGACGGTCCGGTTCGACGCCTACCGCGTCGCCAGCGACATCGTGATGGGACTGCTGCACGAGCTGAGTCCGATCACCGAGCCGCTCTCGCTGGACGAGTCGTTCGTGGACCTCGCCGGTCGTCCCGACGTTCCGGACAGCGCCGCGGTGCGCGCCCTGGCGGCTCGGCTGAAGGACGACGTCCACCGGGCCACCGGCCTGCGGGCCTCAGTCGGGGCGGGCACCTCGAAGCTGATCGCCAAGATCGCCTCGGACCTGGACAAGCCCGACGGCCTGCGGGTGGTCGAACCCGGCACCGAACGCGCGCTGCTCGATCCGATGCCTGTCCATCGCTTGTGGACGGTCGGACCGGCCACCGCGCAACGGTTGCGCGGTATCGGCGTGCACACCATTGCCGAGCTCGCCGCGGTGGCCGAGGACGAGCTGATCGGGATGCTCGGCCAGGCCCACGGTCGCATGCTGGCCCGCCTGGCCCGGGCGCAGGACGACCGCCCGGTGACCGCCAACCGCGAGTCCAAGTCGATCAGCGTCGAGGACACCTTCGAGCGCGACGTGATCGACCGCGCGCTGCTGCTGGAGATCCTGGACCGGATGGCCGGGCGGGTCGCCGCCCGGCTGCGCGAAACCGGCTTGTCCGGGCGCACGGTGGTCATCAAGGTCCGCCGCCCGGACTTCACCACGATCACCCGCTCGGCCACACTGCCCGGCCCGTCCGACGACGTGCGCACCCTCGCCGCCACCGCCCGGCGGCTGTTCACCGAGGTGGACACCACCGACGGCATCCGTCTGCTCGGGGTCGGCGCGGCCGGGCTCACCGACTGGACCCAGCAGGACCTGTTCGAGGCCACCGAGCCGGAACCGGACCCGGAGCCCGAACCGGAACCCGGCACGGTGAGCATCCACCGGGTCTGGCGCGCGGGCCAGGACGTCCGGCACACCACCCTCGGTCCCGGCTGGGTGTGGGGCGCGGGCCTGGGCCGGGTCACCGTCCGCTTCGAGACCCGCGACTCCCCCGTGCCCGGCCCGGTGCGCACGTTCACCGCGGACGACCCGGAACTGAGCCCCGGCCCACGCCCCGACGAACCTGAGCAAGATGCGACATCTGAGGCACACTGATGTCATGCGAATTCTGGTGGTCGACGACGACCGGGCAGTTCGGGAGTCGTTGCGGCGCTCGCTGACCTTCAACGGCTACGAGGTGGACCTCGCCGCCGACGGGGCGGCCGCGCTCGGGCAGATCACCGCCGCGCGTCCGGACGCCCTGATCCTCGATGTGATGATGCCTCGGATGGGCGGCCTGGAGGCCTGCCGGGCGCTGCGCGCCACCGGCGACGACGTGCCGATCCTGGTGCTCACGGCCCGCGACGCGGTCGCCGACCGGGTGGCCGGGCTCGACGCGGGTGCCGATGACTACCTGCCCAAGCCGTTCGCGCTGGAAGAACTGCTCGCCCGCCTGCGGGCGCTGCTGCGGCGCTCCAGCAATGACAACGACGACGACAACGCGGGGCTGCTCACCTTTGCCGACATGTCCATGAACACCTCCACCCGCGAGGTGCACCGTGGCGAGCACGACCTCAAGTTGACCCGCACCGAGTTCGCCCTGCTCGAGTTGTTCCTACGCCACCCCCGCCAGGTGCTCAGCCGGGAGCGCATCCTCGAGGAAGTCTGGGGCTTCGACTTCCCGACCACCGCCAACTCCCTCGAGGTCTACGTCGGCTACCTGCGCCGCAAGACCGAGGCCGAGGGTGGCCCGCGCCTGGTGCACACCGTGCGCGGCGTCGGCTACGTGCTGCGCGAGACGCCTCCGTGACACCCCCGGACCCCGGCACGCCGCGCGGCACGGCCGCCCCGGAGTCCGACGTCCCCCCCGAGCACCCTGCCGAGGGCCGGGTCCGCACGCCACCGGACTGGTTGCGCCGCCCGGTCGCGGTGCCCCGGGTCAACGTCGTGGAACCCCTGCCGGCTGCCGAGCAACTGCCCGACCCGGACATCTGGGAGTCGCTGGTTCGCAACGCGGCCCCGGCCGACCTACGCGAGATCGCGGCCCTCACCCCGAGCCCGGCGCCCGCGCCCGACCACATCCCGATCAAGGTTCGCCAACCCACCGCGGTCTTCCACCTGCTGGCCACCCGGTTCAACAACCTCACGCTGAAGGTCCGGGTCGGTGCGCTGGTCGCCCTCGTCGTGGGCATCACCGTGGCGGTCACCTCGCTGGCCGCGTTCTTCACCATCCGCGCCCAGCTCTACAACTCCTTCGACCGCAGCCTGATCGGCCGGGCGCAGGCCCTGGAGCTGACCCCGGCCACCGACTTCACCGACCTCGTGCACTTCCCCTCCGGCATCTTCGCCGCTGCCGACACCCGGCTGGCGATCGTGTACCCGGACGGCACCCCGTTCTACTCCAGCCCGGAGGACTCTCCGCCGATCGGCGACCAAGAGCTCAAGGTCGCCAACGGCACCTACCGCTCCTCGATCCGCACCACCGATTACAAGGGCCACACGTACCGGGTCTATGCGATACCCAAGACCCAGGAGGAGGGCAGCCGAACAGCGTTCGTGCTGGCCCAGACCACCGGCGAGATCGACCGCACGCTGCAGGAACTGGGCACCGCGTTGTTGGTGATCGGCCTGGCCGGGGTAGCCCTGGCCACCTACGCCGGCGTGGTGGTGGCCCGGCAGGGTCTACGCCCGGTCACCCAACTCACCCAGGCCGCCGAGCACGTCGCGCGGACCGGCGAGTTGCGCCCGATCAAGGTGCGCGGGGATGACGAGTTGGCCCGCCTCGGCGCCAGCTTCAACTCGATGCTGCTGGCCGTGGAACGTTCCCGGGACCGCCAACGCCGGCTGGTCGCCGACGCCGGGCACGAACTGCGCACCCCGTTGACCAGCCTGCGGACGAACCTGGACCTGCTCGCCCAGGCGCAGAACCAGGCCGGGCTGTCGGCCGTGGACAAAGCCGAACTGCTCGGCGACGTACGCGCCCAGGTCGAAGAACTGACCGGGCTGGTCTCCGACCTCGTCGAGTTGGCGCGCGATGACGTGGAGCGCTCCGAGGGCCGCCCGGTGGACATGGCCGAGGTGGTCGCTCTGGCCGTGGAGCGGGCCCGCCGCCGCGCCCCGGAGGTCACCTTCGACGTGCGCACCCGACCCTGGACGGTGTTCGGCGACAGTCGCGCGCTGGAGCGCGCGGTGCTGAACCTGTTGGACAACGCGGGTAAGTGGAGCCCGGCCGGCGGCACCGTCACCGTGCGGCTGTCGGACGGGGTGGTCAGCGTCGCGGACGAAGGTCCCGGTATCGCCGAGGCGGACCTGCCGTTCGTGTTCGAGCGCTTCTACCGGTCCGAGGAATCGCGCACCATGCCCGGTTCCGGGCTCGGCCTGGCGATCGTCCGGCAGGCCGCGGAACGACACGGCGGCACGGTGACCGCGGACCGGGCGGCACAGGGCGGGGCCCTGATGCGCATGCGCCTGCCGCACTCCTCTTCGGTGACGCACACGACCCACTAAGCAGGCTCATAGACAAAACGGGCACCATGGAACCCATGGACGAGACGAGACCGCAGCCCCCCGTCGACCCGAACGACCCCTGGGGCGCTCCCCCGGTCGTCCCCGGCGAGCCCGCCGAACCCCAGAGCGGCAGCGGCTACAGCTACCCGAGCACGGGTTCGGGCTACCCGTCAGGTGACTACGGCTACGGCTACGGCGGCACCGCAGCGAGCACCCCCGAGGCCGCGTTTCCCCCGGCCGCAGCCGACAGCTACGGCCAGACCCCGCTGGGCACCTACGGCCAGGCCCCGGTCGGTGGCTACCCGCCGCCCCCGGCCCAGCCCGGCACCGGCAGCGCCTGGCCCACCGCACCGGTCCCGATGGCGCGCACCGGTAAGGGCCGCGGTCCGGCGGTGCTGGTCGGGATCGTGCTGCTGGCCAGCCTGGTTGGCGGCGGTGTCGGCGGCGCGATCGGCTACAACGCGGCGGACAACGGCACCACGGCCTCGGCGGGCACCCTGAACATTCCGGTGACCAGCAGCAAGTCCACGGCCCCGGCCGGGTCGGTGCAGCAGGTCGCGCAGAAGGTGGTGCCCAGTGTGGTGTCCATCGACGTGCGCAACCTCTCCAACAACGGCAGCAAATCCCCGTTGGAGAACCTCTTCCCCGGGCTCGGCGGGGACAACGGCCAGCAGAAGAACAACAACGCGGTCGAGGGCAGCGGGTCGGGCATCGTGTTGAGCAAGGACGGCCTGATCCTGACCAACAACCACGTGGCCGGCGACGGCGAGCTGTCGGTGACGTTCAACAACGGCCGCAGCGTGCGGGCGCACCTGGTCGAGGCCGACAAGGCCACCGACCTGGCCGTGGTGCAGGCCGAGGGCGTGAGCGACGCGATCCCGATCAACTTCGGCCGCTCCGCGGATCTGAGTGTGGGTCAGCCCGTGGTGGCCATCGGTTCGCCACTGGGCCTGTCCGGCACGGTCACCCAGGGCATCATCTCCGCGCTGCACCGTCCGCTGCTGCCGCAGGAGGACGGGACCAGCAACGGCAACGACACGCAGAGCGTCATCGACGGCATCCAGACCGACGCGCCCATCAACCCCGGTAACTCCGGCGGGGCACTGGTCGACCTGAACGGCAACCTGGTCGGCATCACCTCCGCGATCGCCTCGTTGGGCAGTTCGCTCGGCGGGCAGTCCGGCTCGATCGGCCTGGGCTTTGCCATCCCCATCGACCAGGCCCGGATCATCGCCGACAAGCTGGCCAAGAAGGAGCCCGTCTACCACGCCCTGCTCGGCGTGCAGGTCTCCACCTCGGACGACCCCACCCAGCGAGGCGCGCTGATCCAGAAGGTCACAGCCAACGGACCGGCCGCCGCCGCCGGGCTGAAGAAGGGCGACCTGGTGATCAAGTTGGACGACCGGCTGATCGACACCTCCGACGCTCTGGTAGCCGGAATCCGGTCCCGCCAACCGGGTGACAAGGTCACGCTCACCTACATCCGGGGGAACGAAACCAAGACTGTCGACGTCTCATTGGGCAGTGATGAGGGTGGCTCGGCCTGACTCGTCACCACTGGACCGAAAGCTCCGCATCGCACCGGGAATCTGCCACATCGGGAATAGGCTCGGAACGGTCGGAGTTTTCCCCACCGACGGGTTGGCCTCAAACCCTGTCGGAGCACCACCCGCGGCCCCGCGGACTGAGAGATCCGGGACGACTCTCAGCCCCGGGGCCGCGTCTTGTGCCGGGTGACCTCAGAGGCCCCCGACCGCCTCCGAGCTGCCCGACTAGGCTCCCGCGGGTGACTCACGCGATCTATGACGACTTCCTCGCGCTGCCCCGCGAATCTCTCGCGGAGGCCGCGCTGGCCGAGGCCAAGGCGCTGGGCGCCACTCACGCCGACTTCCGGCTGGAACGCCTGCGCCAGCAGTCGATCCGGCTGCGTGACGGCCGCCTGGAAGCCAGTGGCGAGGGCGCCGACATCGGCTGCGCGGTACGCGTCGTGGTCGATGGCACCTGGGGCTTTGCCGCCGGTGTCGACCTGACGCCGCGGGCCGCGATCGAATTGGCCCGCCAGGCCGTCGAGGTGGCCCGCACCTGCCGGCCGGTCAACACCGAGCCGATCGAATTGGCCGCGGAACCCGCGCACGGCAACCAGACCTGGGTGTCCGACTACGAGATCGACCCGTTCACCGTCGCCGAACCGGACAAGATCGCGCTGCTGGCCGACTGGAGCAGCCGGGTGCTGGCCCACCCCGCGGTGTCCCACGTCGACGCGAGTGTGTTGGCGGTGCTGGAGAACAAGTTTTACGCCGACCTGGCCGGCACGGTGACCACCCAGCAGCGGGTGCGGGTGCAGCCGAACCTGGAGGCCACCGCGATCGACGAGGAGTCCGGTCGCTTCGAGACCATGGACACCATCGCCCCGCCCGCCGGGCGGGGTTGGGAATACCTCACCGGCACCGGTTGGGACTGGGACGGCGAACTCAGCGCGCTCGGCGACCTGCTGGCCGAGAAGCTCAACGCGCCATCCGTCCAGGCCGGGCGCTACGACCTGGTGATCGACCCGACCAACCTGTGGCTGACCATCCACGAATCCATCGGACACGCCACCGAACTGGACCGGGCGCTGGGCTATGAGGCCGCCTACGCGGGCACCTCGTTCGCCACCCCGGACAAACTCAACACGTTGCAGTACGGCTCGGGGCTGATGAACGTCACCGGCGACCGCACCGTGCGACACGGCCTGGCCACCATCGGCTTCGACGACGAGGGCGTCGCGACCCAGTCATGGGACATCGTGCGCGACGGCATCCTGGTCGGCTATCAACTCGACCGCCGGATCGCCGCGCACACCGGGCAGACGAGGTCCAACGGCTGCGCGTTCGCCGACTCCCCCGGGCACACGCCGATCCAGCGGATGGCCAACGTCTCGCTGCAACCGACCACTAACGGCCCGTCCACCGCGGAGCTGATTGCCCAGGTGGAGAACGGCCTGTACATCGTCGGCGACAAGAGCTGGTCGATCGACATGCAGCGCTACAACTTCCAGTTCACCGGGCAGCGGTTCTTCGCGATCCGCAACGGCACGCTGGCCGGGCAACTGCGCGACGTCGCCTACCAATCCACCACCACCGACTTCTGGGGCTCGATGAGCGCGGTCGGCGGTCCGCAGACCTATCTGTTGGGCGGGGCATTCAACTGCGGCAAGGGTCAGCCTGGCCAGGTGGCCGCGGTCAGCCACGGCTGCCCATCGGCGCTGTTCCGCGGTGTGCGCGTCCTCAACACGGTCGAGGAGGGCGGGCGATGAAGCCCCAGGAACTGGTGGAGGCGGCCCTGGAACTGACCAGCGCCGACGGGTGCATGGTCATCGCGCAGGAATCGTCCTCGGCGAATCTGCGCTGGGCGTCGAACACCCTGACCACCAACGGGGTGGCCCGCTCCCGCGAGGTCGCGGTGGTAGTCACCGTGGACGGCGCCGAGGGCACGTCCACCGGGGTGCTGTCCCGTAGCAATCCCGACCGGGAACAGCTGGCGGAATTGATCCGGGCGGCCGAGACCGCGGCGCGCAGCAACGAACCGGCCGAGGACGCGCTGCCGTTGGTGGACAAGGCGCAGGCCGGCCCGAGCGAGGACTGGGACGGCGAGCCCGGCCAGACCTCCATCGCGGTGTTCGCCGAGTTGGCGGCCGGGCTCGGTGAGGCGTTCGGGCGTGCCCGGGCGGACGACCGGTTGCTGTTCGGCTTCGCCGAGCACGACCTGAGCACGGTGTTCCTGGGCACCTCGACCGGCCTGCGGCTGCGGCACACGCAACCCACCGGCCGGCTGGAGATCAACGGCAAGTCCACCGACTACAGCCGCTCGGCCTGGGCCGGGGCGGCCACCCGGGACTTCACCGACATCGACGTGGCCACGTTGGACGCCTCGCTGACGGAGCGCCTCGGCTGGGCCGCCCGCCAGATCGCGATGGACGCGGGCCGCTACGAGACGGTGCTGCCACCCGGCGCGGTGGCCGACCTGATGATCAACGCCTACTGGTCCTGCGCGGGTCGCGACGCCGCCGAGGGGCGCACCGTGTTCTCCGCGCCATCCGGGCGCACCCGGCTCGGCGAGCGACTCACCGAGGCCCCGGTGACCCTGCGCAGCGACCCCGCCGCGGCAGGCCTGGAGTGCTCCCCGTTCGCCCTGACCACCTCCTCGGGCAGCACCGCGTCGGTGTTCGACAACGGCCTGGCCGTGCCCGCGGTGGACTGGATCCGGGACGGGGTGCTGACCAACCTGGTGCATACCCGGTGGACTGCCGAGCACTTCGGCGGCCACGGGGCGACTCCCGGCGCGGACAACCTGATCATGTCCTCGGCCACCCCCGCGGGCATTCTGGAGGACCTCATCGCACGCACCACCCGCGGCCTGCTGCTGACCTGCCTCTGGTACATCCGCGAGGTTGATCCGCAGACGCTGCTGCTCACCGGCCTGACCCGGGACGGGGTCTACCTGGTGGAGAACGGCGAGGTGACCGGCGCCGTGAACAACTTCCGATTCAACGAGAGCCCGGTTGATCTGTTGGGTCGACTGCTCGAGGTCGGTGACACGGTGCCGACGCTGCCCCGGGAGTGGGGCGACTGGTTCACCCGGGCCGCCATGCCGGCGGTGCGGGTGGACGGATTCAACATGTCCTCGGTCAGCGCTGCTCAGTAACGCCGCACTGAGCTCGGATCACTTCGCGAGCTTGGGCGCCGGGTCGGCGAACAACGCGGCGTCCGACGGGCAGAACAGCCGGGTGGCGCCGAGCAGGTAGGCGCGGGCTTGCTGCGGGCTGAGCGCGCCGCCGCTGGCCGCCGCGGCCACCAGCTCGGCCGGGTTCTGCTTGGCCTTGAGCAGCCCGCACGCGGTGGTCGCTGCCTGCGCGCCCTCGTCGGGGGAGACATCGACGCCGATCGCCTTGTCGAAGACGACCAGTGCCTCGGTGCGCTTGGCCGCGTCCAGCTTGCCGGTGGGCAGCTTGGCCAGCGCCGTCTGCTGGGGCACGGAGAACTTGTCCGGCCACGGCGATGTGGCTGCATCACCGCGATGGCCGAAGGTGAGCAGGAAGATGCCCACCCAGGCGAGCAACGCCACGATCCCGGTCACGACGTACAGCGTGGTCTTCTGTGCGCGGCTGCGGATGGGCAGCGAGGGCACGATGTGGATCGGCGTTCCCACCGTAGGCATCGTCACTTCGCGGCTCCTCCCGGGCAAAGGTGTCCTTCACCTTCGGACGCGCAGCGCCGGAAGCGGGATCCCCCTGCTCCAAAAGAGTTGGCCGACTAGTGCGTGTTGCCCCGAAATGCCCGGAATGCCCGAACGGTGCGACGACTGCTCACGGGTCTTCGAGCCGGAAGCCCAACTTGACCCCGACCTGGTAGGAGTCCACCTCCCCGTCCCGGATGTAGCCGCGGATCTCGGTGACCTCGAACCAGTCCACGTGACGCAGCGTCTGGCCGGCGCGGTTGATCGCGACCTTGATGGCCGCCTCCACGCCGTCCTTGGAGGTGCCGACCAGTTCGCTCACCCGGTAGGTGCGATCGCTCATCGAGGGGTGCTCCTGTCGTGCGGGACGGGCCCGGGCCGGGATGCCGACCCTGCGCCATCGTGCCCTGCGGCACTTACAGTGGTGTACCGACCCCCCGTCATGGCGAACGAGGCCCCATGCACTCCAGGAAACGCCCCGATCCGGTGTACCGGGTCAGCGGCGTGCGGGAGAGCCGAACTGAGGACGTGCGCCGCCGGCAACGCCGCTACGGGATCTCGATGGGGATCCGCACCTTGTGCTTCCTGGCCGCCCTGGTCACCCATGGGCCGGCCCGCTGGGTGCTGTTCACGGGGGCCCTGGTGCTGCCCTATGTCGCGGTGGTCATCGCCAACAGCGGTCGGCTCCCGACCGCGGACGCCCCGGTGCCCGTGGTGCTGCCCTCGCGCACCCAATTACCGCCGCTGGGAGACGACCGGAACGTACCGCCGCAGCGCGGCTGAACGGGTTGACCCGCTCGGCCCAGCATCACGAAACACTTTCCGAGTGTCGCGTTCCTGAACATCGTCTGCGTGCCATACTCAGCGTCGTCCGGCTGGACTGCCGGTAAATGCGATGCCGGGCGGCTTCCCCCGTGGCCACCCGGCATCGCTTTTTTTGCGCACAGGTTTGAACCACCACGCGGGTGGGTAAAAGGACTACCCGCCAATGGCGGACATGGGGCGGTCCGGCTGCAGGAACGACGGGTCGTCGATCCCGTGCCCGGCCTTCTTGCCCCGCACCGCTACCTGCCAACGCACCGCGAGCTCCGCGTCGCTGGCGCCGCCCCGCATGGCACCGCGCAGGTCGGACTCCTCACGCGCGAACAGGCAGTTACGTACCTGGCCGTCTGCGGTCAGCCGCACCCGGTCGCAGTCCCCGCAGAACGGGCGGGTGACGCTGGCGATAATGCCGACAGTCGCCGGGCCGCCGTCCACGTACCACCGCTCGGCGGGTGCGGACCCGCGAATCGAGCTGGGCTCCGGGGTGAGGGTGAAGCGGCCGGAGAGCTTCTGCAGGATCTCGTCGGCGGTGATCATCTGCTCGCGGTTCCAGCCGTGCTGCGCGTCCAGCGGCATCTGCTCGATGAAGCGCAACTGGTAGCCGCGCTCCAGGCACCACTCCAGCAGGCGCTCGGGGTCGGCATCGTTGACGTCGCGCAGCAGCACTGCGTTCACCTTCACCGGACGCAGACCGGCCGCGTCGGCGGCGGCCATCCCGGCCATCACGTCCGGCAATCGGTCGCGTCGGGTGATGGTGGCGAACTTTTCTCGGTCCACGGTGTCCAACGAGACGTTGACCCGGTTCAGCCCGGCCTCGGCCAGCGGCCCGGCGAGCTTGTCCAGACCGAGCCCGTTGGTGGTCACCGACATTTGCGGACGCGGGGTCATCTGGCCGGTGCGCCGAACGATGTTCAGCAGCTCACGGCGGACCAGTGGCTCGCCACCGGTGAAGCGCACCTCGGACACGCCCAGTCGCTCCACCGCGATGCCGATCAGGCGGACAATCTCGTCCTCGGTGAGCAGCTCCGGCTTGGGCAGCCAGTCCAAGCCCTCGGCCGGCATGCAGTACGAGCAGCGCAGATTGCACCGGTCGGTCAACGAAACGCGCAGGTCCGTAGCCACCCGACCGAACGTGTCGAGCAATGCCACGGGACCACCTCTTTGTTTCGGGAGTGGGTCATAGATGCTGCGTCAATCATCAGCGTACGTGGCGACCGCGGTGTCCGAAATGCTCATTGCCTCCCTGACCTGCGAAAATGCCGCCAAAGCCAGGGCTGTGATATCGCATCTGCGGCTATTATGAATGATCTGCGACGCATCCGAGATGGTTGAGTAACGACAACCCTCGCAGGGCGGACGCCAAAAAAATCCTGAGAACATGCCGCGTACCGTGGCCGTTGTGTATCGCTTCCTGTTCACTCCGCGCTGGCTCTCGCTGCTGCTGATCGCAGTGTTGGCCGTGCCCGGGTGCACGGAGTTGGCGTTCTGGCAATTGCACCGCCTGCACCACGCACAGCGCCACAACGAACTGATCCGCACCAACTCCCGGCAACCCGCGGTGGACGCGGCCGCGCTGCTGAGGGTTGGCGGCACCGTGCCGTCCGGCGAACAGTGGCGGGCGGTGACCGCGACCGGCCACTACGACCTCGAGCACACGCTGCTGGTGCGCAATCACTCCCGGGACGGCGCGCCGGGCTTCCACGTGCTCTCCCCGCTGGTCACCGCGCCCGGCCCGGCGGTGCTGGTGGACCGCGGCTGGGTGGGCGTGCCGGACGCGGGCGGCGCCCCGGCCCTGCCGGCGACCCCCACCGGCACGGTCCAGGTTTCCGGGTTGCTGCGCCCGACCGAGACCCAGGGCCGCCGCGGCCCGCGCGACGCCGCCGACGTGCCCGCCGGCCAGGTGGTGAAAATCGACGTGCCCCGCATCGCGCCGACCCTGCCGTACCCGGTGTTGGGTGGGTACCTCCAGCTGCGCACCCAGGACCCGCCGGCCCCGGTGGTAGACGGCCTGAGCTCCCCCGATCCGGCCGACCTGCCCGGCACGAACACCGAGATGCTCCATCTGGCCTACGCCTCGCAGTGGTTCGTCTTCGCGGCCATCGCGCCGATCGGGTTCCTCTTGTTGGTGCGCCGCGAGGCGGCGGACCTGCGACGGAATCTCCCCGCGCCCCGGCCCGGCGACCTCGCCCCCGCCTGACGGCGGGTCAGCAGCAGCCGGCGACCAACGCCGGCAGCACGGCGCCGATCGGATCGGCGATGCGGGCCAGGGCGATGCCGTCGTAGGGCGTTGGATCGGCGTTGAGAATGACCAACCCGGCACCGCGGGATACCGCGAGCTCGCACAGTCCCGCGGCCGGTTGCACCTGCAGCGAGGTACCGATCGCCAGGAACAGCGCGCAGTCGGCGGCCGCGCGGACCGCGGCGTCGAGCACCTCGGGTCGCAGCGACTGACCGAAGGAGATCGTCGTGGCCTTCTGGATGCCGCCGCACTTCTCGCACGCCGGGTCGGCCTCACCGGCGGCGACCCGGGCCAGCGCGGACGCCATGGTCGTGGTGTGGTCACAGCTCAGGCAGACGACGCCGTAGAGCGTGCCGTGCAGTTCGATCACGTCAGTGGCGCCGGCGCGTTGGTGCAACCCGTCGATGTTCTGGGTGATCAACGCACGCAGCCGACCACGTCGCTGCAGGTCCACCAAGGCGTGGTGCCCCGCGTTGGGTTCGGCGGTCCAGGCGGGATGGTCGCGGCGATTGCGCCAGGCCACCTCGCGCAACGCCGGGTCACGCACGTATTCGGACAGCTCGAACATCCGCGCCGCGTTCGGATCGCGGGTCCACAAACCGTTCGGACCCCGAAAGTCCGGAATCCCCGACTCGGTGGAAATGCCCGCGCCGGTCAGCACGGTGATGCGGTCGGCACCGGCGAACCACTCAGCGACGTCGGCGGCGGTCGGGGACACGGTCACGTCGACCGACCCTATGCGCCGGCGCCGCAACCGGCGGGCGAGGATAACGCCATGGATCTGGGACTGGACGGACGCGTCTACCTGATCACCGGGGCCAGCCGCGGGCTCGGCCTGGCGGCAGCCACCGCGTTGGTCGGCGAGGGCGCGCGGGTGGTGCTGGTGGCCCGGCAGGAGGACACGGTCGGCGCAGCGGCGGCCGGGCTCGGTGAGCGGGCCATCGGGCTGGCCGAGGACCTCGGCCAACCCGAGGCGGCGGAGCGGGTGGTGGCCGCGGCACATGCGCGCTTCGGCCGGCTGGACGGCGCCCTGCTCAGCGTCGGCGGCCCGCCACCGGGCTCGGTGCTGGACACCACCGACGAGCAGTGGCGCGCGGCGTTCGACACGGTGTTCCTGGGTGCGCTGCGGATGACCCGCGCGGTGGCCCGCGGCCTGGGGACGGGAGGCTCGATCGCGTTGGTGCTGTCCACCTCGGTGCGCCAGCCGATAGCGAATCTGACGCTGTCCAACGGGTTGCGACCCGGCCTGGCCATGGTGGCCAAGGCGCTGGCCGACGAACTCGGTTCGGTGGGGGTGCGGGTGAACGGCCTGCTGCCCGGTCGCATCGCCACCGACCGGATGGTTCAGTTGGACAACTCCACCGGGGACGCCGCGGCCGCGCTGGCCCGCAACTGCGCGACGATTCCGCTGGGTCGCTACGGCGAACCGGCGGAGTTCGGTCGGGTGGCGGCGTTCCTGCTCAGCCCGGCGGCGTCCTACCTGACCGGGATCATGCTGCCGGTCGACGGCGGGATGCTGCGGGGGCTCTGAGCTCGTCCGCGGTCAGACACGGCAGCCCACGGGTCGCGGCGTGCAGCACTGCGGCGTCGGTGACGCCGGGGACCTCGCCCCACCCGTCCAACACCACCACCCACTCGGCGGCGGCCAGGGCGGCGGTATCGGCGGCACGTCCGACGCGACCCTCGGGCAAGCCGCCGGTGAGCACCCACGGGTTGGTCAGCGCCAACCCGGACTCCCCCAGCGCGCGGCCCGCCGCGGCGACCGCCTCGCCGAGCGGGGCACGGATCAGGCCCAGCTCCAGCAGGCTCGCCTCGAGCATCGCGTACGCCTGCGGATCGCGGTCCGGACATGGCACCGCGAGGTAGGCCCGACAATCGCGCGGCTCCCGCGCACTGCGCTCCACGGGGAGTTATCGCAGCGAAGCACGCGAATGTTTCTCAATGCCGCCCAATGGGTGGCAAAAGATCAGGACTGGACCAGCGCCCGCAGCGGGACGGCCGGGGTGCCGCAGCGCGTGGCCAAGCCGAGCGCGTCGGCGTCGTTTTCGTACTTTCCGACCAGCACCACCAGGTCAACCGAGCGGATCTCCACCTCGGTGGGCAGTCCCGAGTGGGCGGCGTTGTCGAACTCGGTGGGCAGGATGTCCTCGAGCACGACAACCAGGCCGGCGCCCCACATGGCCTCCACAGCGGACACCCAGTGCAGGTCATTCTCCAGGCCGATCACGTGCACC
Organism: Sporichthyaceae bacterium; assembly: GCA_035644015.1. Classification (GTDB taxonomy): domain Bacteria; phylum Actinomycetota; class Actinomycetes; order Sporichthyales; family Sporichthyaceae; genus DASQPJ01. The sequence continues at coordinate 18,435 of DASQPJ010000046.1, forward strand.
TTGATCCGGCGGAAGATCGAGCCGTAGATCACCGCGGCGACGCGCTCGGCATCGCGCACGCCGGCGAACACCAGCCGAGCGGCACGCAGCTCACGAGAGGCGTCGGTCTCCTCGGAAAGTCGGGAGCGGCTCCACGTCGGGTCGGGGGTCTCGGTGTCCTCGCTGCGGAAGTCCGATCCGTGGTCGCGGTCGTACTCCGACATTGGTCCCCCAGGGCTCCACGCCGGCCTCCCCAGCCGGTCGTGGCATTAAGACGCAACGCGGACGTTCCTGGACCGACCCAAACCCGAAATCAATCGTTCGGCCGATGGTCGGCTTCCCTAACGGGTCGAACCGACCGGGCCAAATGCGACCAGGCGGCTCACAGCCGCCATGAGGGGCGCTACCGGGTAATCCCCTGCGGGTCAGCTGATTCCGGACGCCATCGCCTGCAGCAACGGCACCTGGGTGGCCCGCTCCGCGGCGGCCTGCTCGGCCTGGCTACGCCCGGCGGCGTCGAGCATCAGCTGTTTGACCCCGCGCACCGCACCGACCGGGTTCGCGGTGAAGCTTGCGCACACCTCGGCCGAGGCCTTGGCCAGATCCTCCGGGGCGACCATGCGCACCGCCAGGCCCATGGACATCGCCTCGGCGGCGTCCATCCAGCGGGCCGAGGCGGACAACTCCAGAGCACGCGAGTAGCCGACGGCGCGGTAGAGAGTGCCCGTGCCGGTGACATCCGGGATCAGGCCCAGCGCCGCCTCCTTCATGCAGAAGCGGGCGTCGGTGGCGATCACCCGGATGTCCGCGGCCAGCGCGAGTTGGAAGCCCGCGCCAACGGCCGCACCCTGCACGGCGGCCACGCTGATCCAACGCGGGTCGCCCAGCCAGGTGTGCGCGCGCTGCTGCACCTCGATCCAGTCCTGGATGCCCTGAGCGCCCAGGGCGGCAACCTCTTTGATCGACTGTTCGCCGGGCACGCCCTCGACCGTGGCCATGCGCAGGTCCAGGCCGGCGCAGAACACCGCGCCCGCACCGCGCACCAGCACCACCGAGACGTCATCGGTGAGCAGGTCCGGCACGGCGGCCAGCGCGGCCCACCGCGACGCGGTCATCGCGTTGCGGCGCTCCGGCAGGTTCAACACCACCGTGGCCAGCGGACCCTCGATGAACAACCGCACATGCCCGGCGTCCAGGACGTCGTGGCGCACTTCTCCGGCCTGCTCCATCACAGTCATGATCGAACCCTAAACGCAGCAACGGCCGACACCCGAGGGTGCCGGCCGTCCTGTGTGTTTGCGGGTAGGTCAGACCTTGACCTTGCCGCGGGTCGCGCCGCCACGGCCCCGGAGAGTAACTCCGGACTCCGACAGCATGCGGTGGACGAACCCGTAGGAACGTCCGGTCTCGTCGGCCAGGGCGCGAATGCTCCGGCCCTGCCCGTACTTCTTCTTCAGGTCGGCGGCAAGGCGCTCGCGCGCAGAACCGGTTACCCGGCTGCCCTTCCTGAGGGTTTCGGCCACGTGGTTCCTCCAGATCACAGCCACACCGTCGTGCGGCACACCGTCATGCAGACATCGCCGTTCCCCCGAGGTCTTCATGATCAGCGCAGAAAGCACCTGCCTGCAGGCGGTTGCCGAAACTCGTGACAGGTCGCACGGACCTTGATCACGGATGTCACAGTTCGCCCTCGCGATAAGGCGCGTCAGGCGAGGGCGACCAGGTCCGCGTAGTCCTCGCCCCAGAGGTCCTCGACACCGTCGGGCAACAGGATCAGCCGTTCCGGCGCAAGGGCGTCCACCGCGCCCTCGTCGTGGGTCACCAACACCACCGCACCCGCATAGCGACGCAAGGCACCGAGGATCTCCGCGCGACTGGCCGGGTCCAGGTTGTTGGTCGGCTCGTCGAGCAGCAGCACGTTGGCGCTGCTGACCACCAGCGCGGCCAACGCCAGCCGGGTCTTCTCCCCGCCGGAGAGCACGGAGGCCGGCTTGTCCACGTCGTCGCCGGTGAACAGGAACGAGCCGAGGATCTTGCGCACCTCGACCTCGGCCATGTCCGGCGAGGCGGACTGCATGTTCTCCAGCACGGTCCGCCCGGGGTCGAGCGTTTCGTGTTCCTGGGCGTAGTAGCCCAACTTCAGACCGTGGCCCGGCTCCACCTGGCCGGTGTCGGAGGACTCCACCCCGGCCAGGATGCGCAACAGGGTGGTCTTGCCGGCACCGTTCAGACCGAGGATGACCACCCGGGACCCGCGGTCGATCGCCAGATCCACGTCGGTGAAGATCTCCAGGCTGCCGTAGGACTTGCTCAAGCCGGTGGCCATCAGTGGGGTCTTGCCGCACGGAGCCGGATCCGGGAAGCGCAGCTTGGCGACCTTGTCGGACTGCCGCTGACCCTCCAGGCCGGCCACCAGGTTCTCCGCGCGCCGCAGCATGTTCTGTGCGGCGACGGCCTTGGTCGCCTTGGCCCGCATGGAGTTGGCCTGCGCGGTCAGCGCGGCGGCCTTCTTCTCCGCGTTGGCCCGCTCCCGCTTACGCCGGCGCTCATCAGCCTCGCGCTGCTGCAGGTACACCTTCCAGCCGACGTTGTAGACGTCGATCTCAGCTCGGTTCGCGTCGAGGTGGAAGACCTTGTTCACGCAGTGCTCAACCAGTGACACGTCGTGACTGATCACCACGAACCCGCCGGGGAACGACCGCAGGTACTCGCGCAACCACCCGATGGAGTCGGCGTCGAGGTGGTTGGTGGGTTCGTCGAGCAACAGCGTCTCGGCGCCACTGAACAGGATCCGGGCCAACTCCACCCGACGGCGCTGCCCGCCGGACAAGGTGCCCAGTGACTGGCTCAACACCCGCTCGGGCAGCCCGAGGCTGGCCGAGATCGAGGCCGCCTCGGACTCGGCCGCATAGCCCCCGCGGATCATGAACTGCTCCTCCAGGCGGGAGTACCGGCGCATCGCGGCGTCGTGCGTCTCCTGGTCCGCGCTGGCCATGCGTCCCTCGGTCTCCCGCATCTGCCGGACGATCTCGTCCAGTCCGCGCACCGAGAGGATGCGGTCCGACGCGCTGAGCTCCGCGTCCCCGGTTCGCGGGTCCTGGGGGAGGTAGCCGACCTCACCACTGCGGGTCACCCGACCGGCGGCCGGCAGCCCCTCGCCGGCCAGCACCCGGGTCAGCGTGGTCTTGCCGGCCCCGTTTCGTCCGACCAAGCCGATGCGGTCGCCCTTACCCACGCGAAAGGAACAGGCCCCCAACAGCAGCCGCGCGCCCACCCGGAGTTCCACGTCAGAGACGGTGATCATGCATGACCCACGGCCGCAGCTTACGAGCCCACCGGGGGCGTGACAAAAACGACAGCCACCCCGACGCAGGAGGGTGAAAAAACGGCTCAGTGGGGAGGTGTCAGGCGGGCAGGGGCCCTCTACCCTGAACTGGAACGTCTCTTTCGCCGCCCTTGCGGGCCGCCTCGGCGAGGTGGCGGTGCAGTCCCGCACACGCGCACGAGGTCGGTGAGGTCGCCACATGCTCGGTTTCCATCTGGAGCCGTCGCTGTTCGGGCCGAGCTTCATCGTGGGCATCGCGAATGCGGGCATCTACAGCGTGCTGGCCGTGGCTCTGGTGCTCACCTTCAAGATCAGCCGCACCATCGGCTTCATGCACTACGGCGTGGCGGTCATCGGCGCCTACGGCTACTACCACTTCACCGCGGAGTACCACTGGAACGGCATCGCGTGCCTCCTGGTCCTGGTGGGCATCGGCACGGTCATCGGCGGGCTCTACGGCTTGCTGGTGATGAACCAGCGGATCGCGTTCCTGCCCCGTATCACGCTGTCGATGATCTCCCTGGCGGTGATGCTGCTGCTCACCGCGTTCGCCACCCGACTGTTCCCGGTGCGCCCCGACGTGGCGTTGAGTCCCAGCCCGTTCGGCGAGCACGCGGTGCGCATCTGGTCCTACAACGTGACCATTCACCGCATCGTCAGCCTGGGCATCACGGTGGCCCTGGTGATCCTGCTCGCGCTGTGGTTGAACGGCACCCGGGCCGGGGTCAACGTGCGGGCGATCTCTGACGATGTGGAGGCCGCGCGCTGGTCGGGCATCCGGTTGTTCCGCATCGGGGTCGGTGCCTACGCGGCGTCCGGCGCGATGTCCTGCCTGGCCGGGGCGCTGCTGGCACCCACGGCCGGCACCGACATCTCCGCCATGCTGCTGGTGTTCTTCCGCGCGCTCACGGTGGCCGTCGTGGGCGGTTTCCGCAGTCCCATGCTGGCGCTACTCGGCGCCTGTGTGCTCAGCCTCACGGAGACGTTCTGCACCACGTCGGCGTTGGGCGAGATCGGCCCGGGCACGAAGGAGACAGCGATCTTCGTGATGATGGTGCTCACCGCGCTGGTGGTGGCGAAGCTGCGACGCACCGGGCATCGGCTAGAGGTCGAGGTCCTGTGACGATGCGTCACCGAACTGCGCTGGATGACGTCGTGTTCGAGGAGATCGACACCTCACGCAATCCGTACAGCAAGGCCCGGCCGCTGACCGCGCTGCTCCGTCAGCCACTGAACATCCTGCTCGGGATCCTCGCGTTGACCTGGATCTATCCGGTCCGCGACTACTGGGTCTTCACCATCTCTGCGGGCATGATCGTCGCGATCGTCGCCCTGGGCATCATGGTGATGACCGGCTGGTGCCGCGAGGTGAACCTGGCCTCGGCGGGGGTCTACGCGACGTCGCTGTACCTGTCCTCCTACGTCTACCGCGAGCAACCCGGCTGGGGGAAACCCCTGTGGTGCGCGGTGCTCGCCTCGATCGGCATCGGCGCCGGGATCATGCTCGGCGTTTCGTTGCTCTCCGTTCGTTTCTCCGGCGTCTACGTCATGGTGTTCACCCTCGGCGTGCAGATCATGGTCGAACGGATCATGTTCACCCGCTACCACCTGACCGGTGGCGACACCGCATTGGAGAACCCGCGGCCGGTGTTCTTCGGGCATCACATGGAGGGCCACGACCGCCAGTTCTACATGTTCTTACTGGTCGTCCTCGTGCTGGTCATGGCCCTGCTGTGCCGGGTGCGCTACTCCCCCTACGGCCGGGCGATGATGCTGGCCGGCGCCGACCAGCAGTCCGCGGCCGCGGTGGGCATCTCGCCGTGGAAGGCCAAGGCGTTGGGCTTCGGTATCTGCGGGGCACTGTCCGGCCTGTCCGGGATCATGGCCGCGATGCTGTTCGTCAGCGCCCCCACCACCGTCAACTACCAGGCCACCACCTCGCTGCTGTGGCTGTCCATCGCCATCCTGGGCGGCTTCGACTCGATGACCGCGGTGGTCGGGGTCGCCTTGCTCTTCCAGGGTGTGCCGTTCCTGCTGGAGAAGTTCCACGTCGACTACCAGGGCCTGGCCGGGATCGCGCTGCTGGCCGGTGTGTTGTGCGGGGCGCGCGGTGTGGGCGGGCGGCTGCAGGACATCTATCGGCGGCTGCGCTTCGGTCCGGCGGTCAAGCGCCGGGCAGCGCGGCCGAACACGCTGACCACGTCGGCCTCGGTGCTCAGCCGCGCCGACGGCATCGTGGACCTGGCCGAGTACGGCGGCGCCGCCCCCGCGGCGCGTCGGCAGGCATTGGAGACCCTGGAGGGGTGGTTCCCCGCCCGGCGCACCGAGCCGATTGCGCTGTCCGCGGAGAACATCTGGATGTCTTTCGGCGGGGTCAAGGCCCTGCAGGGGGCCAACATCGAGGTACCGACCGGCTCGTTCACCGGGTTGATCGGCCCCAATGGCGCCGGCAAGACCACGCTGTTCGACGTGGTCTCCGGTCTGCAACGACCGGACCGCGGCACGGTGCGGCTGTTCGGGGAGAACGTCACCGGGATGCGTCCGTGGACCCGGGCCGGGCTGGGCATGACCCGCACCTTCCAAACCCAGCGCACCATCAAGGAACTCGGGGTCTGCGACAACCTGCTGGCCGGGGCCGGACTGCGCATCCACGGCAACCTCGGGCAGTTCGTCATCGGCCAACCCCGCGTCTGGCGGCAGGTCCGGGCAGCCGAGGAGGCCGCCTGGGCGATCGCGCAGCTGCTCAACATCGACCGGTACTGGGACGAGCGGGTAGGCGAGCTGGAGTTCTCCGCCCGGCGGCGCACCGAGCTGGGGCGGGCGCTGATGTCCGGGCCGCAGATCCTGCTGCTCGACGAGCCAACCTCCGGGCTGGACCCGGCATCCTCCGCCGCGCTGATCGGTCTGGTGCGCCAGCTGCAGGCCGACCTCGGGCTCACCGTGCTGCTGGTCGAGCACTACGTGAAGGCCGTACTGGAGAGCTGCGACCTGGTCTACGTGCTGGCCGAGGGTCGCACGTTGGCGCACGGCGACCCGCTCGCGGTGGCCGCCAACGCCGAGGTGCAAACCCACTATCTGGGCGCCGGCGCCAGCAGCTCCACGGTCCCGTGGCGCCAGCGGATGGCCGAAGAGCGGCGGACCGCGGCCCGTGTCTGACCGTCGTCGCGAGCTGGAGATCCCCAAGCTCGCCGTGGAGAACCTTCGCGCCGGCTATGACGGCGTCCCGGTGTTGTTCGATGTCAACTTCGACATCTGGCCCGCCGAGATCGTGGTCCTCTGCGGTGGCAACGGGGCCGGGAAGTCCACCATGCTCAAGGCGATCATGGGCACCGTGCAGGTGCTCGGCGGCGAAATGCGGCTGGATGACCAGAAGATCAACAAATGGCCGCCGCACCGGCGCACCAAGGCCGGGATCAGCTTCTCCCCCGAGGGTCGCCGGGTGTTCGCCACGTTGAGCGTGAAGGAAAACCTGCACGCGGGCGCTTCGCACGTGCCGACCGCCGAACTGGAGGAGCGCTGCCAGGAGGTCTACGAATACTTCCCGGTGCTCGGCGAGCGCGAGGGCCAGTTGGCGGGCACGCTGTCCGGCGGCGAACAGCAAATGGTGGCCATCGGCCGGGCGTTGATGCCCCGCCCGGACCTGATCCTGGTCGAGGAGCCCTCCCAGGGCCTGGCCCCGGTGATGGTTGACCGGGTCTACCACGCGCTGCAGCGGATCTGCCTGGACCGCGGCGTCTCCGTGTTGATCGCCGAGCAGTTCCAGCAACTGCGGGAGAACGACTGCGACCGGGTGCTGGTCATCGACAAGGGCACTGTGGTGCCCTACGAGTCGCTGTCGCGTTCCTGAACGTTTTCGGTGGCTGGCGCGTCCTTAGCTGTAGATGACCGCCCGCCGCCGCCCCTGGAGCGCTCGCATGGCCCGAATTCTGACCACCCGTCGCGCTCGATGGACCGCTGTGTCCGGGACGGCGCTGGTTGGCGTGATCGCCGCGGCGATCGTGTCGGGCAGCGCGGGGAGCGCGGCAGCCGGGCCGCTGGACCCGGGTAGCGACACCGTGAGTGTGTCCGGCATGGGCCAGGTCAGCGCCACACCCGATGTCATGCACCTGGATCTCGGTGTGCAGCGCACCAGCCGCGACCTCAATGGGGCGCTCAACGACGCCAACAGCGACCTGGCGCGCATCAAGGCCGCACTGACCAAGCATGGCGTGCGCGAGGCGGACATCCAGACCTCGCAGTTGTCGATCAATCAGCACTACGGCCCGATCCAGCCGATGTCGAACATGGCCGTCGCCCCGTCGGCAGCGCTCGCGCCCATCGCACCTGACGTGCCGACGCCCGAGATGGCCACACCGGCGATGGCCCCGCCCGCAATGGCCAATGACGACGTGGCCACCGAGAACACCGCCTCACCCGCGATCGCGCCGGTGCCCCCACCGGACGCGACGACCAGTGCGCCGACCTCGACGCCGGGTTGGGAGGGCCCGCCCGGGCCCAACGGCTACGAGGTGATGGAGACCGTGGCGGTGACCATCCGCAACCTGACCGACGCGGGCGCGACGATCTCCGACGCCGCCGCGGCGGGTGGCGACGCGACGCGGATCAACGGACTGTCCTTCGCCATCGACGACAACACCGCGGTGCTGCGTCAGGCGCGCGACGCGGCGTTCGCCGACGCGAAGGCGAAGGCCGAGCAGTACGCGAAGCTGGCCGGGCGCAGCCTGGGCAAGGTCAGCGTGATCACCGAGAACTCCTCCGGTGACGGGGGCGGTGTGGTCTACCCGATGTATGCGGCCCGCAGTCAGGCGGCCGGCAGCCCGGTGCCGATCTCGGCGGGCAGCCAGCAGGTCACGGTGACGAATACCGTGGTGTGGCAGCTGAACTGACGTGGCCTCAGTCCGGATCGGTGAGCTGGATCCGGATCGAGCGGAACATCGGCGGGGTGGACTTCAGCACGACCAGCCGCGGGTCCGGCACGGTGAGGAACCGCGGCTCGGTCGGCACCGCTCGAAGCGGCGCCAGCCGCTTGTCGGCAAGTACCGTGTCGACCGAGGTGCGTTCCCCACCGAGCACCAGGGCATCGAGTCGATCGAGGTGTGGCAGCAGCACCCGTACCGCGATGTCGGCGGCGTCCGCCCGGACGGCGTCGGCCTGATTGGCCCGGCGCCGGGCAAAACGTTGCTGGGACCGGCCCCCGGCAGCGGTGCGGCCCTGAACCAATCGATGCTCGATCTTCGAGTCCTGCAACGCCTCGCCCACGAACACCCCGGCCGCCTGGCCGCCGAGACGCACCAACAACACCCCCACGGTGCGCTCTGCCAGGGCGTGCGCACTGAGCGCCCTGGTCAGCAGGATGCGAGCCGGACCGATGCGCGGGCCGTCCGGACCCTCGGGTGGGGACCACGCGTGCGCGAAAGGCACCACCATCTCGGCGATCGTGCCGTTGTCCGCCACCGCCCGGGCGCCGTCCGCGGTTACGGTCAGGACGACAGACGCGCCATTGCGCTCGGTGAAGTTCTCCAGCCAGCGGGCGATCCGCCCGGCGTCGACATCGACCGAGCGCAACGGCTCAGACGTTGAAGCCGAGCGCGCGGAGCTGCTCCCGGCCGTCGTCGGTGATCTTGTCCGGACCCCACGGCGGCATCCAGACCCAGTTGATCCGGAAATCGGCGACCAGACCCTCCAGTGCCTGACGGGTCTGGTCCTCGATGACGTCGGTCAGCGGGCAGGCCGCGGAGGTCAGCGTCATGTCAATGGTGGCGATGTTCGCCTCGTCCACGCTCACCCCGTAGACCAGGCCCAGGTCCACCACATTGATGCCGAGTTCGGGGTCGACCACATCGCGCATAGCCTCGGTCAGGTCGTCCTCGGTGACGGTCACGGTCATGCCGGTGCTCCTTCCGTGGCTTGCGAAACTGCATCTTTCCAGGCCATCCAGCCGAGTAACGCGCATTTGATCCGCGACGGGTACTTGCTGACCCCGGCGAACGCGACCGCGTCCTCCAGCACATCCTCGTCGGGCTCACCCTGGCCCTTGGATTGCATCAGCGCCAGGAACTCCTGATGCACTGCCATGGCGTCGTCGACCTTCTTGCCGATCAGCAGATCGGTGAGTACCGAGGTGGAGGCCTGGCTGATCGAACAGCCCAGCGCGTCGTAGGAGACGTCCTGAACCACGTCATCCACCACGTGCACGCGCAGCGTCACCTCGTCCCCACAGGTCGGGTTGACGTGGTGCACCTCGGCCTGGAACGGCTCCCGCAGTCCCTTGTGATGCGGGTTGCGGTAGTGATCGAGGATGATCTCCTGATACAGCGCGTCGACGTCCATCAGCCGACCTCGAAGTAGCGCTTGACGTACTCGAGGCCCTCGATCAGCGCATCGATCTCGGCGGGTGTGGTGTACAGGTAGAACGAGGCGCGGGTGGATGCCACCACGCCGAAGCGGGCGTGTGCCGGGCGCGCGCAGTGGTGACCGCCGCGCACCGCGATGCCCCGGGAGTCGAGGACCTGCCCGATGTCGTGCGGGTGCAGGTCGCCGAGCGTGAAGCTGATCGCTCCCCCACGGTCCACCGGCACGTCGGGGCCGAGAATTCGCAGCCCGGCAACGGTTTTGAGGGCGTCCAGAGCGTACGCGGTGATCGCCTGCTCGTGCGCGGCGACCGCGTCCATGCCCACCGCGGACAGGTAGTCGATTGCCGCGCCCAACCCGATCGCCTGCACGATCGGTGGGGTGCCGGCCTCGAAGCGGTGCGGCGGCGCAGCGTAGGTCGAGCCCTCCATCCGGACGATCTCGATCATCTCCCCGCCGCCGAGGAAGGGCGGCAGTTGGGCGAGGAGTTCGGTCCGTCCGCAGAGCACGCCGATGCCGGTCGGCCCGCAGAGCTTGTGACCGGTGAACGCGACGAAGTCCGCGTCGAGCGCGGCCAGGTCGACCGGGAACTGCGGCACCGCCTGCGAGGCGTCGATGACCACCAACGCTCCGACCTCATGCGCGCGGCGGGTGATCAGCTCCACCGGGTTGACCGTGCCGAGCATGTTCGAGACCCAGACCACCGAGACGACCTTGGTGCGCTCGTTGATCAGCTCGTCGATGTTCGACAAGTCGAGGCGACCCTCATCGGTGATGCCGAACCAGCGCAGCGTGGCGTCCCGGCGTTGGCAGGCCAGCTGCCAGGGCACGATGTTGGAGTGGTGCTCCATCTCGGTGATGACGACCTCGTCACCGGGACCGATGCCGTACGGCTCGCCGGCCCAGGTGAGCACATTGGCCACCAGGTTCAGCGCCTCGGAGGCGTTCTTGGTGAAGACCACGCCGTCCCGGTCGCGCGCACCGACGAACGCCGCGACCTTGTCCCGGGCGCCCTCGTAAGCCGCGGTGGACTCCTCGCCGAGCTGATGGGCGGCGCGGGCCACGTTCGCGTTGTGCATCGCGTAGTGCTCGGCGATGGTGTCGATCACCGACTGCGGCTTCTGCGAGGTGTTCGCCGAGTCCAGGTAGATCAGCGGCATGTCCCCGGACAGCCGTCGGTCCAGGATCGGGAAGTCGGCGCGGATCTTGTCCACGTCCAACAAGTCGGGCAACTGGGTCACGCCGTGGCCTTATCCAAGAACCGCTCGTAACCCTCCGACTCCAGGCGGTCGGCGAGCTCGGGGCCGCCCTCCTCGACGAATCGGCCGCCGACGAAGACGTGCACGAAGTCCGGCGCGATGTAGCGCAGGATCCGGGTGTAGTGGGTGATCAGCAGAACGCCCGTCTCGCCACCCTCACGGAAGCGGTTGACGCCCTCGGAGACCACCTTGAGCGCGTCGATGTCCAGACCGGAGTCGGTCTCGTCGAGGATCGCGATCTTGGGCGCGAGCAGCTCGAGCTGCAGGATCTCGTGGCGCTTCTTCTCGCCACCGGAGAAGCCCTCGTTGACGTTGCGCTCGGCGAAGGTCGGGTCCATGGACAGCTTCTCCATCGCGCCCTTCATCTCCTTGACCCAGGTACGCAGCTTGGGCGCCTCGCCGGACACCGCGGTCTTCGCGGTACGCAGGAAGTTGGACACGCTGACGCCGGGGACCTCGACGGGGTATTGCATGGCGAGGAACAGACCGGCGCGGGCGCGTTCGTCCACCGACATGGCCAGCACGTCGGCGCCGTCGAGGGTGATGCTGCCCGAGGTGACGGTGTACTTGGGGTGCCCGGCGATGCTGTAGGCCAGCGTCGACTTGCCGGACCCGTTGGGGCCCATCACCGCGTGCGTCTCGCCCGGCTTGATGGTCAGGTCGACCCCGCGCAGGATCTCCTTGACGCCTTCGGCGGTGTCGACCTGCACATGCAGGTTCTTGATCTCCAGCGTGCTCATCGGATCAACAGCTCCAGGGAGGAAGTGACGGGTCAATCACGTCAGATGGTCAGGAGAACGACTGAGCGAGCTCGTCCTCGATCGTGGTGAGCAGCCGGGCCTCGATCTCCGGGATGCCGATCCGGGCGATGATCTCGGCGAAGAAGCCCCGCACGACCAAGCGCCGCGCTTCCTCGGCCGGGATGCCCCGCGCCTGTAGGTAGAACAACTGCTCGTCGTCGAAACGTCCCGTGGCGCTGGCGTGCCCGGCTCCGGCGATCTCACCGGTGAGGATCTCCAGGTTCGGCACGGAGTCAGCACGCGCGCCATCGGAGAGGATCAGGTTGCGGTTGAGCTCATAGGTATCCGTGCCCACCGCCTCGGCGCGGATCAACACGTCACCGACCCAGACGGTGTGCGCGCCGGAGCCCTGCAACGCACCCTTGTAGGCCACGTTGCTACGACAGTTGGGCACCGCGTGATCGACGAACGAGCGGTGCTCGAGGTGCTGACCGTCATCGGCGAAGTACAGGCCGAGCAGTTCGGCGTCACCGCCCGGTGCGGTGTAGGTGACCTGAGGGAACAACCGGACCAGATCCCCGCCGAAGGTGACCGCGACGGCCCGGACCCGGGCGTCGCGGCCGAGCACGATTCGCTGGTGGCCCAGGTGCACGGCGTCATCGGCCCAGTCCTGGATGCTGATCAGGGTGAGTGAGGCGCCGTCAGCAACGTGCACCTCGATGTTCCCGGCGTAGGTGGCCGAGCCCTGGTGGTCCAGCACCACGCTGGCCGAGCCGAACTGCTGGACGTCGATCACGACGTGCCCGTAGGCCGCGCCCTCGATGCCCTCGCCGCGCAGCGTGACCCGGGTCGGTTCGGCGGCCACGTATTCGCGGGGCACGGTGATCACCGTGGCCCGGTCGAAGTTCTCGAAGGCCGTCTCGGCGACCCGGTCGCTCCAGTTGGTGATCCGGCCGATACGCGCGTCGTCACGACCGACCGTCTCGACGGTCACGCCATCGGCGGCGTTCACCTCGACCAGCACCTTGCCGTCCGGCCGGGCCGTGCCGTCGTGCAGCCCACGCAGGCGACGCAACGGGGTGAACCGCCACTCCTCCTCGTGGCCCGACGGCACCGGCAACGGCGCCCCTGTGGACTGGAGTGTTGCTGTCTGACCGACCGTCACTAACCCACGGCCCCTTCCATCTGAAGCTCAATCAAACGGTTCAGCTCCAACGCGTACTCCATCGGCAACTCACGCGCGATGGGCTCGATGAAGCCGCGCACGATCATCGCCATGGCCTCGTCCTCGGCCATGCCGCGGCTCATCAGGTAGAACAACTGGTCCTCGGAAACCTTGGACACCGTCGCCTCATGACCCAGCGAGACGTCGTCCTCGCGGGCATCGACGTACGGGTAGGTGTCCGAGCGGCTGATGTCGTCCACCAGCAGCGCGTCGCACTTGACCGTGGACCGGCTGTGGTGCGCGCCGGGCTGCACCCGGACCAAGCCGCGGTAGGAAGTCCGGCCGCCGCCGCGGGCCACCGACTTGGACACGATGGTCGAGGAGGTGTGCGGCGCGGCGTGCACCATCTTGGCGCCCGCGTCCTGGTGCTGACCCTCGCCCGCGAAGGCGATCGAGAGCACCTCACCGTGCGCGTGCTCGCCCATCATCCAGACGGCCGGGTACTTCATGGTGACCTTGGACCCGATGTTGCCGTCGACCCACTCCATGGTGGCGCCGGCGTGCGCCATGGCCCGCTTGGTCACCAGGTTGTAGACGTTGTTCGACCAGTTCTGGATCGTCGTGTAGCGACAGCGCGCGTTCTTCTTCACCACGATCTCCACGACTGCGGAGTGCAGCGAGTCCGAGGAGTAGATCGGCGCGGTGCAACCCTCGACGTAGTGCACGTAGGCACCCTCGTCGACCAGGATCAACGTGCGCTCGAACTGGCCCATGTTCTCGGTGTTGATCCGGAAGTAGGCCTGCAGCGGGATGTCGACCTTGACGTTCTTGGGCACGTAGATGAACGATCCGCCGGACCACACCGCGGTGTTCAACGCGGAGAACTTGTTGTCCCCGGCCGGGATCACGGTGCCGAAGTACTCGCGGAACAGGTCCTCGTGCTCGCGCAGACCGGTGTCGGTGTCCAGGAACAGGACGCCCTGCTGCTCGAGATCCTCGCGGATCTGGTGGTAGACCACCTCGGACTCGTACTGCGCGGCGACGCCGGCGACCAGGCGTTGCTTCTCGGCCTCCGGGATGCCCAGACGGTCGTAGGTGTTCTTGATGTCGTCGGGCAGGTCGTCCCAACTGGTGGCCTGCTTCTCCGTGGAGCGCACGAAGTACTTGATGTTGTCGAAGTCGATGCCGGACAGGTTCGAACCCCAGGTGGGCATGGGCTTCTTGTAGAAGAGCTTGAGGCCCTTGAGCCGCTGCTCCAGCATCCACTCGGGCTCGTTCTTGAGCCCGGAGATATTGCGCACGACTTCCTCGGAAATGCCCCGGCGCGCGGTGGCACCGACGTCGTTGGCGTCGGACCAACCGAAGTCATACCGGCCGATGCCTTCGAGCGCAGTGGGAACGGTGCTGGTCATGCGTGGGTCCTTCCTGGTACGTACGTAGTGCAGACGCCGTCGCCGCGGGCGATGGTGGCGAGACGTTGAACGTGGGTGCCGAGCAGGCGGGCAAACGCCTGGGTCTCGGCCTCGCACAACTGCGGGAACTCCTCGGCGACATGGGCCACCGGGCAGTGGTGCTGGCAGATCTGCTCACCGATGCCGCCGGGGGCCGGCCGTGCGCTGGCGGCGTATCCCTCGGCCGTCAGGGCGTCAGCCAGGACGGCGGTCCGCTCGGCCTCGGGAACCTCTTTGAGCTGATCGCGATAGCGCTCTTCCAGATCGGCGGCCCGCCGGTTCGCAAAGGCGGTGATTGCCTCTTCCCCCGCGGTCTCGGCCAGGAAACGCAGGGCCCCGGCCGCGAGGTCGTCATAGGCCTTGCGGAAGGAGTCCCGGCCGCTGCCACTGATCGCGAAGGCGCGGGCCGGGCGACCCCGACCACGCTGCCCGCGCTGCGGGCGAACCGCGGCGGGGACGATGGTGCCGTCAACCAGCAGGGAGTCCAAATGGCGGCGAACCGCAGCCGGGGTGAGCTCGAGGCGTTGCGCCAGCGCGGCCGCCGTCGAGGGGCCGTTCTCCAGGATCGACAGCGCCACCCGGTCCCGTGTGCCGCGTTCCGCGACATCGACCGAGGCAGCAGCCGGCAGCCCGAGGTCATATTTCACAACGCCAGTGTGACGTAATTCCGGGCCGCTGCCAAATCAGGCAACTCAGAACTACACCACAGCCTGGCGTATTAGGCAAGCCTTACCTAACAGGAGAGCGGGGAACGGGCTCCCTAGACTGACGTCGTGCCGATCGACCCCGCCGTGCAGCTCGAGGGTCTGACCAAGCGCTACGGCGGCCGTGCGGTGGTGGACCGACTCGACCTGCAGATGCCGGCAGGCGGAGTGACCGCACTGCTCGGCCCGAACGGCGCCGGGAAGACCACCACCATCGAGATCTGCTGTGGGCTGCGCCGCGCGGACGAGGGCAGCGTGCGGGTCCTCGGCCTGGACCCGGCTCGCGACGGGGCGGCGCTGCGCCCACGACTCGGCGTGATGCTGCAGGAGGGCGGGGTGTACTCCGGGGCGAATGCGCGGGAGATGCTGCATCACGTCGCGGCACTGCACGCGAATCCCTTGGATCCGGTTGAGTTGATCACCCGGCTCGGTCTGACCGACGCCGGACGCACCACCTACCGCCGACTGTCCGGCGGGCAGAAGCAGCTACTGGCGCTGGGCTTGGCCATCGTCGGGCGCCCCGAGCTGGTGTTCCTCGACGAACCGACCGCGGGCCTCGATCCGCACGC
>DASQPJ010000047.1:0-2661 GCA_035644015.1 Sporichthyaceae bacterium
ACCCGGACACCAACCTGATCCCGCACACCTACCCGACGTATTCCAACGACGACGTCATGCGGGTCCAGGAGGCGGCGCTGCTCGCCGGGTCCGGCATCCTCTACGGCTCGGCCATGTACGACCAGTACATCGGGTGGTCACCCACACTGCGCGCCAACTGGGACAGGGTGCTGCAAACCGTCAACAACAACAAGGCACTGCTCCCCGCGGCCAGCCGCACCCGCGTCCCGGCAGGATCCGACCCCAAGGTCTTCGCCGAGCGGCGGACCAGCACGAACGGCAAGCAGACCGCGCTGCTCATCTACAACGTCAACAGCACTGCGAAGGATGTGACGGTGGACCTGACGGGCACCGGCATCAACACCCATCAGATCCCGAAGGACCTCTACAACGGCGGCCACGGTCCCGCTGTCAACGGGACGAGCTATACCGTCCACCTGCCGGCCTACGGCTTCACCATGCTTCAGGTGTCGACTCGCTGACGACCTCGCTGACCAGCAGCCCGCCGGGCCGGGACCCCCTCTGCGACTTCTCACATAGGGGGTCCCAGGGCCCCGGGCGGGTGCCCGGCTCGTCCGGCTCGGGTCGGGTTGGCTTTCTTGTCCGGGGCAGGTAGCGGAGCCTTCGTGCTGATCATGCGAGCGGCACGGGCTGAGGTTACGGTGGGTGGTGTAACGGGTGCGGAACCGCGCCGATGCGCCAGGCACAGGAAAAGGGGCGCGTGGGAATGGCTAATGCGCAGGCCACGGCAGCCGGGACAGACGCACACTACGACGTCGTGGTGGTAGGTGGCGGCTCAGCCGGAGTGGCCGCAGCCGTGGGAGCCGCGGACGCCGGCGCACGGACGCTGGTGATGGAGGCGGCCGGATTCCTCGGCGGGGCGGCCACGTTGAAGTGCGTACAGACCTACTGCGGGTTGTACACGATCACCGATCAGGTGCGTCCGGCGGTGGCGGGGGTCGCCGCCCGGGTCATCGCCGAGCTGCGCCGCCTCGGCGGCGTCGAAGGCCCGGTGAAATTCCGCGGGGTCTTCATGCTGCTCGACACCGAAGCCGTCAAATACGCGCTGGACACCGTCTGCGCGGACGCCGGCGTCGATGTGCTGCTGCACGCGCAGATGGTCCGTGCCGAACGAGACGGCGACCTGGTGCGGTCGGTGGCCTACCACGACCACAACGGTGATCACACCGTGACCGCGGCCGCGTTCGTCGACGCCACCGGCGAATGCGACCTCGCCTACTTCGCCGGCGCCTCCACCCGCTACGGCAACCACGGGTTCGTCAACCTCGGCACACTCGGCACCCGGTTCGGCGGCATCGCCGCGGACGCCGACCTGTCCGAAGAGACCTGGCACGACGCCATCCACGCGGCCAAGCAGGCCGGGGTCGGACCGCTGTCGAAGGACACCTCCATGCTGGCGCGGGTGCCGCTGTCCGGGGACGTGATCACCTATCTGGTCAGCGAGGCATACGACGCGCGCTCGGCGGCAAGCATCAGCGCCGCGGAACGCCTCGGCCGCAAGCAAGCCTGGGCGTACCTGGACGTCATCCGCACGATCACCGGCTGCCGCAACGCCTACCTGGCCGTGACCGGCCCCTCCTTCGGCACCCGCGAAAGCCGGCACATCGACTGCCGGTACCAACTCACCGAAGCCGACGTCGCCGCCGGCGCCCGCTTCGACGACTCCGTCGCACTCGGCGCCTGGGGTACGGAATGGCACGACGCTGTGACCACCCAGAGCCAGTTCCGTCTGCCCGGCGGCAACGGCGTCTACGAGATCCCTCTGGACGCGCTCACCAGTGCCGACACCCCCAACCTGTTCGCCGCCGGACGCACCGCCGACGGCGACCAATACGCCGGCGCGTCACTGCGGGTCATGGGCACCGCCTTCGCCACCGGGCAAGCCTGCGGCGTCGCGGCCGCCCACTACGCCCACCACCCCAAGGCACCCGTCTCCGAGGTCCAGTCAGCACTGCGCACCCAAGGAGCGCTCATCGACGGCGACGACCTGCCCGAACCAGTCGACCTCGTCAGCACCTGAGCCGAGCCCGGACTGTCAACACGCACCACGCGACCGCACCACATCCGCACCACGCCCAGCGGTACCGCACGGACAGCCACGGTAAGACCCTGCGGCCGCTGGAGAGGCCAGCGACCTCGTCCCCGGGCACCAACCGGCGGTGGGCTGCCTCTCCGACGAACCGCCCGCCGAAGATCCAGTGCTGCCCCTCCAGCGCACGCTGAAGCGCGTGTTCGGAAGCCGTGGCGTCCTCAACGACCTTGCGCAAAGCCTCCAGGCCGGCCGCCCGTCGCTGCAACTCAACTGCCCTGAAGATCATCTGCCCCTGCGTGTCAGCGGCAAGAAGAGCAATGGCTTCGGGCGAGGTGACGATCCGACGCGCAGCCTCTTCCGGGTCCTCGATGTCCACTCGTTCCCGCAGCACGCGTTCCAGCCACACGGCGATCTCGGCCCTTCCGCGGAGAACGCGATACCGCCCGGGCCGGTCCTCCGGCGCCTCAGGAACCGCGCGTCCTCCGCGAGGGAGTTGAAGTGTGCGATCAGATCGTCCACTCCTGCCTGGGGGTTCGCGTCCGCGTACTCGCGGCCCGCCTCTGCGGCAAACCCGAATCCGGTCCGCACCATGTTTCCGTCTCCCTTCT
>DASQPJ010000048.1:0-11545 GCA_035644015.1 Sporichthyaceae bacterium
TACCGATCACGATCAGCACCAGACCGCCGATGCCGTCGGAGGCCACATACGGCACCTGCTTGGCGATGAACGGGGTGCCGGACACCCCGACCCACCCCACGATCACCATCACGATTCCGCCGAGCACCGCCGCAACCGCCAGGGCGCGGTCCCACTGCAGCCGGCACCACTTCACGAATTCCATACCGCCAACTCCCAAATGAGGAGGTGCTTAGACGAACCGGCGCGCGACGGCGGCCAGCAGTAGGACGGGGACCAGGGCAGCAAGCAACGGGTAGAACGAGATCTGCGTGGTCAACGGCTTGGCCGCGACCGCGCGGTCGATGAGATCGACGGTGCGCGGTGCGGGCGCCAGATTGACCGGTGTCGGCTCGACGGCCGGGGCCAGGTCGGGTATCGGCGTGCTGTCGGTGACCGCGGGCTCCGGCCCGATCAGCGGCGGCACCGCGGCATCGGCCGGCCCCGGTGTTACCGGCGCCGTGGTGTCGGTGCCGGTCGGCACGCTCGCGCCGGTGGCGTCGGCCTGGGCAAAGGTCTGCCCGACGATGTAGCTGACCACCGCGACGGCGCTGCCGGTGTTGGGCACCGGGTGGGACAGGCTGATCTCCAGGCCCGAGGACAACACCGAGTCGGCGGTCTGCACGGCCGGCAGGAACTTGATGATCACTCCGGAGGAGGCGAAGGAGTCGCCGAGTTGCTTGGCCGGGTCGGCCGGCGCGTTCTCCGGCCCCAGCACCAGGCCCTTGTCGGTGACGCCGATCAACTGGTCACCGATCCGGATCGAGTCGGCCTCGAACGAGGAGGTCTTGGTGACCTTGCCGTCCGGGGTCCGGGTGACCTGGGCCCGGGACACCGCACCGGTGAGGGAGAACGCACCGAGGGTGAGCCTGGTGCGCGCTTCGCCCAGCGAGGTGAACACCCCGTTGACCGCCTGCACCGAGGAGGTGGAGAAAGTGCCGAACTCGTCCCCGGAGGTGGTGGTCTCGCCGGCCTGCGCCTGCGCCGCGGAACTGGTCTCGTTGGACTGAGCCGCCATCAGATAGCCCGGTTGCTTGACCTGCACCCGCGGATTGGACGGGTATTGGCTGGTCACCAGGAACGGGTAGCTCGGCACCGACTTGCCGGACACCGTGGAGATCAGGCCGGGGCCGGCCACACCGGTGGCGCCGGGGTACGGCAGCGAGGAGTACGCCGTGCTCGCGCCCAGGCTGTCCAACGTCGCCGAGGTGGTCGGCCCGCCACCGTCGACGAAGTCCTCGACGATCAGGTAGTCGGTGACCGCGATGCGCGCTCGCACCCCGTCCGCGGTGGCCCTGCCCGCGAAGGTGGCGAAGCCGGTGCTGACACTCGGTGCGCTGGGGTCATCGGCGGCATGGGCAGTGGTCGCGCCGAAGGTGCTCACCGCCGGGGTGAGCACGGTGACCAAGGCGGTCGCCACCATGCGACGGCGCGCGATCTCGTGCTTCGCACGTCGGTGCTGAGCGCTCATGCGTTTCCCTCTCACGTCAGCGCACCTTCGGATGCGTGTTTGCCACGTCTCGGTACTCCTCGCGGACGGCAACCTTGGCCACCTTTCCGTTCGGCAGACGTGGCAGCGGATCGGTTCGGATCACCACGTAGCGGGGAACCTTGTACGACGACAGCCCGACGTTGCACGCCTCGATGACCGTCGCGGCGTCCAACGGGCCGGTGGCCACCACGATCGCGGCCGGGGTCTCGCCGAACTTCTCGTCCGGCGCGCTGATCACCACGACCTCGGCCACACCCTCGACCGCGGCAACCACAGATTCGATCTCGCCGGGGGAGACATTGATGCCGCCGGTGATGATTAGGTCCTTGAGCCGGTCCACGAAGCGCAACCGACCGTCGGCGGTCCGTGCGCCGAGGTCGCCGGAGTGCAACCAACCGTCGCGGATCGCGGCCGCGGTGGTGTCCGGGTCCTGCCAATAGCCGGGTGTCATGCCGGGGCCACGCAGCACGATCTCGCCGGGCTCGTCGGGGTCGGCGTCGGTACCGTCGGCGCGCAGCACCCGGAACTCGGTGAAGATGGAGCCGGTGCCGCAGGTGTCCGGATGCGCTTCGGCATCCTGCACCAACGTGGCAGTGGCGACTCCGCCCGCCTCGGTCATCCCGTAGATCTGACGCAGACTCACTCCCTTGGCGCCCCAGGCCTGTAGCAGCGACACGGGTACCGCGGCGCCGCCGGTGAACGCGGAGGACAGGGACGAGAGGTCAGCGGTGGCGAAGTTCTCCGCCGCGGCGATCGCGCCGAAGATCAGCGGGACGCCGAACAGCGCGGTGATGCGGTGCCGCTCCAACAACTCAACGGCCCGGGCCGGGTTCAGCTCCCGTTCGATGACCAATTGCCCACCGAGCACGGTGGTCATCGCCAGGCCCCAGACCAGGCCGGGGGTGAAGGCCAACGGCAGCACCAGCAAGGTACGGCCGCCGGGGCGCAGGCCCTCCTCGACGAGGCTGGCCTCGAACACGATGGACAGCAGGGTGCGGTTGGTGCACACCACACCCTTGGAGGTCCCGGTGCTGCCACTGGTGAAGATGATCATCGTTGGGTCGTCGGGAGCGACATCGACCACGAAGTCGTCCACCCCGCCGCTGCGCAGGTCGGCCACCGCGCTCAACGCGATGTGCTCGAGGTCGCCGGACAGGACCGCGACCTCCTTGGCCAGGGTCTCCAGCGCGGGGTCGACAAGAATCAGCCGCGCGCCCGCGTCGGTGGCGACCTTGTGCAGTTCCGGCGCGACCATCCGCGCGTTCAGTGGCACCAGCACCGCGCCGGCCTTGAGCACGCCCAGCGCCGCGGCACACCACTCCAGGGAGTTCGCGCCCAGCACGCCGACCCGGTCACCGGGTCGCACGCCGCGCTCGACCAGCATCCGGCCCACCCGCGAGGTCCAGTCCTGCAGACCGCGGTAGTCGATGACATCGTCGTCGACGATCAACGCCGGCTGGTCGCCCTTGGTCCGGGCCCACCAGCGCAGCGCCGAGGTCAGCGTCGCGGCCATCAGAAATCGACCACGCCGCGAATGTTGAGGCCCGCGTGCATGTCGGCGTAGCCGAGGTTGATCTCCTCGAGGGTGTAGCGCCGCGTGATCAGCTCGTCGAGTTGGAGCTGGCCGGCCTTGTACATGTCGATGAAGTACGGGATGGCCGCGGCCGGCGACATCATCCCGAACAGCGCGCCCTGCAACCGCTTCTGGAACATGGCCAGCTCGAACAGGTTGATCGGGATCTCGTCCGCGTCGATGTTGGCCATCGCGGTGAGCACCACGGTGCCTGCCTTGCGAATGGCGGCGAAGGCCTGCGCGAGGTGTTCGCCCTGCGCCACCCCGGTGGTGACGATGGCCGAGGCCGCGCCCTGACCGTTGGTCAAGGACTGCGCCAGGTCCTGCGCCTGGGTCATCGTCTCGAACGCGTCGGTGGCACCGAGCTTGAGCGCGCACTCCCGCTTGAACGGCGCGGTGTCCACCGCGATGATCCGCGACGCGCCGGCGTGCCGGGCGCCCTGCACCGCGTTCATGCCGATGCCGCCGACGCCCATCACGATGACCACGTCGCCGGGGCGTACCTGCGCGGCGTTGACCGCCGAGCCCCAGCCGGTGGGCACCCCGCAGCCGATCAGTGCCACGGTCTCCAGCGGCACCGACGGGTCAACCTTGATCGCGCCCCACTCCGGGAGCACCGAGTACTCGGAGAAGGTGGAGACCAACGAGGTCTGCGCGACGTCGACGTCGCCATGGTGTAGCCGGAAGGTGCCGTCCAGCTGGGTGCCCATCATCATGAACGCGCCGTTGTCGCAGAGGTTCTGCATGCCCTGCGCGCACCACGTGCACCGCCCACAGCTGGGGATGAACGCGGCCACGATGTGGTCACCGACCGCGAGGTCGCGGACCCCCGGCCCGACCGCTTCGACGATGCCTGCGCCCTCGTGCCCGCCGCACAGCGGCAGATGCGCCATCGGCACGTCGCCCTTGGCGACGTGGTCGTCGGAGTGACACAGGCCCGCCGTGACGTACCGGACGAGCACCTCGTGCTCCTTCGGCTCGTCGACGGTGACCTCGACGATTTCCCATTCACCGGGCGCCTCGAAGAGCACCGCGGCTCGGGACGTGATCGGCACGAGACATCCTCCGGGGGCAGTGGATGGATGGGTAAACCTACAGGCTGTAGCTTAGCCGTCTTGTGACGAATGTCAACAAAAGGTTCGGTACTGGACAGTCTGTCCATACGGGACGTCCATCGTCAATAAGGGAGCGTCCACTCCCTTGCGAGCGGGACGGATGCTCGCACTCTAAATAGTCGGGGACATGACCTTTCTATCAGGCCGGCCGACGGTGTGGGAAGGCCTCAGACGACCGCGTCGGAGCCGAACAGCACGGCGCCGACCTGCGGCGCCGCGGGCCCGCCGAGCAGCAACGAGACCTGCGCGCCGGGGACAGGATTGGGCGAGTCGCCGCGGATCTGCCGGACGGCCTCCAGCACCACCCCGATGCCGTGCACGAACCCGTCAGCGAGGTTCCCTCCGGCCGTGTTCACCGGTAGCCGCCCACCCGGCACGGTGAGGTTCTGCACCGTCATCACGTCCCCGGCGGCCGGGCCGGGCGGCACCAGGCCGACGTCGATGAGGGACGCCACTGCGGGGCCGGTGAAGTTCTCGTAGACCTGGGTGACGTCAACGTCGGCCGGGGTCAGCCCGGACTCCCGCCACAGCCGTTCCACCATCGACGGCACGAGCCCCGCCGAGGTGTACGGGTCCTGATTCTCTGTCAGTTCGCCCCAGCCGCGTACGAACCCCTGCACGCCGCCGAGGATCCAGGCGGGCTTGCCGCGGGTGTGCCGGGCGCGCTCGGCGGAGGTCAGGATGATCGCGCCGGCGCCGTCGTTCTCCCGGGAGCAGTCATAGAGCCGCAGCGGTTCCGCGATCAGCCGGGAGGCGCGGTAGGCCTCGGCATCCAGCGGCCGGCCGTAGGCGACGGCGCGCGGGTTGGTCTGCGCGTGGTGGTAGCCGGCCAGGGCCAGCGCCTCCAGCGCGGAGGCGGGCACCTTGTCGTGCTCGAGCATGCGTTGGGTGCGCATCGCGCAGACCTGAACCGGCGTCAGAATGCCGTGCGCGGCGTAGTGGTGCGGGAAGTGGCCCTTGGCGTAGGGCATCCGCCCTTCCTCGGCCTGGTTCATGCCGCGGTACACCGCGACGCAAGATGCCTGGCCGGTGGCGATGGCCGCGGCGGCCTGCAGGATCGCGGGCACCTGCCCGCCGCCGCCACCACCCCAGGCCAACGAGGACCAGCGCAGTTCGTGCACGCCGAGGGTGGTCGCCACGTGCGTGCCCTCGGACGGATCGTCGCCCCAGGAGGCGAAGCCATCGATCTCCCGCGGATCGATGCCGGCGTCCCGGGCGGCCTCGATCAGCGCTTCGAGCACCAACGCCTTGGTGCTGCGCGGTGACTCGCCGCGCTTGTAGTAGGGCGTCTGCCCCGCACCCACCACGGCGACGGATCCGCGCAACGCGAGGGTCACCGCTCCCACCCACCCACGTTGTGTCCGACGAAACGTGGCCTATAGCGCTCGCTTCGTCGGACGTAAGCGGGGGTCATGCCGGGCTCCAGCGCAGCAGGGGCCACCCGTCGGCCTCCGCGGCGGGTTCGAACTGCCCGCGCACCGCGGCGCCGATGACCGGGTCGTCCACGCCTGTGTAGAGGCCGAGGACCCGCCGCCCGCCGGCCTGCGGAAGCTCGACGAGCACGGTCGTGTACGGCACCGCGGCGTGGGGGTGGAACTGCCGGTGCGTGCGGGTCCAGGTGTAGACCACCCCGGTTGGCTCGACCGCTTCCCAGCCGGGGTCGAAGGTGTGGCAGTCCGGGCACAGCGGCTCGGCGGTCCAGATCCAGCGGGCGCACTGTCCGCAGCGTTGGATCCGTAGTTCGCCTGCGCGCAGGCCGTCCCAATACGGGGCGTCCAGCAGCGTGGGCGAGGGCCCCTCGGCACCGAAGCGCGGGTAGGTGGCACTCACCCCAACTCCGTCCTCTCCTGCCTGTCGGGGCTATCCGGGGCCGCTGATAGCCCCGCCGCGCATGAGAGGTCGAGGAGATGGGTCGGCACGTCCACATGCCGGGCGCGCAGGTACTCGGCGACCGACTTGCCCAGCGCGTCCAGCCGGCCGTTGTCGCTGGCCCCGGTGCCGAGGTTGCCGTGCACCACGAAGTGCACCGCGCGCAGCAACGGGAATTCGTGGCGAGTGACCTCCAGGCCCGCGCTCTCCGCACACAACGCCCGGAAGCGCGCCACGGAGAGCTCGGCGCGCAGCCAGTCCCAGGCCTCGGGCGCAACCCAGATCCCGATGTTGCTGTTGCCGCCCTTGTCCCCGCAGCGCGCGTGCGCGACCCGCCCCAGCGGCACCCGCACGGTGTCAGCGACCGGCGCCGGCTCCGGTGCGACGTCCGACTCCAGCACCGGCACCTCGGCGCGCTGCGGTTGCACCACGGACAGTGTCGTGCCGTCGTCTAGCACCACGGTTTCCTGCAGCACCGCGCAGGACACCAGTCCCGGCCAGTAGGCGACCACCGGGCTGGGTTTGCTCGCCCGCGGGTGGTGCGAGTCGCAGTGGAAGCCGGGGATGCTGCCCAGGATGGTGGACGCCAACGCTCGGTAGAAACGCTTGGGGGCCAACGGTTCGGCGTCATCCGCCCGGCCCACGAACCGCAGCGTGACGGTGGCCGACTCCAGGGTGGCCGGGTCCTCGCCCGCGGTGCCGATGCGGTCCACCCGGTGCAACCGCACGCCGCTGTCCGCCCACGCGGCGCGGGCCTGCGCCTCCACCAACGCGGCCTTGGCGTCAATGTCCAGCCCGCACAGATACGCCTCGACGGTGTTCTCCCAACCGGCCATCGCGGTGATCGCGACCTTGGTGGTGGGCGAGGGTGCCGAACCGGTGGCACCGTGCACCGCGACCCGGTCCGGGCCGGCCTCCTCGACGTGCACGGTGCGCAGGTCCGCGGTGACGTCGGGGTTGAGGTAGAGCGGACCCTGGATTTCGTAGAGCAGTTGGGCCTTCACCGTGTCGGTGGTGACCGCGCCGCCCTGCCCGGCGTGCTTGGTAATCACGCAGCTGCCGTCGGCCGCTATCTCGGCGATCGGGAAGCCCGGTGCGAGCATGCCGGGGATGGCGGTGAACCCGGAGAAGTTGCCGCCGGTGACCTGCGGACCGCACTCGATGATGTGCCCGGCCACCACGGCCCCGGCCAGCGCGTCCAGATCCGTTGGGGTCCAGGAGTGCCACCAGGCTGCGGCGCCCACCACCAACGAGGCGTCGGTGACCCGCGGGCAGATCACCACGTCCGCGCCGGTGGTCAAGGCCGCCGCGATGCCCCAACCGCCCAGGTAGGCGTTCGCCGAAGTGGGCGTCAAACCCCAGTCGGACAGCGGTTTCCCGGTATCCAGGTGGGAGAACTGCTCGCCGGCCGCGGTCAGTTCCTCGAGCCGGCCGAGCAGGTTGTCCCCCGCCACGTGCGCCACCGACGCAGTGCGGCCCAGCGCCGCAGCCGAGGCCCGCACCTGCGCGGCAAGCCCGGCCGGGTCGAAGCCACCGGCGTTGACCACGACCTTGATGCCGCGGTCCAGAATCTCGGCGAGATTGCCCTCCAGTTGAATGGCGAACTCGTCGGACCACAGCCGCGGGTGCCCGGCCGCGGTGCGTTGCACCATCGAGGCCATGGTCACCTCGGCCAGGTAGTCCCCGACGATGACATCCACCGGGTCGCCGTCCAGGATCTCCCGGATCGCGCTGCGCCGATCCCCGGAGAACCCGGAACAGTTGCCGATACGCACCACACCCCCGTTGCGTCCGACGGAATGTGGGCTATAGGCCACAGTTGGTCGGACGTTGGGGGTGGTGGGAGTACTCATCGGGGCAGCCATTCCGGTCGGGCGGCACCCATGGGCAGCAGACCGAAGCGATACTCCCCCGGCGTCGCGGACATCCGCACCTGCTCGGTCACGCCCTGGTAGCGACCCAGCGGACCGTCGCTGGTGAACAACTCGGGGTCGGGATAGATGTGCTCGCCGTGCCCGGCAACCTCGGCCGCATAGGCCTTGTCGAAGATGCCGAGGGAGAGGATCCAGGCCGCCACCCGGGTCAGCGAGACATGCACCCGATAGCTACCGCCCTCGGTAGCCCGCCGGATCAGCGCCGCGGCGATGCCCGCGCTGACCAGCCACGGCACGATCCAGTCATTGACGACCGTGACGAAGGGCAGCTTCGGTGCCTCCGGGCTGCCCTCGAGCAGCATCATGCCGACGATCGACCCGGCCGTCTGGTCGAATCCCGCCCGGCCGGCCCAGGGCCCGGTCTCGCCGTGCAGGGTGACCGAGGCGTGCACGATGCCCGGCCGCAACTCCGCCAACTGACGGGCCGTCACCCCGAGGCGTTCCTGGAGCCGGGGGCGCCGGTTGGTGTAGAACACGTCGCCGGTGCGGGCCAACTCGCGGAACGCCTCGCCACCACGGCGGCCGTCGTAGTGCATCCGCGTGGTGCGCACGCCGTACTGCGCGGTGTGGAACGCGGTGGGTGCCTCGTACCCGAACGGCGCCCACACGTTCAGCGCGTCCGCGCCGTGCAGCGCGAGCGTGCGGCCGATGCCGCCGCCGGCGATGACGTGGGACAGCCCCAACGCCCGGATGCCCGCCAGCGGTGCGTCGCCCGCGCCGAACGGCTCGGGATCGGAGTCCCCGATCTTCTCCAGTTCGATCAGCGGCAGAGTGGCGAGCACTTCGCGATACTGCGCTGTCTCCAGGAACTCCGCGGTGCTGCGCACCATGGGCATGACGATGCCCGCGGCGGCGCCGGCCTCCTCGAGGTCAGCCGCGGTCCACCCGGCGATGGCGGCGGCGATGGCCTCGGGGTCGTCGTAGGTCTGCAGCAGTTTCAACGTCTCGATGCGCTGACGCGGATAGTGCCCCTGCGGCAGCACCCAGCGCCCGTCGCGGGTACGCCAGAAATTCGTGTAGTGCAGCGCGGTGACGTCCCAGTCGGTGGCCGGCACCAAGCCGTTGAGCAGTTCCCATTTGCGCTCGTAGAACGGGCACAGCCGGTGCGGGGCGACCCGCACATCCATCGCGATGTCCTGGCCCGGGTTGCCCCGGGCCTGCCACAGCGCCGCGATCGCCACGGACTTGGCCACCAGGCTCAACGCCGCCGCCGAACCGCACGCAACGACGCCGGGCACCACCGGGTCGGCCCCGATGAAGTCGATGGTGCCGCCGGCGTCGGCGGCCTTCAACCCGACGTCGGCGAGCACCGCGTCGAGTTCGGTGGGCAGGTCGATCGCGTCGGCGCGGGTGAGCGGATCCGCGACGGCGGTACGCAGCCGGTCGGTCAGCGCCAATGGCTCACTCGGCATGCCTCGCTCGCGCCTCACTACTCGAAGTCGACGCGGGTCATCGCGACGATGACGTGCTGGAAGGCACTCATGTTCTTCAACAGCTGCGACATCTTGCCGCGCACCCGCAACTGACCCCGCGTCAGCGCGACGGTGGGATTGATCTGCTTCTTGAACACCCCGCCCCATACGTCGGAGGAGCCGCTGATCACGAAGTCGGCGGCCTCGACGTCGGCCGGGGCTGCGTTACGCACCTCGGTGACCTTGCCCGATTCGAAGCGGCAGAAGAATGAGCCCTCGATAGGTGCCTCGTAGTTGTAGACCATGTCGTAGGTGAGGTTCTTGCCCTTCTCCGCCCACTCCGGGTCGTTGTTCAACTCATCGGCCATCGCCTGGTAGAAGTCGAGGGAGCCGAGCTTGACGGTCATCTGCATTGCTCCTAGAGGGATTGGTTGAGCAGCAGCGGCAGGCTCTCCACGCCGCGGACCTGACTCAGGTGCTTCTTGTAGGGCTGGTCCGGGTGCAACCGGTAGTTCGGGAACCGCTTGTGCCATTCCTCGAACGCGATGGTCAGCTCGATGCGGGCCAGGTGCGAACCCAGGCACCGGTGCCGTCCGCCACCGAACGCGACGTGCGGGTTCGATTCGCGGGTGAAGTCGATCTCGTCGGGCCGGTCGAACTTCGCCGGGTCGCGGTTGGCCGCGGCCAGCGGGATCAGCACCCGGTCCCCGGCCCGCAACTGCACACCGTTCACCACGATGTCGGACTGGACCACCCGGGCCCCGGCCACCGCTGACTCGTAGCGCAGAAACTCCTCGACGGCAGCCGGGATCAGCTCGGGGTGCTCGATGAGCTCCTTGCGCTTGGCCGGGTCCTGCGCCAGGTGGATGGTGCTGTGCGCCAGCTGCCCCTGCACGGTGTGCAGGCCGCCGATCATCATCAGGAACAGGATGTTGAGCATCTCGAACTGAGTGAGCTCGCGGTCACCGAACTTGCTGTTCACCAACACGTCGGTGATGTCGTCCACGTCCGGGTCGGTCGGCCGCGCGGCCCCGTTCTCCCGCTCCTCGAAACGTTCGTCGATCATCTCGGCGAAGTGGGCGTAGACCTCCAGCGCCGCCTCCATCCGGAAGGCGGTGCTCTCCTCCTCGCTCGCCCCCGGCAGGCCCAGCACGATGCGGTCGGTCCAGTCGTTGAGCCGGGCCGCGTCGTGCATCGACCAGCCCATCAGCTTCAGGAACACCCGGGTGGGCAGTTCCTTGGCGAACATCTCGACGTAGTCGATCTCGGTGGCGTCACCGATGTTGTCGATGAGTTCGAGTACCAGGGCGCGGACCTGCGGCTCCAACCGGCGCATGCGGGTCGGGGAAAACAGCGGGGTCATGATCCGCCGGTAGGTGGTGTGGTCCGGCGGGTCGATCTCCAGCGGGATCATCGGACCGTCCTGGCCGATGGTCGGTGGGATGTTCACGCACTCGCTGGAAAAGACCGCCGGGTTGCGCATGGCCTCGTCGATGTCGTCGTAGCGGGTCATCACCCAGTGCCCGCCGTACTTGGTGGAGTGCGCGATCGGGCAGCGCGAGCGCAGCTCCGCGTACTGGTCGAAGATGGTCTCGACGCCGGCGGGGTCGTGGATGTCGAAGTCGGTTTGCACATCGGGCGACTCGGCAGTCCAGGTGGCCTCGGTCATGTTCACTCCCACTCCCCGCCCACCGCGGAGTACGGCCGAGCGTCCAGGTCGGTGTCCAGCGCGGTGTAGAGGCTCTTGGTCTTGGTGTACGCGTACAGGCCATCGGTGCCGAGTTCGCTGCCGACGCCGCTCTGCTTCTTGCCGGCGAACGGGGTGCGGCGCACATCCGCCTGCGCGACGTCGTTGATCCAGCACAGGCCGGACTGGATCCGCCCGGCCACCGCGCGGGCGCGACCCAGGTCATTGCCCCAGACCGACGCGGCGAGCCCGTAGTCGCTGTCATTGGCGATACGGAGGGCGTCCTCGACGTCGGTGTAGCGGATCACCGAGAGCACGGGGCCGAAGATTTCCTCGCTGGCCGCGGCATTGTCGTTGTCCAGATCCACCAGCACGGTGGGGTTGACGTAATGCCCGCCCTCGGGCAATCCGTCCGGACGGTCGTTGCCGACCAGCACCCGCGCGC
>DASQPJ010000049.1:0-6779 GCA_035644015.1 Sporichthyaceae bacterium
GGCCTCCGCGAAGGCGTGCAGCAGTTTGGCCCCGCGGCGCACCACCCCGTCCCACTCCTGCCCCACGCCGGGTAGATAGCCGGGGACGTCGACCAGCACGGCCAACGGGATGCCGAAGGCGTCGCACATGCGCACGAAGCGCGCTGCCTTCTCGGCCGAGGACCAGTCCAGACAGCCGCCGAGGCGTAACGGGTTGTTCGCCAGCACGCCGATGGTGCGCCCACCCAGCCGGCCCAGCGCGGTGAGCAGGTTGGGCGCCCACTGCTCGTGCAGCACCACCGCACTGTGCGGGTCCAGCAGCCGGGTGACCAACGGGGTGACGTCGTAGGCCCGACGTGGCGATTCGGGCAGGCCGGCGGCCAGGTCCACGTCGCGTACCGCGTCGGTGTCCCAGTCGCGTTGGTCGCCCAGCAGTGCGACCAGGTCGCGGGTGACCGCGAACGCCGCGTCGGGGTCGGCGGCGGTGTAGTGCACCACCCCGGAGCGGCGGCCGTGCGGTTCCGGGCCGCCGAGCAGGTCTGCGCCCGCGTGTTCGCCGGTGACCGTGGCGACCACGTCGGGGCCGGTGACGAAGATCCGCCCGTCCGGGGCCATCACCACCAGGTCGGTCAGGGCCGGCCCGTAGGCGGCACCGCCCGCGGCCGGGCCGAGCACCAGGGACAGCTGCGGGATACGTCCGGAGGCCCGGGTCATGGCGGCGAACACCCGGCCGACCGCGTCCAGGCCGGCCACGCCCT
Organism: Sporichthyaceae bacterium; assembly: GCA_035644015.1. Classification (GTDB taxonomy): domain Bacteria; phylum Actinomycetota; class Actinomycetes; order Sporichthyales; family Sporichthyaceae; genus DASQPJ01. The sequence continues at coordinate 738 of DASQPJ010000049.1, forward strand.
CGTTCAGCCGGGCGCCGCCGGAGTGCCACAGCCCGATGATCGGTCGCTGCTCCGCCAGCGCGTGCTCGTAAGCCGCGGCGACCACGGCACAGCCGGCCACACCCATGGCTCCGCCGGACACCGTGGGGTCAGTGGCGAAGGCGATCACCGGGCAACCGTGCACCGTGCCGGTGGCCGCCCGGAAGCCGTCATCATCGGCGCCGCCCAGCGCGCTCGCCGATCCGGTGTCCAGCAGTTCGGCCAGCCGGGCGGTGGCCGGGTTCTCAGTTGGTGAAGACGAGGCAGACGTTGTGGCCGCCGAATCCGAAGGAGTTGTTCAGCGCGGCAATATCGCCCGAGCGCAGGGCTCGCGGCTCGACCCGGGCCACATCGATGGTTGCCTCGTCGTCCTGGTCGTCGAGGTTGATCGTCGGCGGGACCAGGCGCTGGTTGATGGCCAGGGTGGTGAACACCGACTCGATGGCGCCCGCACCGCCGAGCAGGTGACCAGTCATCGACTTCGTGCCGGTGATCACGATCCCGTCCGCGGCGTCGCCGAGGACGGCCCGCAGGGCCAGCACTTCGGCGACGTCGCCCTGCGGGGTCGAGGTGGCGTGGGCATTGACGTGGACCAGGTCGCGCGGGTCGATCTTGCCGTCAGCGATGCAAAAGCGCAGCGCGCGAGCCACGCCCGTGCCCTCGGGGTCGGGCTGCGCGATGTGGTGTGAGTCCGCACTCATCCCGGCACCGGCCAGGGTGGCGTAGATCGTGGCGCCGCGGGCTTTGGCGTGCTCCTCGGACTCGAGCACCACGATGCCCGCGCCCTCGCCGAGCACGAAACCGTCCCGAGCCTTGTCGTAGGGGCGGGACGCGCGCTCCGGCTCGTCGTTTCGGGTCGACATCGCTTTCATCGCGGCGAAGGCGGCCATCGGCAGTGCGTGGATCGCGGCCTCGGTGCCACCGGCCACGACGACGTCCGCGCGGCCGCAGCGGATCATGTCCAGCGCCATCGCCAGGGCCTCGGCGCCCGAGGCGCACGCGCTGACGGGGGTGTGCACGCCGGCCTTCGCGCCGATCTCGAGACCGACGGTGACCGCAGCAGAGTTCGGAATCAGCATGGGGATCGCCAGCGGCGAGACCAGCCGTGGTCCCTTGGCGTTGAGGGTGTCGTAGGTGTTGAGCAGCGTGATGATGCCGCCGATGCCGGTGGCGACCACGACGCCGAGGCGCTCGGGGTCCACCCCGATGGCCTCGCCGCCCGCGTCCGCCCAGGCCTCACGGGCGGCGATCAGTGCCAGCTGGCTGCCGCGGTCCAGCCGGCGGGCCTGCACCCGGTCGAGGACCTCGCTCGGTTCGACCGCAATCCGGCCGGCGATGCGGACGGGTAGTTGCTCGGCCCAGTCCTCGGTCAGCGACCTGATGCCGGACGTGCCGGCCAGCAGCGCTGCCCAGGTGGACGCGACGTCCCCCCCGACGGGGGTGGTCGCACCGAGGCCGGTGACGACGACGGTGGTGCTGCTCATCTGCCTACTCCTTCCGGGCGGCATGGGCCGTGCCCAGTCTGCTCGGGGCGGGCCGGGAATCTCGGCCCGCCCGTGATGGTGCCTCAGGCGTTGGCGTGAATGAACTTCACGGCGTCGCCGACCGTCTCCAGGTTCTTGACCTCGTCGTCCGGGATCTTCACGCCGAAGCGCTCCTCGGCGGCCACGATGACCTCGACCATGGACAGCGAGTCGATGTCCAGGTCGGCGATGAAGGCCTTGTCCGGCTGGACGTCCTCGGCGGGGATGCCGACGATCTCGTTGACGATCTCGCCCAGTCCCACGACGATTTCGGCCTCGGTCACAGCTGCCATTTGGTTTTACTCCTCAGTGTCGGTGCGGCGGTTAGTGGTGTGGGACGACGGTGTCCTGGGCTAGGGAATCGTGACCACCTGGGCGGCGAAGCTCAGGCCGGCCCCGAAGCCGATCAGCAGTGCGGTGTCGCCGGTACGGGCCTCACCGCGTTCCACCATGGTCTCCATGGCCAACGGGATGCTGGCTGCGGAGGTATTGCCGGTCTCCACGATGTCGCGGGCGATCTTGACGTGGCTGGGCAGTTTCAGCGCCCGGGCCATGGCGTCGGTGATCCGCATGTTGGCCTGGTGCGGGATGAACGCGTCCAGATCCTCCAACGTCAAACCGGCCGCCTCCACCGCCTGCCGGGCCACCGGCGCCATCGCGTAGGAGGCCCAGCGGAACACCTGTTGGCCGTTCATGGTGAGCCAGGCGCGCTCGCCCGCGGTGGCCTTGGTCACCCAGTCGCCGTCCATGGCAATGGCCGCGGCCTGCGAACCGTCCGCGCCCCACACCACGGGGCCGATGGCCGGGGTGTCGGACGGACCGAGCACCGCGGCACCCGAGCCGTCGCCGAAGATGAACGCGATGCTGCGGTCGGTCGGGTCGACCAGCGGGGAGAACTTCTCGGTGCCGATGATCAGCGCGTACCCCACGGCGCCGGTGCGAATCAGCGAGTCACCCAGCGCGACGCCATGGCTGAACCCGGCGCAGGCGATGTTCACGTCGAAGGCCGCGGCCGCGGTGGACCCCAGTCGATGGGCCACCTCCGGGGCCGCCGCCGGGATCTGCACCGTGGTGGTGCAGGACGCGACGATCACCAAGCCGATCTGTTCGGGGCTGATGCCCGCCGCCGCGATGGCCTTGCCGCCGGCGGCCACCGACATGTCCTGGATGGTTTCATCGGCCGCCGCGAAGCGGCGCGCGGCGATCCCCGACCGGGACCGGATCCACTCGTCGGTGGAGTCGATGTGTTGGCAGATGTCCTCGTTGGTGACCACCAGCGCGGGTCGGTAGCCACCGACGCTGAGGATGCGGCTGTACGCGGCTCCGCCGCTGGTGCTGATCCGTCCGGTCATGACGGTGCTCCCTCCCGTAGCAACGCGCGGGCCGCGTCGAGATCGTCCGGCGTCTTCACCGCAACGCCGGTGACCCCGCGCATGCCGCGCTTGGCCAGACCGGTCAAGGTGCCGCCGGGCAACAATTCGATCAGGCCGGTGACACCAAGATCCATCATCGTCGCCATACACAGATCCCAGCGGACCGGGTTGGATACCTGAGTCACCAAGCGGGTTAAGAACTCCGCACCGGTGCTCACCACCGCGCCGTCGGCGTTGGACAGCAGCCTGGTGGTCGGATCGCCGGGGGTGATCGAGCCGCTGAGGTCGCCCAGGTGGTTCACCGCGGGGGACATGTGCGAGGTGTGGAAGGCGCCGGCCACCGACAGCGGGATCAGCCGCGCCTTCTCCGGCGGGTCCTCGGCCAGCGCCGCCAGCTGCGCCAGCGTGCCTGCGGCGACCAGTTGCCCGGCGCCGTTGTCGTTGGCCGGGGTCAAACCGTGCTGGGCGAGCTTGGCCAGCACCGCGTCGCGGTCCCCGCCGAGCACCGCGGTCATGCCGGTGGGGGTGATCGCGGAGGCCGACGCCATGGCCCGGCCACGCTCGCGGACCAGCACCATCGCCTGTTCCGCGGACAGCACGCCGGCCGCGGCGGCCGCGGTCAGCTCACCGACACTGTGCCCGGCCAGCACGCCTACCCCGGCCGTGCCCCCGGAGGGCAGCAGCTCCCCGAGTACGGCCAGGCCGGCGGCCACCAGCAGCGGCTGGGCCACGGCGGTGTCCTTGATCTGCTCTGCGTCGCCCTTGGTGCCGAGCTCCACCAGGTCCAGGCCACTGACCGTGGACAACCACTCCAGGCGGGAGGCAACGGCAGGCAGCTCCAACCAGGGAGCGAGGAAACCAGGGGTCTGCGCGCCCTGTCCGGGCGCCACGATCGCAAGCACAAGGTCCACGATGCCGCCTACCGGTCCGTACCGCCGTAATGCGCGCCACGAAGTTGGCGGGGCGCGTTTGTGCGGGTCCTACAACTCCGGCTTCGCCGGTTCGAGTCTGCCCAGCGTAAGCGCTATACGCAGCGTGAACGCCGACCGGCCGTTTGTGGGGATGAGCCCGGTGACGTCGGTCACACGGCGTAGTCGGTAGCGGACGGTGTTGGGGTGAACGAACAACAACCGGGCAGTGGCCTCCAGCGAACTTGCCTGCTCCAGAAAGGCCGTCACGGTCTCCAACACGGCCGCGCCGGACTCGGTCAGCGGGCGGTACACCTCGTCCAGCAGTTGTTGCTTGGCGCGCTCGTCGCCGGCGATGGCGCGTTCGGCCAACAGGTCATCGGCGGCCACCGGGCGCGGTGCCTCCGGCCAGGCCGCGGCCGCCCGCAAGCCGGACAGTGCGTCGGCCGCCGATCGCGTGGCCGAGGCCAGGTCGGGCACGGACGGCCCGACCACCACCGGCCCGACGCCGAAGGCCGGGGCGAACACCGCGGCGGCGTTCTGCGCGTCCTCGATGCCGCCGACGATCACCACCAGACGTTCGCCCTGCACCCCGGCCAGCACATCCACCTGGGCGTGCCGGCCGATGCGGTGCACCGCCTTGGCCACCACCGCCGGGTCCTGGCCCGGGGTGGTGCCGACCATCACGGCCACCGAGCCCGGCTGCGACCAACCCAGCGCGGCGGCCCGGGAGTGCAGCGCTTCGTCGGGTTCGCCGCGCAGGATCGCGTCCACGATCACCGCCTCCAGGCGGGCGTCCCAGGCGCCGCGGGTCTCCGCGGCCGCGGCGTAGATCTGCGCAGCCGCGAAGGCCAACTCGCGGGAGTAACGCAGGAGCGCGGTGCGCAGCCAGTCCGCCTCGCCGGGCGCGGCCAGTTCCTCGATGCGGCCCTCGATCACGTCCACGGTGATCCGGACCAGTTCCACGGTCTGCAGCAGGGAGACCGCCCGGGTCATCTCCGGCGGGGCCGCGGAGAACACCTCGACCGGCAGTCGGGCTCCGCGGTGCGGGTCGTCCAGCCAGGCGCAGAAGTTGTTCACGCCGGCCTGCACGATCAGTCCGATCCAAGACCGACTCTCCGGGGCCATGTCCCGGTACCAGGGCAGTTCGTCGTGCATCCGGTCCAGCGCCGCGGCGCAGAGCAGCCCGGTGGCCCCGGTGACCCGGCGCACGGTGCGCGGGTGGTTGTGGACGGCGTTGGGTTCGCTCGCCCGGGGTGGAGCCGGCATGGGCGAAGCGTAGGCCGGCTACGTTTGTCCGTATGACCGAGCGTGATCCGCTGGCGGACCTCAGCCAGATCGCGTTCCTGTTGGAGCGAGCTCACCAGCCGACCCACCGGGTGAGGGCCTTTCGCAACGCCGCGGCGGTGGTCGCGGCGTTACCCGAGGGGGAACTGGCGTCCCGGGTCGTGGCCGGCACGCTGCAGGAGCTGCGCGGTGTCGGGGACACCACCGCCGGGGTGATCACCGAGTCGCTGGCCGGGACGGTGCCCGGCTACCTGGCGAAGCTGGCCGCGGCGGCGCCGGCCTCGGTGGCGCCGGGCGGGGAGGCGATCCGCTCGGCCCTGCGCGGGGATCTGCACTCCCACTCGGACTGGTCCGACGGAGGCAGTCCGATCGAGGAGATGGCGCTCACCGCCGCGGATGTGATCGGGCATCAGTACCTCGTGCTCACTGACCATTCCGCCCGGCTGCGGGTGGCCAATGGGTTGACCGCGGACCGGTTGCGGGCCCAGTTGGACGTGGTCGCCGAACTCAACGAACGCCTCGCCCCGTTCCGCCTGTTGACCGGCATTGAGGTGGACATCCTGGAGGACGGCACGCTGGATCAGGACGCCGCGTTGTTGGCGCGACTGGATGTGGTGGTCGCCAGTGTGCACTCCAAGCTGCGGATGGACGCCGAGGCGATGACCCGGCGGATGGTGACCGCGATCGCCAACCCGCACACCGATGTGCTCGGGCACTGCACCGGGCGGATCGTCGGTCGGGACCCCGACGGCAAACGCGGCGGCGGCGGGGGTCGAGCGGAATCGCAGTTCGACGCCGAGCTGGTGTTCGCGGCATGTGCGCGGTTCGACGTCGCCGTGGAGATCAACTCCCGGCCGGAACGGTTGGACCCGCCGAAGCGCCTGATCGGGCTGGCCGTCGAGGCGGGGTGCCGGTTCGCGATCGACTCCGACG
>DASQPJ010000050.1:0-5454 GCA_035644015.1 Sporichthyaceae bacterium
GGCCGCATCCCCACGCCGTACCCGTGTCCGCCCGAGCGACTGATCGACACGTTGCTCGACCTGGCCGAGGACCTGCCCCCGTTCGAGCGGGTCTCCGTCGGCCTGCCCGGCATGATCCGCAACGGCCTGGTGATCACCACGCCGCACTTCGTGTGCGACGCCGGTCCGTTCACCCCGCGCAACCCGGAGCTGGTGACGGCGTGGCGCCGCTGGGACGCGGGCGCGGCTCTCCATGACGCCTTCGGCTGCCCGGTCCGGGTGATCAACGACGCCGAACTCGCCGGGTTCGCGGTGATCGAGGGTTCCGGGTTCGAGGTGCTGTTCGCCTTCGGCACCGGCCTGGGTGCGGCGCTCTACGACGACGGTCAGCTGCTGCCCAAACTCGAGCTGTCCCAGGCCCCGTTCCGCGACGGGGAAACCTACGACCAGCAACTCGGCGACCACGCCCGTCTCGCGCTGGGCAACGTCCGGTGGAGTCGACGGGTCGCGATGGCGCTGGAGCGCTGGTATCCGGTGCTCGGGTGGGACCGGCTCTACCTGGGCGGCGGCAACGCCGAACACCTCTCCGGCGACCTGGGTTTTCGGGCCACCCGAGTGGGCAACGAGGCCGGGGTACGCGGTGGGCACAAGTTGTGGTCTTACCGCACGCTATGACTGGTCGGCCTCGCGGCTGGGCACGTCGTAACCCTTGAGGTCCAGCAGGAACGACTTGGCCAGTGGGCCCGCCGTGGTCGCGCCGGTGTCCCCGCGCTCCACGATCACCGCGAACGCGATGTTGCCCATGAACCCGACCATCCAGGCGTGCTTGCCGGGCTGCACCTCGCTGCCGTACTCGGCGGTGCCGGTCTTCGCGCCGACCTTCTCGCCCTTGATGTCGAGGACCTTGGCGGTACCGGACTTCACCGTCTGGTACATCAGGTTGCGCAGCGCGGTGGCGTACTGCAACGGCGCCAATTGGTCCCCGCCGTAGCTCGCCGACGGCGAGGGTGACGGTGACGGTGAATCATCCAGGCTCGACGAGTACGCCATCGGGGTCACGTCGGGGGTGGCCTGGAAGCCGGGGTCGTCGACGTTGTCGGTGTTGTCGGTGTCGTCCGGTCCGAGGGTGGGGGCCCCGCTGGGGCCCACGGTCGGCGACTCCTCCGGCGGCGGGCCGCTGGTCACCAGATGCGGGACGTGCGGGGTGCCATTGGCCACCGCCGCCGCGATCACGGCCATCGCCAGCGGGCTCATCAGCACCTTGCCCTGCCCGATGGCATCCGCCGCCTGCTCGGTCTGCGAGGCGGCCGGTGGCACGTCGCCGGAGTAGCTGTCCAGCACCAGATCCCAGTTCTCGCCGATGCCGAACAGGTCGGCGACGTTGGACAGCTCGTCGTCCTTCAGCTTCATCGCCTCACCGATGAACGCGGTGTTGCATGACTCCTGGAAGTCCTTGCTGAACGGCACCGAGCCCAGCGACCCCAGCCCGTCGTAGTTCTCGAACTTCTTGCCGTCCACGGTGACACTGGACGGGCAGTTGACCGTGTCGGTGGGCTGCAGTCCGGTGGCCAGCAACGCGGCCGCGGTGACGATCTTGAACGTGGAGCCCGGCGCGTACTGGCCGTTGAGCGCGCGATCCTCGCCGGCCTTGTCCGCCGGGCCATTGGCCACCGCGAGGATGTCGCCGGTGCGAATGTCGATGGCCACCAGCGAGGAGTTCTCGGTGCTCAGCGCGACCGCGTTCTCCGCGGCCCGCTGCACGGTCAGGTCCAACGTGGTGCGCACCGGGGAGCCGGGCACCTCGGTCCAGGTGTTCAGCGTGGAGACGACGGCCTGGGTGTCGCGCTTGACCAGGTCGATCTCGCCGCGCGCCCGCCCGGCCAACTGCTTTTGGTAGATCGCCTGCAGGCCGAAGGAGCCGATCGAGTCGGCCGCCGAGGCGGTGGGCCCGGCGTTCTGTAGCGTCGCGGCGGTCGCGGTGGCCACCGTGCCGAGCACCTCGCGGGCGAAGGCCCGGGTCGGTGCCAGGGCCAGTGTGCCGTTCTGGGTGACCACCCCGCCGATCTTGTCCAGCGTGGCTTTCTTGTCCTGGTAGTCGGACCTGCGCAGCACCACGGCCTCGACGAACTGGCCCTCCTGCGCCTGGTTGGTGCGCGTGGTCAGACCGTCCACGTTTACGCCGAGCAGGTCGGCGAGCTTCTCGATGGTGCCGTCCGGCACGTCCCCGGCCTTCACCCCGACCTTGACCACCGGCTGGTTGTCCACCAGCGGCTGGCCACTGCGGTCCAGGATCGCGGCGCGCGCGGGCAGGTGGCGGACCCGGGCGAGCATGGTGTCGTTGGTGAGCAGCGGGTGAATCACCCCCGGCGACCACGCCACCAGCCACTTCTTGGCCTGCCCGATCTGCTGATGCACCAACGACAACCGACCGTCGTAGTTCCAATCGCCCAGGGCGTTGAGGAACAGGTCGGCGTGGAAGGGCATCGCGCACGGTGCGGAGTCCCCGCAGTTGGACACCTTGCCGGGGGTGAACGTGCGCTTGTCCGGACGTAGGTGGGTGGCGAGTTCGTCCAGGGCGGCGTGCGCCTGGGTCGGTTCGGTGGTCCGCTCGGCGGCCGCGGTCAAGTTGCCCGCGGACCAGTCGGACAGGAAAGCCGCACCGGCGGTGGCCGCGTCGTCCTTGGGACCGCCGCTGTCGTTACCGGTGAACGGTAGGTGCACCCCACCGCCGCAGCCGGCGCAAAGCAAAGCAACGGAGGTCGCGCCGGCGAGTGATCGCCACGTGCCCGGGCGTGCCAAGGTGCCTGCCTTCCAATCCGCTGCAAGGACGATGCAAGCAAAGCCGGGTCATGCGCCAGTGCAGTTGATCATTCCGTGATGCGGCGTGTCGTCGTCGGGGGTGGGCGAGGTCACGGCGACGCGGACACCGATAGCGTGCTGAGCTTGGACGCGACCGGACCATGACGGATGCGCAGGCAGGGAGAATTCACAGGTGAGTCGTTCGGTACTGGTGACCGGGGGAAATCGCGGGATCGGGCGCGCGATCGCCGAGGCGTTCGTCGCGGCGGGGGACCAGGTGGCGGTCACTTACCGCTCGGGCGACCTGCCCGAGGGCGTGTTGGGCGTCAAATGTGACGTGACCGACTCCGCGGCGGTGGACGCAGCGTTCGCCGAGGCCGAGGCGGCACACGGTCCGGTCGAGGTGGTGATCGCCAACGCGGGCATCACCCGGGACACGCTGCTGCTGCGGATGAGCGAGGAGGACTTCACCGCGGTGCTGGACACCAACCTCACGGGGTCCTTCCGGGTGGCCAAGCGCGCCTCGAAGTCGATGCTGCGCCAACGCAAGGGCCGAATTATTTTCATCTCCTCGGTGGTCGGCCTGCTCGGTTCGCCGGGTCAGGTGAACTACGCCGCGTCCAAGTCCGGGCTGATCGGCATGGCCCGGTCCATGGCCCGCGAATTGGGGTCGCGCAACATCACCGCGAACGTCGTCGCGCCGGGCTTCATCGAGACCGCGATGACCGCGGAGCTGACCGAGGACCGGCAACAGCAGATCCTCGGCTCGGTTCCGCTGGGCCGGTACGGGCAGACCGAGGAGATCGCGGGCGTCTGCTTGTTCCTGGCCGGCGAGCACGCGTCGTACATCACCGGTGCCGTCATTCCTGTCGACGGCGGTCTTGGAATGGGGCACTGAATCATGGGTCTGCTCGACGGCAAGCGCATCCTGGTCACCGGCGTGCTCACCGACGCCTCGATCGCCTTCCACGTCGCCCGCTTGGCCCAGGAACAGGGCGCCACGGTGGTGCTGTCCTCCTACGGCCGGGTGCTGCGGCTGACCACCCGGATCGCGGGTCGGTTGCCGAACGAGGCGCCGGTCATCGAGCTCGACGTCACCGACGCCGGGCACCTCGAGGCGCTGGTGGACAACGTCCGGGGCGCCGGCCTGGATGGCCTGGACGGGGTGGTGCACTCGATCGGTTTCGCGCCGGAGGCGGCGTTGGGCGGCAATTTCCTGAACACCGCGTGGGACGACGTGGCGACCGCGGTGCACGTGTCGGCGTACTCGTACAAGGCGCTGGCCATGGCCGCGCGGCCGCTGTACCCAGAGGCCGGTGCCTCGGTGGTGGGGCTGACCTTCGACGCGACGGTGGCCTGGCCCAAGTACGACTGGATGGGCGTCGCCAAGGCCGCGCTGGAGTCCTGCTCGCGATACCTGGCCCGCGACCTCGGGCCACACGGGGTGCGCTCGAACCTGGTCGCGGCGGGCCCGATCAAGACCATGGCCGCCAAGTCGATCCCCGGCTTCGAGGAGTTCGAGAACGTCTGGAAGGCCCGGGCGCCGATGGGCTGGGACGTCGGCGACCCGGTGCCCGCCGCACAGGCGTGTGTGGCGCTGCTCTCGGACTGGTTCCCGGCCACCACCGGGGAGATCGTGCACGTCGACGGTGGCGTGCACGCCATGGGCGGCTGAGCGGGCCCCTCGTGCGAAACTGGGCCCATGAGTGAGGGCAGTACCGGCTCGTCCGGCGCGCGGCCACCCGCGCCAACGGACGAGTTGGTAAACAATCGCCGCCAGGGCCTGAAGATTCTGCTGACGATGGTGGTGTTCTTCGTGGGCCTGATCCTCCTGGCCTGTTGGGGTGCGGCGCACGGATGAGCCGGCAATTGATCGTGCTGCGGCACGCCAAGGCGGAGCGTGGCGCCTATCCCGACCACGAACGCCCGCTGACCGCGCGCGGGCGCCAGGATGCCCTGGCCGCAGGCCGCTGGCTGGCCGAGGCGGGACTGCACCCGGACCGCACCGTCTGTTCCACCGCGGTACGCGCCAAGGAGACCTGGGCGCTGGCCGCGGCCGAGCTCGGCAAGGGCGTGCCGACGCTCTTCGACCGTGCGGTGTACCACGGCGAGGAGGACGAGCTGCTGCGGGTGTTGCGCGAGTTGGGCGACGATGCACAGCGCCTGGTGCTCGTCGGGCACAACCCGGGCCTGCAGTCCCTGGTGCTGGCCCTGGCGGGCTCGGGGTCGGAGGAGAACCTGCTGCGCGCGCGGCGGGATTTCGGCACCGCGGCGATCGCGGTGCTGGACATCGCCGGTAAGTGGGGCAAGCTCGCCGAGGGCAGCGCGGCACTGACCGCCATGACGGTGGCCCGCGGCTGACCCGGCGTCAGGCCGGCGTCCGCCGTGGAGACCCATCACCACCGACGCCACCACTACTGGAACGGCGGGGGTTGGAACCGCGGGCGGATGGGTAACCCGGCAGGCAACGGCAACTGCCAGACGCACACCTGCCACCACTGAGCGGCTGTTGAACGCCCGGTGGGACCGTCGACCCGGTCCCACCGGGTTTGGCGCGTTGGACGATGGTCTCGCAGCCACGGCGGGGCACCACCGTCAGCGTGGCGCTGCCCGCTCACTCATCGGCGGAGTCGGCGTCCTCCACGTCCTCCCGGCTGATGCCGAGCAGGAACAGCA
>DASQPJ010000051.1:0-13606 GCA_035644015.1 Sporichthyaceae bacterium
CGGTTGTACGCGATCGAGACCGCGCAGAAGGGCATGGCCTGGCTGCGGCTGACCGCGGCCGGGCGGGCCGGGCACGGGTCGATGATCGCCGAGGACAACGCGGTGACCGCACTGGCCGCGGCGGTCACCCGGATCGGGGAACACACCTTCCCGATCCGGATGACCAAGACCGTCCGGGCGTTCCTTGACGAGATCTCCGATGCCCTCGGTGTCCCGCTGGACCCGGACGACCTGGACGCCACGGTGTCCCGGCTGGGCAGCATGTCCAAGCTGATCGGTGCGACGCTGCGCAACACCGCCAACCCGACCATGCTGCAGGCCGGCTACAAAGCCAACGTGATCCCGACCGAGGCGCACGCGGTGGTGGACGGGCGGTTCCTACCCGGCTACGAGGAGGAATTCTTCGCCACCATCGACGAGCTGATCGGCGAGCGGGTGCAACGCGAATTGATCCATCACGACATCGCGTTGGAGACCACCTTCGACGGTGCCCTGGTGGACGCCATGGTCGCGGCGCTGCAGGCGGAGGACCCCGGCTCGCGGGCCATCCCGTACGCGATGAGCGGCGGCACCGACGCCAAGTCGTTCTCCCGACTGGGCATGCGCTGCTTCGGTTTCGCGCCACTGCGCCTCGCCCCGGAGCTGGACTTCGCCAGCATGTTCCACGGGGTGGACGAACGGGTGCCGACCGACGCCCTGCACTTCGGGGTACGGGTGCTCGACCGCTTCCTGGCCACCTGCTGACGGGACATCAGATCTCATGTCTGCCGAGGAGAACGGCCTCGCCCGAGCCGCGCTGGACCGATTGGTCGAGGCGCTGGAGGCGCACTGGACCGCGGTCGGTGTGCGCAGCTCGGAGAACGACCCGGCGGTGACCGCGGCCTACCGTGCGTTGCGGGCCGCGGCCGCCGCCTACGACGACGCGCTCTATCGCGAGCACGACGAGGTGACCCCGTTCGAGTTGCCCGACCCGGCGCCGGACGCCGACGACGGGCCTACGGACCTCGACCCGCACCGGTTGTCCGTGCTGGCCCGATGGGATTTCACCGTCACCGACCCGCGCGCGCTGAACCTGGCGACCAACGAGGAGGCGGGCTCCCCGGCCGAGGCGTTGGCCATGCTCGCCGCCGATCGGGGGCACAGCGCGCTGGGTAACCCGGACGCCGGGTTGGCGGTGGGCCTGCGCTGGCACGGCGCCACCACCTGGGTGCTGCCCACCGTGGACGCGGCGGGCGACGAGGTGGAGTGGATGGACGACGCGTTCGCCGAGGCGGACCCGGACGAGGTGCTCTGCCGGTTCGACGTGCCGGTGCGCTGGTCGCAGACCGGGGTCTAGGGCGCGGAGACGTCGTCCAGTGCGGTGCGGATCTCCGCCGGCAGGGTCACCGCCTCCGCGGCCAGCACCTCGCGCAACTGCGTCACGGTGCGGGTGCCGACGATGGCCGCGGTCACGCCGGGGCGATCGCGCACCCAGGCCAGCGCCACCTCGAGTGGTGCCGCGCCGAGCCCCTTGGCCGCGGTGGCCACGGCGTCCACCACCCGGCGTGCGGCGGGCACCAGGTAGCGGTCGAGCGTGTCGTAGCGCCCGGCCCGGGAGTCGGTCGGCGTCTTGCCGCTGCGGTACTTGCCGGTGAGCACCCCGCCGCCCAGGGGTGCCCAGGCGAGCACGCCGACGCCCAGCGCCGCTGCCGCGGGCAGCACCTCGGCCTCCGCGCCGCGGTTCAGCAGCGAGTACTCCACCTGGTCCGACACGATCCGGGCGTGCGCCGGTGAACTCTCCTGCAGCGTGGCGGTGCGGGCCAACTCCCAACCGGCGTGGTTGGACACCCCGACGTAGCGAGTGCGCCCGGAGGCCAGGGCGTGGTCCAACGCGGACAGGGTCTCGTCCAACGCCGCCGCCGGGTCGAACACGTGCACCTGCCAGAGGTCCACGTGGTCGGTGTCCAACCGGGCCAGCGACAGGTCGAGGGTGTCCAGCAATGCGCGCCGGGAGATGTCCACCGTCAGGTCGCGACCGCGCAACCCGATGCCGGCCTTGGTGGCCACCACCATGTCCTCGCGGCGCACGGTCTTGTGCAACAGTGCGCCGAGCAGCTCCTCGGCGTGCCCGGCGCCGTAGTGCGGGGCGGTGTCGATCAGCGTGCCGCCCGCATCGGCGAAGATGGCCAGCTGCTCCGCGGCCTCGGCCGCGTCGGTTTCCGAACCCCAACTGAGTGTGCCCAGGCCGAGGCGGGAGACGGTCAGACCACTGCGGCCCACCCGGCGCTGCACCATGCCCCCGGCGAGGGTCGAATCCGAGGCTGCTTCCATGATGGCAAGGCTAAGCGGCGCCGAGCGCCCAGCCCGGCAGGTGACGTCCGTGTCGGCGCACGCGGGGAACACGGCCAGGCGTGGCGAGGTTGAGGAGACCCGTGACGACAGTTCTGCTCGTTCGGCACGGACGGTCCACCGCGAACACCTCCGCGGTGTTGGCCGGACGCACCCCGGGCGTTGCCCTGGACGACCGGGGCCGCGAGCAGGCGGCCGCGCTGGCCGAACGCCTGGGCGCACTGCCGTTGGCCGCGATCGTGTCCAGCCCCCTGCAGCGTTGCCTGGAGACCGCAGCTCCCTTGGCGGCGGCCACCGGGGTGCGGGTGACCAAGGAGAAGCGGCTTGCCGAGTGCGACTACGGCGACTGGACCGGGCGCAGCATCAAGGAGTTGATGAAGGAGAAGCTCTGGAAGGTCGTCCAGGCGCACCCCAGTGCGGTGGCGTTCCCCGGCGGGGAGTCCATGGCCGGGATGGCCGCCCGCGCGGTGTCGGCGATCCGCGACTGGGACGAGCGACTGACCACCAGTCATGGCCCGGCCGCGGTCTGGGTGGCCTGCAGCCACGGGGACCTGATCAAGGCCGTGGTGGCCGATGCGATGGGGGTGCACCTGGATCTGTTCCAACGCATCGTGATCGACCCCGGATCGGTGACCGCGATTCGCTACACCGACACCCGACCGTTCCTGCTCAAGGTCAACGACACCGGCGGGGACACCTCCGCCTACCGTCCGCCCGCCAAGTCGAACCGCACCGGCCGTGGGGATGCCGTGGTCGGCGGCGGGGCCGGCCCCAAGTCGTAGGCTTCCCCATATGGCCAGGCAGGTGTTCCTCTACGACCCGCCCGACCGGTTCGTGGCCGGCACGGTGGGTGAGCCCGGCCAGCGCACCTTCTTCCTGCAGGCCAGCGCCGGTGGACGGCTGACCAGTGTCGCCCTGGAGAAGCAACAGGTGCTGCTGCTGGCCGAGCAGGTCGACCGACTGCTGGACGAGGTGCGCCGGATCGCCCCCGATGCGGTGCCCACCCCGCCTGCCGTGGTGTCCGACCTCGACCCGCTCGAGGGGCCGATCGAGGAGGATTTCCGCGTCGCCAGCCTCGCCCTGGGCTGGGATCCGCGGGTGGACCGATTGGTGATCGTCGCCCAGGCGCCCGGCGAGGATGGCGAGGTGGGGTCCGCGCCGGCCATCGACGAGGAGGACGCCGACGCCGAGGGCCCGGACGTGCTGCGGGTGCTGTTGACCGCGGAGATGGCCCGGGAGTTCGCCCGACGGGCGGCGTCCGTGGTGTCCGCGGGCCGCCCGCCGTGCCCGTTCTGCGGCCTGCCGGTGGACGCCGGCGGCCACGTCTGCCCGCGGCAGAACGGCCACCGGCGTTGAGCCAGTCCGACGAGGTCGAGGCAGTACCCGCGGTGCCGGTCAGCCAGATCGGCCTGCCCGCCGCGCTGAACCTGCTCGAGCACGGCGAACTCGAGGTGCTCGGCCGCATGGTCGACGCGTCCAACGCGACGTTGTACTGCGCGGTGACCCTGGACGGGGTGACCGCCGCGTGTGTGCACAAGCCGATCGCCGGCGAACGGCCGTTGTGGGACTTCCCGGACGGCACGTTGGCCGCCCGCGAGGTGGCCGCCTACCGGGTGTCGGCGGCCACCGGGTGGGACGTGGTGCCGCCGACGGTGATGCGCGAGGGCCCGTGGGGTCCGGGCATGTGCCAGTTGTGGGTGGAGGTCGACGAGGGCTGCGACCGGATCGCGTTGGTGCGCAGCGACGACCCGCGGCTGCGTCGCATGGCGGTGTTCGACGCGGTGGTGAACAACGCCGACCGCAAGGGCGGCCATGTGCTGCCCACCGCGGCCGGCGTGCTGCACGGCATCGACCATGGGCTGTGTTTCGCGGTGCCCGACAAGTTGCGCACCCTGTTGTGGGGTTGGGCGGGTAGTCCGTTGCCCGAGGACGTGGTCGACGTGTTGGCCGGCCTGCTCGCGGATTGGCCGGACGACCTGGGGCCGGCGCTGGGGGAGTTGTTGGAGGCCGACGAGGTCACCGCGACCCGGCGGCGGATTGCCCGAATGTTGCGCCGCGGGGTGCACCCGATCCCGCGCGAGGACGGCTGGCCCGCGGTTCCCTGGCCGCCCTTCTAGAGTGAGTCATATGCAGGCCTGGCCGACCACGGCACTCCCGCGGCTGCCCGGCACCGGCTCCGCGGTGTTGGTGCGCGACACCGCCACCGGGGGATTGGCCGCCGCCGCCGACGGGCCGGTCGCCCGCCTCTACGTCTGCGGCATCACTCCCTACGACGCCACCCATCTGGGCCACGCGAACACCTACGTCACCTTCGATCTGCTCGGTCGGGCGCTGCGGGACAGTGGTGTCGAGGTTGCCTATGTGCAGAACGTCACCGACGTGGACGACCCATTGCTGGAGCGGGCGAAGGCCACCGGCGAGGACTGGCGCGCGTTGGCGGTGCGCGAGACCGAGCTGTTCCGCGAGGACATGACCGCGTTGCGGGTGTTACCCCCGGATCACTATGTGGGCGCGGTGGAGTCCATCCCGCTGATCGGGCAGTTCATCGCCGAACTGGGGGACCGCGCTGCCGCCTACGACGTCGACGGTGACCTGTACTTCCCGGTGAACGCCGACCCGACATTCGGCTCGGTGTCCGGGCTGGACCGCGAGGCGATGCTCGGACTGTTCGCCGAACGCGGTGGGGATCCCGGTCGCCCCGGTAAGAAGGACCCGCTGGATGCGCTGTTGTGGCGGGCCGCCCGGCCGGGCGAGCCGAGCTGGGACTCCCCGGCGGGGCCCGGTCGGCCCGGCTGGCACGTGGAGTGCACGGCGATCGCGATGGACCGCTTGGGCCCGGCCGTCGATGTCATGGGTGGCGGCCGCGACCTGGTGTTCCCGCACCACGAGATGGGTGAAGCGCACGCGCAGGTGCACAACGGGGGCCGCCCGTTCGTCCGGGTGTTCATGCACGCCGGACTGGTCGGCTACCTGGGGGAGAAGATGTCCAAGTCGCGGGGCAACCTGGTGTTCGTGTCCGCGCTGCGCCGGGCCGGCGTGGACCCAGCGGCCATCCGGTTGGCGTTGCTGGCGCATCACTACGCCTCCGACTGGGAGTACGCCGATGCTGACCTGAGCGCGGCGCAGACCCGGCTGGACACCTGGCGGGCCGCGGTGTCGCGTCCCGACGGACCCCCGGCGGAACACACCCTGGCCGCGCTTCGGGGTGCGCTGGCCGCCGACCTGGATGCCCCGACCGCGCTGACCGCGATCGATGACTGGGCCTGGCGTGCGGCCTCCGGCGGCTCCGATTCGGGCGCGCCCGGCGTGATCTCCCGGGCGGTCGACGGCCTGCTCGGAATCGCGTTGTAGTAAATCCCGTCACGCGCGGCGGCAATTCCGATTTGTCTCCCTGTCCGGGTGGACTAATTCGACGTTCCAATCGTATGAGCCGGGCATCATCCGAACGGCCAGTCTTTCGGTTTGGACGAGCCGCGACTTTAGGATTTCATGAAGGAAGATCGCGCCGGAGAATGTCGTGTGCTTCGGGTCATCGCGGCGAATCCGACTCATCCGACATCCCGCCGGTACGCGGTGGCCCCGGGAGTCACCGGATAGCTGTTTTCGCAGCTCAGCAAGGCTTTGGGAGCTGCGTGAGAGCGAGATGCCCGCCCCGGGCGGTGCGTCCGGTCGGTGCCCGACGCCCGCCATGTGCTATTCGCGTTCCGAGTTCGAACGCCGGCGATGATCCTTTGTTTTGCCTGCGCGTTGATCCCTGCGCCGATGACGAGTTCGTCGCCGACCCTGTTCTCGGCTATTCCAGCCGGCATTCTCAAGGCGTTCGAGAACCGTGTCGGTTCGGAGGTGGCAGGAATGGCAGCACGTCATGCTCGCCCGCGTCGGGTGGCGATCCGCCCTTCTCGGGCGGCGATCGTGGTTGCCTCGGTCGCACTGTGTGGTGTGGCGGGTGCCGGTTCGGCGTCCGCGGCCACCGTGCCGACGGCCGAACCGCAGACCGACGTACTCGGCCTGGGTCGGCTGGTGGGCGGGCTGACCAACGGGTTGAGCGACACTCTCGGACTGAAAGCGACCGCGCCGGTGGGGGCCGACGCGGGCGATGAGTCACCGAGCCTGGCCAAGATCGTCTCCGGCCTGCCCTTGCTCGGACCGACGCTGGGGGGCGTCGTGGACTCGCTGCCGCTGTTGGGCTCGGGGGCGCCCGCAGCGGGACCAACCGGTTCGGGGTCGTCGCCGGCCAAGCCCGGTCCGGCGACCTCGTCCGGTCATCACAGCAGTACGAGCACGGTGACGCGGAACGGGTCCACTTGGACGGCGCCGAAGCCGCCGGGGTTGATGGACACCTCGTCGTCCGACGGTTCGTCGCACCACGGAATGGGTGGGACGGCGGCCACCTTGCGCAACGTGGCGTCGCTGTTGCCGCAGACCGCGGCCGGTAAGGCCGGTCTGGGCGCGGCGGCGTTGGCACTGATCGTGTTGGGGGGCGTGGCTGTGACCGGGGCGGCGGGGGCCGCCGGGGCCGCGGGGCGCCGTGAATTCATCGGGGGAGCATGGTGAAGGTGATCGAGCCGGTGCGCGCACCGGAGCACGACGAGGACATCGCCGACATGGCGCCGCGCAGCAACTGGTGGAAGGCCGCGCACTACGGGCTGGCCGCCGCTTCGGCGCTGCCGCTGCTGTGGTGGGGCGGTCTGCACAGCTGGCCGTGGAGCGACAATACGCCGGTGGCGAGCCAGACCACGCCGGTCGACCCGAACAGCAAGACGCCGACCCATCTGGAGATGGATCGGGTGAAGATCGACGCACCGATCGAGCCGCTGGCCACGAACCCCGACACCGGGGCGCTGGACACCCCGGACTACGGGCAGGCCGGCTGGTACTCGGCCGGTCCGAAGCCGGGAACGGTGGGCCGCGCGGTGATTCTCGGTCACCGGCTGGACGCCTCGGGCGGCGACGACGTGTTCGCCACGCTGGCCGATAGCAAGGCCGGCGACAAGGTCATCATCGACACCGACGGCGGCAGCCAGGTGACCTTCGTGGTCAAGTCGGTGAAGACCTACGCGATCACCGACGTGCCGGCCGATGAGGTCTACGGCCCCAGCAAGACCGCCCAGCTACGGCTGGTGGCACCGACCGGGGACAACAAGGACGTCATCGTCTTCGCCGACCTGGCGCAGTAACACCACGCATCTTCGGGCCGTCAGGCCACGTATCGGAGCCTCCCGATACGTGCCCTGGCGGCCCGAAGTTGTGTCTGGCGGGTCAGGAGCGGGTTTCGCCGCCCGGGCCCTCGTCGCGGCGACGTAGGTAGCGTTCGAACTCCTTGGCGATCGCCTCGCCGGAGGCCTCCGGCAGGTCCGCGGTGTCCTTGGCCTCCTCCAGCGAGCGCACGTACTCGGCGACCTCGCTGTCCTCGCCGGCCAATTCGTCCACGCCCTCCTGCCACATCCGCGCGTCCGCGGGCAGGTCCAACAGCGGGATCGCCAGGTCCAGCACGTCCTCCACCCGCTGCAACAGGGCGACGGTGGCCTTCGGGCACGGCGGCTGCGCCACGTAGTACGGCACGGCGGCCCAGAACGAGGCGGCGGACAACCCGGCCCGGTGGCAGGCGTCCTGGAACACCCCGACGATGCCGGTCGGGCCCTCGTAGGTGGACGGCTCCACGCCCAGGCGCTCGCGCAGTAAGGGGTCCGCGGAGGTGCCGCGCACCGGCACCGGGCGGGTGTGCGGGGCGTCACCCAGCAACGCGGCCAGGGTCACCACCGTGGTCACCTTCAGGTCCCGGCAGGCCCCGATCAGTTCCTCGCAGAAGCCCCGCCAGCGCATGTTGGGCTCCACGCCGCGCATCAGCAGCACGTCGCGGCCGTTCGGCCGGGCCCGGTAGAACCGCGTGGTCGGCCAGGTGATCCGGGACAGGCCCTCGCCGGGGCGTTCGGCGCTGATCTGGGGCCGGTTGACCTGGAAGTCGTAGTACTCGTCCGGGTCGAGTTCGCCGATGAACTGCGCCTCCCACACCCCGGACAGGTGCGCCAGCGCCCCCGAGGCGGACTCCGCGGCGTCGTTCCAGCCCTCGAATGAGGCGAGCAGGATCGGCTCGGAGAGCGAATCCACCCCGTCGAACGTGATCACCGTGACCTGCACCTCCTCTCGCGTGGCACTAATCCGGCGAACCTACCCGACCGGGTTCGTTAAGCTAGGACCTCTATGAACCCCTCCATTGCCGCGCTGCGCCAGGCGTTGGCCGAGCGTGTTGTTGTCGCCGACGGCGCCATGGGCACCATGCTCCAGGCCCACGACCTGAGCCTGGAGGATTTCCAGGGCTACGAGGGCTGCAACGAGATCCTCAACGTCACCCGGCCCGACGTGGTCCGCTCGGTGCACGACGCCTATTTCGAGGTCGGCGTCGACGCGGTGGAGACCAACACCTTCGGCGCCAACTACGCCAACCTCGCCGAGTACGACATCCCGGAGCGCATCGGTGAACTGGCCGAGGCCGGGGCCCGGATCGCCCGCGAGTCCGCCGACCGGTGGAGCGCCCAGACCGGGCAGCAGCGCTGGGTGCTCGGCTCGATGGGCCCGGGGACCAAGCTGCCGACGCTGGGACACGCCCCGTACGCACTGTTGCGGGATGCCTACCAGCAGCAGACCGAGGGCATGATCGCCGGCGGGATCGACGCCGTGCTGGTGGAGACCAGCCAGGACCTGTTGCAGACCAAGGCCTCGATCCTCGGCGCCAAGCGGGCCCTGACCGCGATGGGCGTCGACCTGCCGGTCATCGCGCAGGTCACCGTCGAGACCACCGGCACGATGCTGCTCGGGTCGGAGATCGGCGCCGCGCTCACCGCGCTGGAGCCGCTCGGCATCGAGCTGATCGGGCTGAACTGCGCGACCGGCCCGGCCGAGATGAGCGAGCACCTGCGCTACCTGGCCAAGCACGCGACGATCGGCGTCAGCTGCATGCCGAACGCCGGCCTGCCGGTGCTCGGCCCCAACGGCGCGCACTACCCGCTCGGCCCGGACGAGCTCGCCGAGGCGCAGGCCACCTTCATCCGCGACTACGGGCTCTCCCTGGTCGGCGGCTGCTGCGGCACCACGCCGGAGCACCTGCGCGCGCTGGTCGAGAAGGTCCGGGCCACCGAGAAGGGCACTCGCAAGCCGCGCCACGAGGCCGGCGTCGCCTCGCTCTACGCACACGTGCCGTTCAAGCAGGACTCGGCCTACCTCGCCGTCGGGGAACGGACCAACGCCAACGGGTCCAAGGCGTTCCGCGAAGCGATGCTCGAGGCGCGCTGGGACGACTGCGTCGACATCGCCCGGGCCCAGATCCGCGACGGCGCGCACCTGCTCGACCTGTGCGTGGACTACGTGGGCCGCGACGGTGTCGCGGACATGAAAGAGCTCGCGGGCCGCTTCGCCACCGCGTCGACCCTGCCGCTCGTGCTGGACTCCACCGAGCCCGCGGTGCTGCAGGCCGGTCTGGAGATGCTCGGCGGCCGGGTCATCATCAACTCGGTCAACTTCGAGGACGGCGACGGGCCGGAGTCGCGCTTCGCCAAGATCATGCCGCTGGTGCAGGAGCACGGCGCCGGCGTCGTGGTGATGTGCATCGACGAGCAGGGCCAGGCCCGCACCGCGGAGCGCAAGGTCGAGATCGCCGGGCGCACCATCGACGATCTGGTCGCCAAGTGGGGCATGCGGGTCGACGACATCTTCGTCGACTGTCTGGCCTTCACCATCGGCGCCGGCCTGGAGGAGTCCCGCAAGGACGGCCTGGAGACCCTGGAGGGCATCAAGCTGCTCAAGCAGCGCTACCCGACCGTGCAGACCACGCTGGGGCTGTCCAACATCTCCTTCGGGCTGAACCCGGCCGCGCGCATCGTGCTGAACTCGGTCTATCTGCACGAGGCGCAGAAGGCCGGTCTGGACTCGGCAATCGTGCACGCGTCCAAGATCCTGCCGATGGCACGCATCCCCGAGGAGCGGCGCAACGTCGCCCTTGACCTGATCTACGACCGGCGCCGCCCGGCCACCGATGACACCCCGGCCTACGACCCGCTGCAGAAGTTCCTGGAGCTGTTCGAGGGCGTGGACGCAGGCTCGATGGCCGCGGCCAAGGCCGAGGAACTGCTCTCCCTGCCGCTGTTCGCGCGGTTGGAGCAACGGGTGGTCGACGGTGCCCGCAAGGGCCTGGAGGCGGACCTGGAGCTCGCCCTGCAGGAGCGCCCGGCGTTGGAGATCATCAACGAGACGTTGCTGTCCGGCATGAAGACCGTCGGTGAGCTGTTCGGTTCCGGCCAGATGCAGTTGCCGTTCGTGTTGCAGTCCGCCGAGGTGATGAAGACCGCGGTGGCCTTCCTCGAGCCGCACATGGAGCGCGTCGAGGGTGATGAGTCCGGCAAGGGCACGATCGTGCTGGCCACGGTCAAGGGCGATGTGCACGACATCGGCAAGAACCTCGTCGACATCATCCTGAGCAACAACGGCTACTCCGTGGTGAACATCGGCATCAAGCAGCCGATCGCCGCGATCGTCGAGGCTGCGACGGAGAACCGGGCCGATGTGGTCGGCATGTCCGGGCTGCTGGTGAAGTCGACGGTCATCATGAAGGAGAACCTCGAGGAACTGAGTAGCCGTCAGTTGGCTGACCGGTGGCCGATCCTGCTCGGTGGCGCGGCGTTGACCCGGGCCTACGTGGAGGAAGACCTGGCCGAGCAGTTCCCCGGCCAGGTGCGCTACGCCCGGGACGCCTTCGAGGGTCTGCGGCTGATGGACGCGTTCATGGCGGTCAAGCGTGGGCTACCCGGTGCGGAGCTGCCGCCGTTGCGCAAACGCCGGGTCAGTACCGGCGGAGCGAAGCTGATCGAGACCGCACCGGAGGACATGCCGGCACGTTCCGACGTGGCGGCGGACAACAAGGTCCCGGTGCCGCCGTTCTGGGGCACCCGGGTGGTCAAGGGCATCCGTCTGGCTGACTACTCGTCATATGTCGATGAGCGCGCGCTTTTCCTCGGCCAGTGGGGTCTCAAATCCACCCGCGGCGCCGAGGGCCCCGATTATGAGGAGCTCATCGAGACCGAGGGTCGCCCCCGGCTACGGATGTGGCTCGACCGGCTGCACACCGAGAACATGCTCGAGGCAGCCCTCGTCTACGGCTACTTCCCCTGCTACTCCGAGGGCGACGACCTCGTGGTGTTGCACCACGAGGGCCCGCGGGAGGGCCAGGAACGGCTGCGCTTCACCTTCCCGCGCCAGCGCCGGGACCGCCACCTGTGTCTCTCGGACTTCTTCCGCTCGAAGGAGTCCGGCGAGATCGACGTGCTCCCGTTCCACTTGGTGACCATGGGCTCGCGGATCTCTCAGGTGGCCGCGGAGATCTTCGCCCGCAACTCCTACCGGGACTACGTGGAGTTGCACGGCCTGTCGGTCCAGCTCACCGAGGCCCTGGCCGAGATGTGGCACGCGCGCATCCGTGAGGAGCTCGGCTTCGCCGACGCCGACGGCGATCTCACCGAGATTCTCAAGCAGGGTTACCGGGGCTCGCGATACTCCTTCGGCTATCCCGCCTGCCCGGAACTCGAGGACCGGGTGAAGATGGTCGAGCTACTCGACCCCTCGCGGATCGGCGTGGAGCTCTCCGAGGAGCTGCAGCTACACCCCGAGCAGTCCACCGACGCGCTGATCGTGCACCACCCCGAGGCCAAGTACTTCAACGCCTGACAGGTCGTCGGCAAGGCCCAGGATGCACATCGCAACACCGGAGCCTGATGTGGCGCCCAATTCGCCACGCGAGTTGCAATATGCATCGCGGGCCGTGGATCAGCTGTTCGTCAGGCGCAGTTCCACCGCTGAGCGAGCACGGGCGCGCGGGCTCAGCTTTGCGTCGCCGACACGGGTGGAAAGGTCAGCGGCCCGGCGTTCGATCGCGGCCACGGCGCCGGCGCCGACGTCCTCGAGCAGGTGGGTGCGGATCTCGCCGTCCTCGGACCGGGCCCAGCCGCCGACCACGCGTCCGTCCCACCAGATCGTGGGCGACGCGTTGCCGTTGCGGTCGAAGAGTTGCGGCCCGTGCTCACCCAAATACCAGGCGCGTTCCTTCCAACCCATCGTGGTCGGATCAAGGGCGGGGAGCAATGCCGCCCACGGCTCGACCGGCTGGGTCGGTTCCTCGTCCCCGCGCAGCACAATCCCGCGCACACCCTCGAGACTCACCTCGACGGTCTGGTTGGCGGCCACCGCCGCTCGCGTCGCGCCGAGCGTCCAGCCGGCCCACCAGCGCAGGTCCTCCAGGGTGGCCGGGCCGAACACGCCCAGCCAGCGACGGGCCAGTTCTGCGCGCGCGACAGCCGGGAGTTGCTCCGACGCGGCATTCGGCTGCCACCGATCGAGTGCTGCCCAGCGGAATTGGGTCGAGGTCCACGACCCGTTCGGGCGGGTCCGGATGGCCCGGCCCTCGGCGCCCAGAACCGTCAGGACCCGACTGATCACCTTCTGCCGGTTCTCGAATTTCGTGCCGGCGCCGAGCACCAGGACGGCGTTCAGTCGTGGGTCGTCAGCGGCGAGTTGGGCTGCTGTCGCCTCCCCGTGGTGGACGAGGGCTGCCAATGCGGTTGCTTCCGCCGCGGCCAGCCACCCCTCGGCATCGCCCGCGGCGAAGCCGGCCCGGGTGATCATGCCGAGCAATTTCCGGCGTTCTCGTGCAGCCACGTCCCGCGAGCACGCCGCAAACATCACCGCGGCAGTGTCGACGGGCGCGACGAACATGGTGCGCCGCATCGCCAGCAGTCGCAGCAAGGACCGGTCCTCGTACAGGGCACGTTCCACCCCGGCGACGTCCCCGTCGTGCATCCGCGCCCAAGCCGACAGGAATACTGACGCCGCGTCGGTCCCGTGCAGCGCGACCACCGCGTCGGCCGCCTCGACCGGGTCCGACGCCCGCGTCTCGGCGGCGAGGCGGTGGCGACGAGCCAACCGCCTGCCTCGTTCGCGCACGTCGATCGCCAGCACGGCGCGAGCCTAGATGGCGGTGGAGTTCCGCGACCTCAGCACCACGACATGGCTTGGTGCCGCGCAACCCGGCTCGGATCATCGCTACGCGGTCGGGGTCAGCACCACGAAGTGCACCTCGCGGCGGACCACGAAGCCCATCGCGTGGTAGAGCCCGAGAGCTGGGGTGTTGTCGTCCGCGACGTGCAGGTACGGCGTAGCGCCGTCGGCCTGGATGGTGGCGGACACGGCGTGCACCACGCGGCCGGCCAGGCCTTGCCCGCGGAACGCGGGGTCG
>DASQPJ010000052.1:0-7961 GCA_035644015.1 Sporichthyaceae bacterium
AGCACCACCTCGGTGTCCCAGCCCGGCGGCGGCGCACCGCCGGTGTCGAACGGCAACCGCAGCACCGGCGCCCGGCCGGCACGTTGCGCCAATTCCGTGCTGAGCGCGGGAATCTCCGCGGCCGCGGTCGCCGCCTCGAGCGCCGACCAGCGCACTGCGCCGGTCCGCGAATGCACGGCCGGCGCGTCGCTCACCGCGAGCACCGCGGCGAAGCCGACCCCGAACCGACCCACCGAGGGCCCGTCGCGTTTCGCGGACGCGCGCAGCGTGCACAGCGCGGACACCCCGTCCGCGTTCAACGGGGCGCCGGTGTTGGCCACGCTCAGCACCACCGCGTCGTCATCCTGACGTAGCGTCAGCCGCAGCCGCCCGGGGCGACCCGCCCGGGTCGCGGCGTCGGCCGCGTTCTGCGCCAGCTCGACCACCAACCGGTCCCGGTAGGCGCCGAGAACCAGTTCCTCCTCGGCGTTCGCGTCCTCCCGGAACCGCGCCGGCGAGGCCGCCCAGGCGGCCAGCACGGTATGGCGCAGCCGCGCGGTGTCGAACCCGGCCGTGGGCCGGTTCACCGATCCTCGGGCTCGCCGTCCTCGACGTCAGCCGACTCGGCGACGTCGGAGTCCGCCGGCTTCTCCACGAGGTCGTCGACCGCCGCCTCGAGGATCTGTTCCTCAACCACCTCGTCCGCCTCCGCCACGACGTCGGAAACTTCCACGTCAGCGATGGCCTCGACATCGGCCTTCGCCGCCCGGCGCTCGAGCACGATGGTGTCGTAGCCGATCTCATCGAGCAGGGGGGCCGGCCGTTCGGCCAGCGCCGCGGGCACCGCGAGCACCTCGGAGTGCGCCCCGCAACCGTGGTCCAGCGACACCACGCGACCGTCGTCCGGCGCGTGCTCGTTCGCGCACACGGCGAAGACCCGCCCCAGCCCGCCGGCCATCGGCACGGAGAACCCACACGTGCTGCACTGCCCCGGTGCCGCGAGCGCGATCGGCGCCTCCGGGCCACGCTCTCCGCTGTACCAGCGGTCGGTGGCGTCATCCCGCCCGATCGGGGAGAGGACCCGCAGCCGACCCAGGCCGGCCTCCGCGGCGACCCACCACATCGATTCCGCCTCGGTCGGGTCATAACCGGGGGCCTCGTCAGCCGACCAGCCGGGGATCAGCCGGACGTCGTCCTCGGCCGGCGGCAGGATGTCGCCGGGCCCCAGGTCGCCTGGCTGCAGCCGGTCCTCCCAGGGCACCC
The DNA here is from genome assembly GCA_035644015.1 of Sporichthyaceae bacterium. Taxonomy (GTDB): domain Bacteria; phylum Actinomycetota; class Actinomycetes; order Sporichthyales; family Sporichthyaceae; genus DASQPJ01. The sequence goes on from DASQPJ010000052.1 coordinate 1,243, forward strand.
AGGCCGGAGCCAACACCGCGGCCGCGCTGGGCAGCAGCACCGTTTCGGCCACGGTGACCGTCCGCGCCCGGGAGGCCCGCACCAGCGTGACCGCCCAGTTCCACCCCACGTACGCCGGGTTCGTGCAGGCGAAGCGGTGGGTGACCGTGCGCTCCTCCTCGACGTCGTAGCCGAGGTATTCGCCGATCTCACCCGGCGCGACCTCCAACGCTGCCTCGCGCGCGGTCTCCACCGCGTCCACACATGCCTGGTCGGCCGTCGGACGTCGGTCCCGGGTGCTGATTGCCATGCCCCGAATTCAACCTCATCCGGCCGGCACGTGCGGCCAGTGGCATCACGGACGCCGGTGGCCGAGCCGAATTCGTGACGAAGCCCAAGAAAACCGGCTCGCGGCGCCGGTCGGTTCCTCGCGTCGACGGGGCAGGATAGGCACCGTGGAGACCGCCACGCCGCCCCCGCCCCGCCGGCGTGGGCCCGACCCCAACGCGATGGCCGCGTGGCGTGACGCGCTGCGCTCGACCGGCCGGGCGGCCTCCCGGGCCGGTTCGACGACCCGGCGCACCGTCCGCCGGGCCACCAACGCGCAGGGCGCAGGCGAGAGCGGCCTGGCCAAACTGACCGAGCTGTCCGGGGTGAACGCGGCGGGTGACGCCGCAGTGGCGGTGGCCCTGGCCGGGACGCTGTTCTTCTCCGTCCCCCTGGGGCAGGCGCGCGGGCGCGTCGCGCTCTATCTGCTGATCACGATGATCCCGTTCGCGCTGCTCGCCCCGCTGATCGGCCCGATGCTGGACAAGTTCCGCTCCGGTCGCCGCTACGCGCTCGCGATCACCTTCGTCATCCGCGCGTTCCTCGCCTGGTCCATGGTCGGTGCGGTCGCGAACGCCTCGCTCTGGCTGTACCCCGCGGTGTTCGGCGTGTTGGCGTGTTCTCGCGCCTATGGCGTCACCCGAGCCGCGGGCATTCCCCGGTTGTTACCACCCGCGGTGCCGCTGGTCCGGGCGAACTCCTGGATGAACATGGCCGGGCTGCTGTCCTCGGCGGTCGCCGCCGGCCTGGGCGCGGCCATCACCCACGTCGCAGGCCCGGAGTGGACGCTGCGCGGCGCGACGCTGATCTTCATCGTCGGTGCGGTGCTGGCCGTCCGGCTGCCCAAACGGGTGGACTCTGCAGCCGACGAACGTCCCGCGGCCATGTCCGAGACCGGGGCGGTGGCCCGCATCCGACCGACCGAACACCAGGCGGCCTACATCGGCCCGGCGGTGGAGCTGGGCCTGCAGGCCAACATGGCCTTCCGCGGGTTGTCCGGCTTCCTGACGTTGTTCCTCGCCTTCCTGCTGCGCAAGGAACCGATCGGTGGGCTGGCCGACACCGCGGCGATCGGCCTGGTACTGGGCGCGGTGGGGGTGGGCAGCGTCATCGGCACTGCCGTGGGCGCGCTGATGAAGCAAAAGGCGCCCGAGGTCATGCAGGTGCTACTGATGGTCGCGCAGACCGTGGTGCTGCTGGGCACCACAGTCGCCTGGGGTCTGGCCACTGTGCTGATCGCGGGCGTGGTCATCGGCGTCGCGCAGACGCTGGGCAAGCTCGGGTTGGACGCGATGATCCAGCGCGACGTGGACGAGGACGTACGCAGCTCCGCTTTCGCCCGCAGCGAGACCCGGCTGCAATTGGCCTGGGTCATCGGGGGAGGCCTGGGGACCGCACTGCCACTGCGCGGGGACGTCGGCTTCGGCATCGCGTCCGGCGTGATGATGGCGCTGACCCTGCAACTGGTGGGCAAGGCCCGGCAGAACCGCCGCGACCACAAGCGCGGCATCGTCCCCGGCAGCACGCCACGGGCCGACACACCGCAGCAGCAATCCGCCCCGCTACCGATGCCGGATTGGGTGGCGCCCCCGATCACCCCGGAGACGCCGTTCCCCCCGTTGGCCGCGCAGGGCCCGGAGGACACGCCTGCGCCCTACTCCCCGCCGCCCGGCTCCACCTGGCGCGGTCCCGGCTCTCGCTGAACCCTCTCCCCAACGTCCGACGGATCGTGGCCTATAGCCCTCGTTTCGTCGGACGTAGGCAGGCGTTGGCCGTGGGTTTCTCCGGGACGTCCGACGGATCGTGGCCTATAGCCCTCGGTCAGTCGGACGTCAGCAGGTTCAGGCGGCTGTGCGGCCACTCCAGCCACCCCGTCGCAGAGCCTGCTCGACCTGGTCGAGGAAGGGGTCCGGGTTCGTACGGAGTGCGATGTTCGGGATGCGCAGCACCACGTGCCCCTCGAGCGAGACGGTGTTCGCCTTCAGTGCGTCGCTCACCCACGCTGTGACGGCGAGGTGGTGGAAGCCATCGATCTCGACCGTCACGCCGAATTGCTCCCACACGACGTCCAGGTATACGCGGCCCGATGGGCCCTTTCGCCACACCTGACGCGTCGGCGGCGGGAACCCGCGCGCCTCGCACAACCGGGCGAAGTCCAGCTCGCCAATCGATTCAATGCCGCCCGCAACCTCCATGCAGAGATCCCGGAGCAGAGAGCGGCGGCGATCGCGGCGGATCTTGTCCACCTCCGCCGCAAGTTCGGTCGCGGTGAACAGGCCTTGTTGAGCCGAGGCCAGTACAAACAACTGGGCCTGGCGGTCGGTCCACGCCCACAACGCCGCGTGCACCGCCGCAGTTGCCGGCCGCATTCTCGGAACCGGTTCGAGCAATACCGCGTCGGGGTCATAACGACGGGTCTCGTGGACCACCACGCCCCGTAGATTCCGCGGGTCGCTCGACTTGGGCACCGCCAGGTGGACCTCTGGCTCGCTGACGCCGGTCAAACCTGCGGCCATCAGCGCGGTGACGCCATCCAGCACCGCGTGCGGGCCGACTTCCAGGACGGCGGTCCACCACGCCGCCTCCGGCGACGGCACGTGGACGATCTGGAGGGTCTGTCGCCCCGGTGCTTGCCATCGCCGGGCCCGGAGCTCCGCCTCCACCTGCCACCGGCTGAGTCCCATCGCGTAGACCTGTCGTCTACTGAGAAGTCCCGCTTGGCGCCGAGCAGCCACTTCGACCTGCTGGCGTCGGTATGCGCGCTGTGCCGCTGATCGCTCGATCATGTCGCGAACGGTGCCGATTGTCCGCCCGCGCCGTCCCGAATTCCGAGCCCCTGTGGACAACCGGTCGCCGGCCCATCTCGTAGCGTCCGACTGACCGAGGGCTATAGACCTCGCTTCGTCGGACGCAAGCGGAAAGGCCTCGCGCAACTGCGCGCCCACAGTCGCCTCGATGCGCAACGTCCGACCAACGGAGGGCTATAACCCTCGCTTCGTCGGACGTTGCCGGGGGTGGGAGGGGCTCAGGCCTCGATATCGGCGGCCACGGCACGCAGGACAGCAGCGGTGCGGGAGGCGTCGGCGCCCGAGGGCTGCTTGCCGCGACGGTAGGCATTTGCGGTGTGGTCCAGCACCTTGATCAGGTCCTCGACCAACACGGCCATTTCGTCCGGGGACTTGCGGGTGGCCGCGGACACCGAGGGCAGCGGGTCCAGCAGTCGCACGGACAACGCCTGGTCACCCCGCTTGCCCTGGACGATGCCGTACTCGACCCGCAGGCCGGGCTTGAGCGTGGCCACCCCTGCCGGCAGCGCGTCCTTGTGCACGAAGACATCCGGGCCGCCCTCGCGGGACAGGAAGCCGAAGCCCTTCTCCGTGTCGAACCACTTAACCTTGCCGGTGGGCACCTTCGCGTCCTGTCCCTCACGTCCCCCCGCCACGCACCGGCCGACCCGGAGACGACAGCGAGACAACCAGCCCGAAGGTTACCTGCCAACGCCCGAAGGGGTGTGGTCAGTTCCAGCGGGCGTCGCGGACCAAGCGGTGACCCAGGTGCATCGCGATGGCGAATCCCACCAACTGCGGCCCCAGGTGCAGACTGTGCGCCAGGCTGTGCCCGGCGATCTCCAGACGCGCCTTGGACGCGTCCGCCTGCTGCAACTCGGTGGCCCGCAACCAGGCCCACAGCACGGCCAGGGTCAGCCCGGCCAGCGGGATGCCCAACACCGCGCGGACCTTGTCGCCGACCTCCCAGAACCGAGAGCGCGCGACCATGAACCCGCCGATCAGCAACGCCAACAGCCCGATGAACTGCGGCCCGAGCGCGCACATGGCCAACGCCGCGCACTCCCAGCGCACCCGACCCAACGCGCTGAGCAGATCCGGGCCGCCCTCCTCGGTGGGCACCGGCTGGGTGGCCGCCGGGCGGCGCACCCGGAACCACTCCTTGGGCAGCTCGCTGGTCTCCCGACGCCGCTGCCGTTGATCCTCTTCTTCCCCGCGCTGCACCACGGCCGCCAGGCCGTCGAGCCCGGGCCCGGCGGCCGGGGAGGGCATCGGCGCGGGAATCGGCGCTGGGCACGAGGCCGCGGTGGGCGCGTGCGCCGGGACATGCCAGGCCGGCGGCGGGGCCCCCTCGACCCCGCCGACGCCGTCACCGGGCATCACACCCACCCCAATGACTATTCCTCATCACATCCGTCACAGCCTTGCGGCACACCGGAGTGAGGCGAGCGGAGAGAGCGCGAGGAACGAGCGTTCTCTCCCGAGGCGATCGACAGGTGTTGAGCGCGAAGCGCGATCACGCGGAGCGCTCCTGCAACGCGACCGACCCGACCGACGCGGCCACACCCGTCCGCCGCAAGCCGGATGTCACACCTCGTTCCCGCCAAGCGCGGCGTAGCGTTCACCGGATGAGCAGCGACGGGAACGGCGTGCCGCGCACCCTCGCGGACGATCTGCGGCAACGCAGCGACGCCGCGCTGGAGGCGCTGTTCGAGGCGCGCCCCGACCTGCTCTCCCCCGTGCCCACCGACATGACCGACCTGGTCGCCCGGGCGGCCACCCGGCTGTCGGTGAACCGGGCGCTGGACCGACTGGACCGGTTCACCCTGCAGGTGCTCGACGCGCTCGCCCACCTGCCCGACCCCACCGACGTCGACGCGATGGCGCGCCTGGTGCCGGTGGACCGGCCGGCGCTGAGCAACGCGGTGAGCGCGCTGCGCGACCTGGCGTTGGCCTGGGGCCCGGACGACTCGCTGCGCCTGGTGCGCGCGGTGCGCGAGGCGGTCGGGCCCGGCCCGGGGCGTACCGGGCCGCCGCTGGCCACTGCCGCGGCAGGCTATCCCGCGGCCCGGCTGCAGCAGTTGCTGGTCGACCTCGGGCTCCCCACCACCGTGGACCCGCCCAGCGCCCTGAACCGATTGCTGGATGTGCTGGGCAATCCGGACCGGCTCGCCGCGCTGCTGGCCGACGCCCCGCCCGCCGCCATCGAGCTGCTGGCCAAGGTCGACGCCGGCGGCAGCGGGCGGGTGGAGCGCGCCGACCGGGCCGTGCGCCCGGCCGACGCGGCCACCCCGTTGGAGTGGTTGCTCGCCCGCGGTCTGTTGATCGCGGTGGACGCGGACACCGTGGTGCTGCCCGCAGAAGTGGCGGTAGCCCGTCGCGGCGGTGCGCTGCACCCGAACCCGGCCCTGCACCCACCGGCCGCCGCACCGATTCGGGTCGGGGTCAACGAGGCCGATCGAATCGGTGCCGGGCAGGCGCTGACCACGGTGCGCCTGGTGGAGGACCTGTTGGCCGCCTGGGCTACTGACCCGCCGTCAGTTCTACGCTCCGGTGGCGGTCTGGGCGTGCGGGACACCCGCCGGGCGGAGACCGTGCTCGGCCTGCCGGCCGAGCACGCCGCCCTGATCGTGGAACTGACCTACGTCAGCGGCCTGGTCGCCGCCGACGGCGAGGACCCCGAGTCCTGGGTACCGACCCCGGCCTACGACCGCTGGCTCGCCCTGGACACCGCGCCGCGCTGGGCGCTGCTCGCCGAAGCGTGGCTGGCCACCAGTCGGGTGTCCTCGTTCATCGGCAGCAAACCCGACTACGGCACCAACCGGGACCGTCCCCTCTCCCCGCTGTCCGCGGACCTGGACCGGGCGTGGGCACCGACGCTGCGCGCCGGGGTGATCACCGAACTCGCCGCCCTGCCCAACGGCACCGCCACCCACCTCACGGACCTATGGGCTCGCTTGGCCTGGCGCGCGCCGCGGCGCACCGGCGCCTCGCAGGAACTGTTCGTCCGGGCCACCCTCGCCGAGGCCGCGCTGCTCGGCCTGACCGGGCAGGGCGCGCTCACCTCCTACGCCAGACGCCTGGCCGGCGAGGGATCTGACGCCGCGTCGGACAAGTTGGAGAAACTGCTACCCACCCCTCTGGACCACGTGTTGATCCAGGCAGACCTGACCGCAGTCGCGCCGGGGCCGTTGCGTCGGGACCTCGCCCTGGAACTGGCACTGGCTGCCCGGGTGGAGTCCACCGGCGCGGCCACCGTGTACCGATTCTCCGAGGCCTCCATCCGCCACGCGTTGGACGTCGGACGTAACGCCGCGGACCTGCACGAGCTGTTCGCCCGGGCCTCGCGGACCCCGGTGCCCCAACCGTTGACCTACCTGATCGACGACGTGGCCCGGCGGCACGGGCATCTGCGGGTGGGCGCGGCGGGCGGCTACATCCGCTGCGACGACGAGGCCCTGATCGCCGAATTGGTCGCTGACAGACGCGCGGCACCGTTGAAGTTGCGTCGGTTGGCGCCCACCGTCCTGGTGGCCGGCGTGGGGCCCGAGGCCGTGCTCACCAAACTCCGCGAACTCGGCTACGCCCCCACAGCCGAATCCGCGGCCGGGACCGTGGTGCTGACCT
>DASQPJ010000053.1:0-17022 GCA_035644015.1 Sporichthyaceae bacterium
GTCGGCCGCGTTGATCGCCACGTCGCTCGCGGTGCCGGCTTCGGCCTCGGCACGCTCGGTGGTCCCCGTCCCGTCCGGGTTGACCGACGACGGTCGACTGGTGTTGTTCAGCACCACGTCCTCGTTGGTGCCCACGGACACCAACAAGGTCGCCGATGTCTACCAGCGCGACCTGATCACCGGCGCCGTCCGATTGATCAGCGCGACGCCGGCCGGCCAAGCGGGCGGCGGGGCGAGCTCCGGCGCCGCGATGAGCGAGGACGGCAACTGGGTGGTGTTCGCCTCCGCTGCTCCGGACCTGGACGCGTCGGGGCCGCGGTGTGACGTGTACGTGCGCGATGTGCAGGCCGGGGTCACCGAGCGGTTGCCGCGCACGGACGGTCTGCCCACGAGTAGTTGCGCGCGGGTGGCCTCGATCAGTGACGACGGTTCCACCGTGGTCTTCGTGGTGGACACCAACCTGCCCAAGGTGGCCTTCTGGCCGCGGGCAGCGGTGCTGCGCTGGACCCGCGACGACGACGCCATCGAACGTATCGACCACGACTGGCAGGGCCACTTCTTCAACTGGCCGGTGGGCACCACCTCGCTGTCCCCGGATGGCACCCGGGTGGTGGTCACCGAGGGCGGCGGCGCCGATGGGCGTGGGTTGACCGCGTACGAGTGGACGGCCGACGCGCACGGCAGCTGGACCAAGCCCGCGCAGCAGCCGCGCAGCTCATGGGTGACGGTGAGCCCGGACGGCCATAGCGCGACGTTGTCGCCGACCGCGGCCACTGCCTGGTTCGGCTCGGCCCGGGCCCGCGTCCCGCTCATTACTAACGGGGCGTCATCCACTGACCTCTTGTAGCTGGCGTTCCGCGGTGAAGTCCTGCATCAGCCGCTGATCCGCGTCGGTTTCCGGACCGCCGAACATCGCGCGGGGGTAGTAGTCGCGGGCCAGCACCACGTTGAGTTGCGCGCCGAACAGGGTCAGTTGCGCCTGCAGGTAGAACCACCACAGCAGGGTGATGACCGTCGCGAAGGTGCCGTAGGTGGACTGGGCGCCACTCGCGTGGTGGGACAGGATCACCCCGGACACCGTCTGCAACAACCAGAACCCGACACCGGCCAGCACCGCCCCGGGGAGCACATCCGCCGTGCTGAGCTGACGATCAGTCAGGATTCGGTAGGCGACGATGAACAGTCCGACGTCCACGGCAATCGCCAGGCCCAGGCCGAGCAGTCGGCCGAGAATCCCGATATGCAGGTCCGAACCGGTGACCAGACCCATCAACGCGGTGCTGCCGAGCAACCCCGCCCCGATGGTTCCCATGACCTTCGCGCTGTTGATCACCTGCGCCTTGAGCTTGGGTTTGGCGTACTGCGGGACCTCCCACACCGCGTTGAACGCGGCTTCGGTCACCTTCACCACCGCGGTCGCGCTCCACAACGCGGAGGCCAGGCCGAGGATCAACGCCAGCCAGGAGCCGTGCAAGCCGTCGATGCTGTTGACGTCGATCAGCGGCAGGTACGACGCCAGATGGCCCATCACCGTGTGCCGGTTCTCCGCGGACAGCACATAACCGAGCACCGTGACGGTGGCCAGCAGCAACGGGAACACGGAGAAGAAGGCCCAGAACGCGATCGTCGAGGCGAGGTTCGCGGAGGAGTCCTCGCCGTACTTCTTGACCGTGGCCAACCCGACCGCCAGCGGGCGGCGCTCGCGTTGTGTCCGGTCCAGTTCCCGTAGCCGGCTGCGTAGGTCCATACCGAGGACGTTCCCCGGCATGGCGGGGCTAACCCGCTGCGGCAGACAGAGAGGGCGGCGCCGGAACCTCCTGGCGCCGCCCCCTGTGTCGTCTCGGGTCAGGCGCTCATCCGCTCCCGTAGGCCGGCCAACGTGCGGCTGAGGATGCGCGAGACGTGCATTTGGGAGATGCCCAGGTGGGCGCCGATCTCCGCCTGGGTCAGCCCGCCGAAGAAGCGCAGCTGGATGATCTGCTGCTCGCGGACCGGTAGCTCCTCCAACAACGGACGCAGCACGGTGCAGTCGACGAGCAGGTCCAACCGCTCGTCCGGCCCACCGAGGGTCTCGGCCAGCGTCCAGGAGTCCGACTCGTCCGCGCCGACCGGCGCGTCCAGCGAACGCGGGGTGTACGCGTCGTCGGCGGTGACCGCCTCGAGCACGAGTTCCTCGTCGACGGCCAGCTCGGTGGCCAGCTCTGCGATGGTCGGGTTGCGGCCGAGTTCGTGGGTCAGCTTCTCGGTCGCGTCGCGCAGCACCGCCTTGGTTTCCTGCAGCCGGCGGGGCAGCCGGATCCAGCGGCGCTTGTCGCGGAAGTAGCGCCGGATCTCACCCTGCACGGTGGGCTTGGCGAATGCGGCGAAGTCGGTACCGCGCTCCGGGTCGAAGCGCTGGATGGCCAGCACCAGCCCGACGAAACCGACCTGCACCAACTCCTCGCCGTCCACCGCCGGGTTGGTGTAACGCGCGGCCAGCCAGCGCACCAGGCCGGAGTAACGGCGCACCAGGGTCTCCTGGATGCGCTCGCGCTCTTCTCCGTCTGCCTGCGCCAGAGTCACGAACAGATCGTGATCGGTGATCTCCTGTGTTTCCATCAGCCGAGGTCTGGGGCTGTTCATGTGGACCTGCTCCTTGCGTCGTGGACCGCGACTCGCGCCGCTGCCTACTTCCATGTCCGCTGAGCACTGCCTGAAACCCCGCGTGGTGGCGTGAAAAAGAAAGGACCCCCGAGTGGTTTGGGACTCGGGGGTCGATGGGTAAACCGGCCCGTCATTTGAAGATGATGCACTTCAGATGATGCGGGCGTCGTCCAGGAACGTGGCGCCGAGGGCTTCCTCACCCTTGATGCTCACCGCGGCGTGCCGCCACGGCTCGCGGCCGGTACCCCAGAGCGGGAAGCTCGCCGCGTCGCCCTCGATGGTGGCCACGGGGCTGTTTGCCGAGCCCTGCCGGGTCTGCACCCGGCCCTTCTTGCCGCCCGGTTCAATGGTCCACACGCTCCCGCCGGGGCCGACCAGGTTCAGCTCCAGCGGCGCCTGCAGCCAGGACAGCTTGCCCCCGGACATGGCGGGCAGGCCGAGCATCATCCACTCGATGCCCACCGCCACCATGTTGGCGTCCGGCTTGGCGGTGGGACGCCCGAGTGCCGCGGCGATGTCGTAGGTCACGTGCAGCGTGTGGTCGAACACGAACGCGGAGGTGAGTACCGCGGCCGGGTAGACGCCCACTTCGGCCACCTTGATCGGCAGCGAACGCAGGCCCGGCTTTTGTAGTGCCCCGGCCATCGGACGGAACCGGCGCCCCCACGAGGCGTACTCGTTGAGGACCTTCCCGGTGGGCCATTCCTGGCGCTTGGCCACATCACGATCGTTGGCCGCCTCGACGTCCTTGCCGAGCATCAACTTGAGGAACCACGGCGTGAACGCGCCGTGGTAGGCCGCGGCCATGTGCGAGACGACGTCCTTGACCGTCCAACCCTCGCACCGGCTCGGCGTGGCCCAATCCGCTTCGGACAGTTGGGTGAGGTAGGTGACGTTGGCGGAGTGCCCGGTCGCCAACGCGCCGACTCGGTCCAAGCTCATGTACTGCTCCTTCAGCTGACGAGCACAACCTTGCTCAGGCCCTTGAGGTAGATCCCGGCCACCTTCTCCATGCCGGTGCGGAACTCCGGCAGCGCCTTCGTCTTCACCAGTTTGGTACTCGGCGGCTCGTAGGAATAGGTGAACTGCAGGGTGTTCGGTCCGCCGTCGGTGCCGGGGCGGAACAGGTATTCGGTGGTGGCGTCGGCGTGCCCGTCGGGCCAGGTGACCCGTTGGGTGGAGTGGAACACCGCGCTGCCGTCCGCACTTTGGGTGACCTCGTCGAGCTTCTCATCAATCTCGATGTCGGTCATCGCCGCCGCGGACAGGCGAAGCCCCACGTTGTAGACCAAGTTGGACCCCCGGGCGTAGCTGGGCACAGCGCCCGGCCAGGCCTCCCGGGATTTCATGGTGCGGCAGAAACTCACCATGGCCTCGAGATCTGTCTCGAACGGCCGGTTGACGACGACGGTCTCCATAACAACTCCTGATGGGGCCTCAGTTGATGGTGCGGTCTTGGTCCGCCCAGTACGGTGCGCGCAGTTCGCGCTTGAGCACCTTCATCGCGGCGGATAACGGCAGCGGTTCGGTGCGCAGGTCCACGGCGCGCGGCACCTTGTACCCGGCGATGGTGCTGCGGGCGTGGGCGATCAGTTCGTCGGCGGTGGTGGTGCCGGCCTCGCGGAGCACGCAGATCGCGTGCACCGCCTCGCCCCAGACCTCGTGCGGAATGCCGAACACGGCGACCTGGAGCACGGCGGGGTGGGTGGCCAGGGCGTTCTCCACCTCGACGCAGTACACGTTCTCCCCGCCGGAGATGATCATGTCCTTGGCCCGGTCGACGAGGAACAGATAGCCCTCGTCGTCGAGGTATCCGACGTCTCCGCTGCGGTACCAGCCCTCGTGCAGCGCGTGCGCGGTCTCCTCGGGCTTGTTCAGGTACTCGGTGAGGAAGTTGCCGCCCCGGCCCCACACCTCGCCGGGCACGCCGACCGGCACCGGGTTGCCGGCCTCGTCCCGGATGGAGAGCTGCACGCCCGGCACCGCGCGGCCACACGAGGCCAGCCGACGTCCGGCGCGCGGCTCGGAGGCGGGCAGCATGGTGAGCACGGTGGCCGCCTCGGTCATGCCGTAGCCCTGGACGATCTCGCACTGCGGCATCAGGGTGAGCAACGTGTCCAACAGCGCGGTGGGCATTGGCGAGGCGCCGTAGATCAGCCGGCGGATGCTGGACAACGCATCCGGATCGAAGTCCGGGTGGTTGACCACCATGCCGATCATCGTCGGCACCAGCAGGGTGATGGTGGGGCGATAGGTCGTGCAGGCGGCCAATGAGGTCTGCGGGGTGAACACCGGCAGCACGATCACGGTGTTCGCGAACATGGTGGCGCCGAGCAGGCCGTACATCGTGGCGCCGTGGAACATCGGGGTCTGGATGAGGAACGAGCCGCCGTCGGAGAACGGCGCGCACATCGCCATGTGGTACTGGTTCAACACCTCGGCGCGCTGGGTGAGCACCACCCCCTTCGGGTGTCCGGTGGTGCCGCCGGTGTACATCAGCACCGCCGGGGAGTCCTCGTCCGGTTCCGGCGCGAACCGTTCCTCGGCGCCGGCGATGAGGTCCTCGTACTGCACATCTGCCGGGGCGTCAGACCCATCGAGCAGCACCACCCGCTTCACCGCGGTGCGCGCCCGGATCTGTTCCACGATCGGCGCGAAGGTGCTGTCCACGAAGACAACCTGGCTGCCGCTGTCGTTGAGGACGTAGACCAACTCATCGGCGGAGAAGCGCAGGTTCAGCGGGTTCATGATGGCCGCGCCGAGCATGGTGGCGTGCCACAACTCGAGGTACGGGACGCTGTTCATGGACAGCACGGCGACCCGGTCCTGCGGCGCCACCCCGAGTTCGGCGGACATGGCGTGGGACAACCGGGCCACCCGACTGCGGTGCTGCCCGTAGGTGATCTCGCGTCCGGAACCCGCGTCGATGAACCCGATCCGATCGCTGTTGCGCTCCAACGCCGGCAACAACGATCGGGTGAAGACCAGTTCCTTCATTGCTGGGTGTCCGTGCTCAACTCGGCCAGCACGGCACCGATCGGCACCTGCTCGCCCTCGGTGACGTTGATCGCGGCGACCACGCCGTCCTCGGGGCTGCGGATGGTGTGCTCCATCTTCATCGCTTCGAGCACCAGCAGCGGTTGCCCGGACTCCACGGTGTCCCCGACGGCAACCAGGATGCGCACCACGGCGCCGGGCATGGGGGCGGTGAGCCCGCCGGCCGGGCCGCTGCTGCCCGGCGCGGGCAGCGGGTCGAGCACGGTGAGCGTGGAGTGCCCGAGCGGGCTGTCCACACACGCTGTACCCAATGACCCGGCGTCGGTGAGCTGGGTCAACTGAACGAGGTAGCGACGGCGTACGCCGCCGGTGCTGAGCTCGACCTCGGTGCCGCTCGCGGCGTGCACAACCAGTGGGAGCGGGGCGCCGTCGATGAGCATCGCCGGCTCCGCGCCGGTCAGGTCGTGGGCGACCGCGATCGATTCGCCGTCCTCCGCCTTGAAGCTCACCGCTTCCAACGTCGCGCGGTTGTTGCGCCAGCCACGGGGGACCGCCGGCTGCACAGTGCCGGCCGGACGCTGCACGTAATGCCGGGCGATCGCCGCCACCGCGGCGTGCAGCCGGTGTACGTCCGCGCCGGTGGTCGCGGTGGTGAGCCCGCTGACCCGGTCCAGGAAGTCGGTGGTGGTGTCCGCGGCCAGGAACTGCGGCGAACGCAGGATGGCCACCAACAGGTCCCGGTTGGTGGTGACCCCGTGCAGCCGGGCCCGGCTCAACGTGTCGGCGAGCAACGCCGCGGCACCGGAGCGGGTCGGCGCGTGCGCGATGACCTTGGCGATCATCGAGTCGTAGTACGGGCTGACGGTGCCGCCGGTGGCCAGCGCCGAGTCGACCCGGACGTACCCGTTGGGGCCGGCCGGGGTGGCGATCTCGAACAGCTCGAAGGTGCCGGAGACCGGGAGGAAGCCCGCCGCGGGATCCTCGGCGCACAGCCGGACCTCGATGGCGTGGCCGTTGACCCCGGCCTGCCGGGCGCTGACCGGTAGTGGGTCGCCGGCGGCCACGATCAGTTGCAGGGCGACCAGGTCGAGACCGGTGATGGCCTCGGTGACCGGGTGTTCCACCTGTAGTCGGGTGTTCATCTCCAGGAACGCGGCGGTGCCGTCGGCGCCGACGATGAACTCCACGGTGCCCGCGCCGCGGTAGTCGACCGCGCGCGCCGCAGCCACCGCGGCGGTGCACAACTGCTCGCGCAGGTCGGCGGAGACGAACGGCGAGGGCGCCTCCTCCACGATCTTCTGGTGTCGGCGCTGGATCGAGCACTCCCGCTCGAACAACGCAACGGTGTTGCCGTGGTCGTCGGCGATCACCTGGATCTCGATGTGCCGCGAGGGGGAGAGGTAGCGCTCCAGGAACACCATCGGGTTGCCGAAGGCACTGGCCGCCTCGCGTTGCGCCGAGGCGATCGCCTCGTCCGCCTCCGCGGGATCGGCGATGATCCGCATGCCGCGTCCGCCGCCGCCGGCCGAGGCCTTGACGATCGCGGGCAGCCCGACGGCGGCCAGCGCCGTGCCGATGTCAACAGCATCGCCGCCACCCTCGGGCACCGCGCGGCCGTCCTCGCCGATGGTGAAACCGGCCAGCACCGGCACGCCCGCGGCGGCCATCATGCGCTTGGCGGTGACCTTGTCGCCCATCGCGGAGATCGCGCTCGCGGGCGGGCCGATGAAGATCAGTCCGGCGGCGACCACGTCCGCGGCGAACTGCGCGTTCTCCGACAGGAAGCCGTAGCCGGGGTGGATCGCGTCGGCGCCCACCCGGGCCGCAGCATCCAGGATCAGGTCGCCGCGTAGATAGGTCTCCGCCGGTGCGGTGCCGGACAGCCGCACGGCCTCGTCGGCCTCCGCGACGAACAACGCGTCGGCGTCCGCGTCGGAGTACACCACTGCGGTGGCGATACCCGCCGAACGTGCCCCGCGGATGACCCGACGGGCGATTTCGCCGCGGTTGGCGACGAGGACCTTCGTGAGCTGGCGTGCCATCAGGTGACGGTCCCTTACATTCGGAAGACGCCGAAGCCGCGCCGGCCCTCGACCGGGTTGTTGTGCGCGGCAGACAGGCTGATGCCCAGGACGGTGCGGGTGTCGACGGGGTTGATGATGCCGTCGTCGTAGACCTTGCCGGACATGAAGAAGGCGTGCGATTCGCGGTCGATCTGGGACTCGATGGCTGCGGTGCGCGCGGCATCGGCGGCCTCGTCGAACTCCTTGCCGGACGCCGCGGCGGCATCCCGGGCGACGATGGACAGCACGCCCGCGAGTTGCTGCGGGCCCATCACCGCGGTGCGCGAGTTCGGCCAGGTGAACAGGAAGCGCGGCTCGTAGGCGCGGCCGCACATGCCGTAGTTGCCTGCCCCGAACGATGCCCCGATGAACACCGTGAAGTGCGGTACCGCTGAGTTGGCCACCGCGTTGATCAGCTTCGCCCCGTCCTTGATGATGCCGCCCTGTTCGAAGGACTTACCGACGATGAAGCCGGTGGTGTTCTGCAGGAACAGCAACGGGGTGTCCGTCTGGTTGCACAGCTGGATGAACTCGGTGGCCTTGTTGGCCTCCTCGCTGAAGATCACCCCGCGGGCGTTGGCCAGCACGCCGATCCGGTAGCCGTGCAGCGTCCCCCAGCCGGTGACCATCGAGGTGCCGTAATCCGGCTTGTACTCGGAGAACTCGCTCGCATCCAACAATCTGGCGAGGACCTCGTGCACGCTGAACGGCACCCGCAGGTCGGCGGAGGCGATGCCGAGTAGTTCGGTCGGGTCATAGAGCGGGTCGACCACCGCGAGTGGCGCCGGGCCCAGCTTGCGCCAACCGAACGAGCGCACGATCTGCCGGCCGATGCGGATGGCGTCGCGTTCGTCGACGGCCATGTAGTCGGACAGGCCGGAGACGAAGGTGTGCATCCGGGCGCCGCCGAGTTCCTCGTCGGTGGCGACCTCACCGGTGGCCATCTTCACCAGCGGCGGGCCGCCGAGGAACACCTTGGACTGCCCGTCGATCATCACCGAGTAGTCGCACATGCCGGGCACGTAGGCGCCGCCGGCGGTGGAGTTGCCGAACACCAGCGCGATGGTGGGGATGCCCATCGCGGAGAGCTGGGTGAGGTCGCGGAAGAGCTGCCCGGCGGGCACGAACAGGTCGGCCTGGGTGGGTAGGTCGGCGCCGCCGGACTCCACCAGGTTCATCACCGGCAGCCGGTTGGCCTTCGCGATGTCCAGCGCGCGCAGCATCTTGCGCCAGGTGTAGGGGTTGGAGGTGCCGCCCTTCACCGTGCCGTCGTTGGCGATGAACACGCACTCGACGCCCTCGACCACGCCGATGCCGGTGACCACACTGGCGCCGACGGTGAAGTTGGTGCCCCAGGCGGCCAGCGACGACAGCTCGAGGAACGCCGAGCCCGGGTCCACCAACAGGTCGATGCGCTCCCGGACGGGCATCCGCCCGCGGGCCCGGTGGCGGGCCATGTAGGCCTCACCGCCGCCGGCCCGAGTCTGGGCGAGCGCCTCGTCGAGGAGTTTGAGCATGCCCTCGTTGTGGGCCCGGTTGGTGCGGAATTCCTCACCGTTGATGTCCACATCAGAACGCAGAATCGGCACGCGCGTCCTCCGGCGAAGGGTTCGGTGGACGCTGCCCGCGTCCGGCTCCGGTGGTCGGGGTAGAGGTGATGATCACACACCGCCCGCCGGTGTTTATGGACATTAACATGTCGGCGGCAAGGATGTCCACACCGGGGTCTCCGGCAGGGTCGTTCAGGCGTCCGGCGCGGGCCCCTCGGCGGCGGTCGTCGACCGGTTGCGGGCACTGCGCATCCGCGTCGCGCGGCCCTCCGTGGACGGCAGCGGGACCAGCGGCGTGGTGACCAGCGCGTGCATCGCCATGCCCTGCAGGATCGGCTCGATCTGCTCGCGGTCCAACTTGTTGCCGAACTCGGTGGCCGACTGAATCAGCGCGATGGCCCCCTGGCACATGGTGCGCACCTGCTCGATGTCCAGGTCCGGGCGGATGGCGCTGACCGTGCGCACCCATTCCTCGGTGTAGAGGCGCATCAGGTAACGCAGTCGGTGCCGGTCCTGTGGGGGCAGGCTGCGGAACTCGGTGCGCCAGGTGACGATGTTCGCGGTGTGGTCGAACACGAAGGCGACGTGGTTGTCGATGATCGCTTCGAGTGCCTCCAGCGGGTCGGAGATCGAGCGCGCCAGGTCGCCGACCTCCTCCAGGTGGGAGGTGATCGCGTCGTCCAGGATGGCCACCAGGACTGCTTCCTTGCTCGGGTAGTGCCGGTAGAAGGCCGGCCCGGTCAGCCCCAGCGCCCCGCTGATGTCGTTGATGCCGACCTGGTGGTAGCCGTGCTTGGCGAACAGTTCGGCGGCCGCGTTAATCAGCTCTCGCTGCCGGGGCGTGCGCTGGCCTTGGTTCGCCAGCGTCATCGTCGCCTCCCTGGGCGTACTGCAGAACTCGCCGCCCGCGGCGAGGTAACTCAGTGCTAACACTGGCCGGGGCAGGCAATTTTGTCGAGACCGGGTCCGAGAATAAACCGGCAACCGCTTCGGTATGGTGTTCCGCCAGGCTGGACACGATATGTTTGTCAGCGTTAACGCCCCCGTCGGGGCAATCGGGGCGACCGGCAGCGGCGCCCACGCAGCGTCAGAAGGGGCAGCAGATGAGCGCGGACTCGATCGTCATCGCCAACTGCGGCGGGTTCTGGGGCGATGACCCCAGCGCCGCCCGCCGGCAGGTGGAGGGTGGTCACATCGACTACCTGGTCATGGACTACCTCGCCGAGGTGACCATGGCGATCCTGCAGAAGCAGCGCGCCAAAAAGCCCGAGCTCGGCTACACCGGCGACTTCATCACCCAGATGCGCGACGTGCTGGTGCCGTGCATGGAGAAGGGCGTCACCATCATCTCCAACGCCGGCGGCGTGAACCCGCTGGCCTGCGGCGCGGCGCTGGAGCGGTTGGCCGCGGAGTTGGGCGTGGCCGACAAGGTGCGCGTCGCGGTGGTGGCCGGCGACGACCTCTACGCCGATCTGGACGGGCTGCTCGCGGGCGGGCAGAAGCTGACCAACCTGGAGACCGGCCACCCGTTGGCCGGGGTGCGCGACCAGGTGCTCGCCGCGAACGTCTACCTCGGCTCCCCGCCGATCGTGCGCGCCCTGGAGCTGGGCGCGAACGTGGTCATCGCCGGGCGGGTCACCGACACCTCGGTGACCCTGGCCCCGATGATTCACCGCTTCGGCTGGGCCGCTGACGACTGGGACAAGCTGGCCGCGGGCGTGGTCGCCGGGCACATCATCGAGTGTGGTTGCCAGTGCACGGGTGGCAACTTCACCGACTGGCACAAGGTGCCCTCGCACACCAACATGGGCTACCCGCTGATCGAGGCGCACGCCGACGGCAGCTTCGTGGTCACCAAGCACCCCGGCACCGGCGGCCTGGTCAGCGTGCACACCGTCTCCGAGCAGTTGCTCTACGAAATGGGTGCGCCGGGCTACCTGTCCCCGGACTGCGTGGCCCGCTTCGACAGCATCCAGCTCACCCAGGAGGGCCCGGACCGGGTGCACGTGTCCGGCATCGTCGGTGGGCCGCCGCCGGAGCGGCTGAAGGTCGCCGTTTCGGTGGCCGACGGTTACCGCTCGGTGGGTCGCCTGCTGGTCTCCGGCCCGGACACGCTGCGCAAGGCGCGCGCGGCGGTCGACATCATCTGGAACCTGGCCGGCGGGCAGAGCCACTACGAGGCGAGCGCTTCGTCGTTCATCGGCTGGGACGCGTCGCACCCGCCGCTGGGTAGCGAGGAGCCCAGCGAGGTGCTCGTCCAGCTCGCCGTGCGCGACCACGACCGCAAGAAGATCGACACCGACTTCGCGCCGATGATCGTCGGTTCGATGCTGCAGTCGATGCCCGGCATGACGGTGCCCGCCGAGCAGGGCCGCCCCCGGGTGGCCGACGTGGTCGCACACTGGCCGGCGCTGATCTCCCGCGACCTGGTGCACCCGACGGTGACCTTCGCCGGGACGACCGAGACGGTTTCCGCGCAGGCGGCGGCGACCGTGGACCCGGCGACCATCCCCGGCATGGCCATGGGCGCCGACGCGATCGCGAGTTACGTTCCGGACGACTCCGCGCCGGTCACCGTCCCGCTGATGCGGCTGTGCCTGGGGCGCTCCGGCGACAAGGGCGATACCGCGAACGTCGGCATCCTCGCGCGCAGCCCGCAGATCTTCTCCTGGCTGGCCCAGTACCTGTCCGCGGACGTGGTGAAGAACCACTTCAAGGGCATCTGCCAGGGCGACGTGGAGCGTCACCCGCTGCCCAACCTGCTCGCGGTGAACTTCCTGCTGCACAACAGCCTCGGTGGCGGCGGCACGTCCTCGTTGATCTTCGACGCGCAGGGCAAGACGTACTCGCAGTACCTGCTGAGCATGGAGGTCACCGTCCCGTCGTCGCTGCTGGCTACCGCCGGCTGAGTTGAGCGACATCAGGGCCCGGTTGCGGGCGCAGGCGGCGGCAAACCCGCGGCGGGTCGTGCTGGCCGAGGCCGACGACCCGCGGGTGCAGCAGGCCGCCAAGGTGCTGGCCGCGGAGGGGTTGGTTGTCCCGGTGTTGCCGGGGCCGGAACTGATCGCCGCGCACCTGGATGATCTGACGCTGGCTTACCTGACTGCGCGTCGGGCGCGCGGCTTCGAGGTAACCGATGCGGAACTGGCGGCGGTCCCGACCGATCAACCCTTGGTCGGGGCGTTGCTGGTGCGCCTCGGCTTGGCCGACGGGTGTGTGGCCGGGTGCGTGGCCACCACCGCGGCCACCCTGCGGGCAGCGTTGCGCGCGATCGGCACGGCGCCCGGCGTCGAGACCGTCTCCAGTTTCTTCCTGATGGACTGCCCGAACGCCGAGGGCGGCCACCGCACGCTGCTGTTCACCGACTGCGCCGTGGTGCCCGAGCCGACCGTCGAGCAACTTGCGGACATCGCGATCGCCGCGGCGGGCAATGCCGAGACGTTCCTGCGCGAGCCGGCCCGGGTGGCCATGCTCAGCTTCTCCACCCTCGGCAGTGCCCGCCATCCGCGGGTGGACAAGGTCATCGCGGCCACCGCCCTGGTGCGCGAACGACGCCCGGACCTGTGCGTGGAGGGTGACCTGCAGGCCGACGCAGCCCTCGTCGAGGCAATCGCCGCGTCGAAGGCGCCCGGCGGCGCGGTCGGTGGGCGGGCCAATGTGCTGGTGTTCCCCGACCTGGACTCCGGCAACATCGGCTACAAGCTCGTCGCCCGCCTCGGCTCGGCCACCGCGGTCGGCCCGATCCTGCAGGGCCTGGCGCTGCCGATGAACGACCTCTCCCGCGGCTGCTCGGCCGAGGACATCGTGGACACCGCCTGCATCACCGCCCTGCAGGCCGGCGCCTAAACCCCGGGCCCACGATGCAGGTCGTGACCAGTGAGGCGTTTCGGGCACCGCACCAGTCACCGCAGTCTCAATGTGCATCCGTGGCCCGGGTAGAGAGACGTCTTGCGCCATCCGCGCGACCCGAGTATGTTAATGCTCATAAACGTGACGACGGTCGACAACCGCTGATTTCCGCGTGACAGCGCGCTCGGCGGGCCTCCCGGTGTCAACGGCGACGTGAGCGAGGGGTAACTGGGATGCATTACAACTACGGGATCAAGTGGCTCAAGGCGTTCCGCGAGAGCTCCGAGCAGGTCTGTTCGATGTACGACAAGGACGGCTTCGTGTTCGAGGACGTCATGCTCGACCAGCACAACCTCACCGACTACGACGACCTGCTGCGCAACTTCGCGCCGTACGCCAACAAGGACCCGTTGGCGGGCATCGGCATCCACAACTTCAAGATCCGGTCCTACGTCGGTGACCGGCACTCCGGGCTGCTGCGCTGGGAGTGGGCGCCCGAGCATGCCGCGATGTTCCTCGGCCTCGACGTGGCCGGGAAGCCGTTCAGCACGCAGGGTCACACGTTCCACATGTACAACGAAAAGGGCCTGATCTACCGCGAGTCCTCCTGGTGGGACGCCGCGGCGATCCTGCGCCAGGTCGGCCCGGTCAGCCCGACGAAGAGTCTCACCGGCAAGACCTCGATCGCCTCGCCCGACGGCGGCACCTACAAGCCCGCGGCCTCCGCCATGGAGCACGCGCAGACCTGGTGCACCGCGCTGGGCAGCGACCTCCCCGCGCTGCGTGCGCTGTACACGGACTACTTCACCCTCGAGCACACGATGGTCGACGACCACGAGCAGGACACCGTCACCGACAGCGCGATGCTGGCCGAGGCTTTGGGTGGCATCTCCAGCGGCGAGAACGGCACCTACACGTTCACCCCGACCGCGGTGTTCGAGGGCAACCGGCACCAGCTCACCCACTGGGACGTCACCATCGAGGGCGCGTCCACCTACCGCGGCCTGCCCACCGGCGGGAAGACGCTGACCACCATCGGCTCGACGTTCCACGAGTTCGACGCGGACGGGCGGATCCTGCTCGAGTCGACGTGCTGGGAGGACAACCGGGTGTTCATCCAACTCGGTCTGCCGATCCTGCGCCCGCACTACTGGGAGGCCGACTTCGACCTGGAAGCGTTCGTGGCCAGCCTGGGCGGCTGAAACTCGTCGTATCAAAATTGGCGGCGGTGCCTAACGAAGCCGGGCACCGCCGCCGTACCATCCCTGCAGGAGGCACCGTTATGTCGATCGCACCGGTTCGGGTGTTGTGCATCGGCGGTTCCACCCGGCCCGGGTCGGGCTCGGAGTCGGCGGTGCGGGTGTGTGCGCTCGCCGCGCAGGACGCCGGCGCCGAGGTGGACCTGATCCTCAGTCGCGACCTGATGTTCCCCATCTACGACACCGAGACCCCGGAGCGGGATCCTCGCGCCCAGCGCTTCGTGGCCGCCGTACGCGCGGCCGACGCGCTGATCGTCGCCTCGCCCGGCTACCACGGTGCGATGTCCGGGATGATCAAGAACGCCCTGGACTACCTCGAGGACACCAACAAGGACGACCGGGTGTATCTGGACGGCATGCCGGTCGGCTGTGTCGCCGTGGCCTACGGCTGGCAGGCGACCGTCTCCACCTTGTCGAGTCTGCGGGTCACTGTGCACGCATTGCGTGGCTGGCCGTCACCGCTCGGGGCGACGGTGAACGCGTCCAGCGGGAAGATTTTCGATGCTGACGGAACGTGTACCGATGATGGTGCTCGATTCCAGTTGCAAACCGTGGCCACCCAGGTGGTCGAATTCGCGGCGCTGCGCAAGGCGGGGGCTCAGCACCTGGTCGCGGCAACGCTTGATTAAGGGGGACCCGCATGGCATTGACCGCGGATGAATTGGCCAATGATCTGCGCGCGGAGAGCGACGACCTGATCGCAGTGCTGGCGCCGCTGCGGGACGAGGACTGGCTCACCCCCACGCCCGCGGAGAACTGGAGCATTACCGACCAGGTCACCCACCTGGCATTCTTCGACGAGATCACCGTGCTGGCCTGCACGGACGCGGAGCAATTCGGGGTACAGGCCAAGGCGCACATGGCCATGGGCGTGGACTTCCCGGACCGGGTGGCTGAGAATCACCGGCACCTGACGGGATCTCAGATCCTGCCCTGGTTCCAGCAAGCCCGCGCCGAGCTGATCGAGACGTGCCGGCGCACGGACCTTTCGCAGCGGTATCCCTGGTATGGACCGGCCATGGGTGGGACCTCGCTGTTCACGGCGCGGATCATGGAGACCTGGGCCCACGGGCAGGACGTCTACGACGCGCTCGGGGTCAGGCCGGCGCCGAGCGCCCGGCTGCGCCACGTGGCGCACATCGGCATCGGCGCCCGGACCTACACCTACAAGGTGCGCGGTCTGGAGTTGCCGGCCGCGCCCATCCGGGTCGAGCTCACCGCGCCGGACGGGTCGCTGTGGACCTGGGGTCCGGACGACGCGGAGAACCGGGTCGTCGGGGACGCCTACGAGTTCTGCCGCGTCGTGACGCAGCGTCAGAACATCGCGGACACGGCCCTGAGGGTGGTCGGGAACGACGCCGTACACTGGATGTCGATAGCGCAGGCCTTTGCCGGCGCGGCCGGCCCCGGTCGTCCGGCTCGTAGCGAACTGGAGCCGGCCTAGCCATGGACTTCACTGCCGCCGACGAGCACCGGGACCTACGCGCCGCGGTTGCCGCGGTGGCCGGTGAATTTGGTCCGGACTACTGGCTGGAACACGCCGCCGCTCGTACTCCCACCACAGAACTGTGGTCGGCGATGGGCAAGCAGGGCTTCCTCGGGGTGAACATCCCGGAGGAGTACGGCGGCGGTGGGATGGGCCTGTCCGAACTGGCCATCGTCTGCGAGGAGATGGGCGCCGCGGGCTGCCCGCTGCTGCTGATCGTGGTCTCGGCTGCGATCAGCGCCGAGGTGATCACCCGCTTCGGTTCGCCGGCCCAGAAGGAGACGTACCTGCCGGGCCTGGCCACCGGCGAGACGAAGATCGTCTTCGCGATCACCGAACCGGACGCCGGTTCCAACAGCCACAACATTTCCACCACCGCCACCAAAGATGGCGACGAGTACGTGCTGCGCGGCACCAAGTACTACATCTCCGGGGTAGACGAGGCCGACGCGGTGCTCGTCGTCGCGCGCACCGGCACCGACGAGCGGACCGGTCACGGCCTGCTCTCCCTGTTCGTGGTCGACGCGGACGCCGCCGGCCTGCAGGCCACCAATCTCCCGGTGGACGTCGCGATGCCGGAGAAGCAATTCACCCTGTTTTTCGACGAGGTGCGGGTGCCCGCCGATCGGCTGATCGGGGTCGAGGGCGAGGGCTTCGTCCAGGTGTTCCACGGGTTGAACCCGGAGCGGATCACCGGCGCGGCATTGTGCATCGGGGTGGGCCGCTACGGCCTGGCCAAGGCCACCCGCTATGCCAATGACCGCGCGGTGTGGGGCAAGCCGATCGGCACCCACCAGGGGGTGTCGCACCCGCTGGCCAAGGCCAAGATCGAACTGGAACTGGCCTCGCTGATGACCACCAAGGCCGCCTGGCTGCACGACGCCGGGCAACTTGCGGGGTCCGCGGCGAACATGGCCAAGTACGCCGCCGCGGAGGCCGCCATCGGCGCGCTGGATGCAGCCATCCAGACGCACGGCGGCAACGGGGTCAGCTCCGAGTTCGGGCTGATCCCCTACTGGGGCATGTGTCGGCTGCTGCGCATCGCCCCGGTGAACCGGGAGATGATCCTGAACTATGTCGCGCAGCACGAACTCGGCCTCCCGCGAAGTTATTGACGTTGCGTCCGAAGAAGCGAGCGCTATAGCGCTCGCTTCTTCGGACGCAACGTCAATAAC
>DASQPJ010000054.1:0-9074 GCA_035644015.1 Sporichthyaceae bacterium
GGGCGCCGACGTGAGCGTGCAGGCGTTGGACCTGAGCTCACTGGCGTCGGTGCGCGCAGCGGCGGAGGAACTGCGTTCCCGGTACGCGGGCATCGACCTGCTGATCAACAACGCCGGTGTGATGTACACGCCCCGTCAGAAGACCGCGGATGGATTCGACCTGCAGTTCGGCACCAACCACCTCGGGCACTTCGCGTTCACCGGTCTGCTGCTCGACCGGATCGTCTCGGTCCCCGGTTCGCGGGTGGTGACGGTGAGCAGCCTCGGCCACCGCATCCGGGCAGAAATCCACTTCGAGGACCTGCAGTGGGAGCAGTCCTACGACCGGGTGAAGGCCTACGGGCAGGCCAAATTGGCCAACCTGCTGTTCACCTACGAACTGCAGCGTCGACTCGCCGCGGCCGCTGCCCCGACCCTCGCCCTCGCCGCCCACCCCGGCTTCTCCGACACCGAACTTGCCCGCAACTCCCCGGCCCTGATGCGACTTCTCATCCCGCTCGGGCGGCCGTTCACCCAATCCGCGGCGCGCGGTGCACTGCCCAGCCTGCGGGCCGCCACCGACCCGACCGCGACCGGCGGTCAGTACTACGGGCCCGACGGGTTCGGAGAGCTCAAGGGCAGCCCGCGGGTGGTGAAATCGTCCGCGCAGTCGCACGACGAGGCGATCCAACGCCGTCTGTGGACGGTCTCGGAGGAGCTGACCGGGGTGAGTTTCTCGGTCTGAGGCGGGCCATGTGCGGGGATCGTGACGTGATGGTTCCCGCGCGGTAGCCGGTGAGTATGCACCGGACGCCTACAACAGAGTCATCAATCCCGCCGCCCCCGCCGGAGGCCACGATGTCCGACCCCCGCGCCACCCTCGATCGACTGACCGTTAGCCCGGGGTTGACCTACGACGAGATGGTCACCCGCTTCGAGAAGACCGTGCCGCCGCTGCCCGTCGCGCAGCTCGCCGCGGCGGTCAGGTCCAAGCCGTTCAAGGACGTAAAGGCCCTGCTGGTCAACGCATCCCCGGTGTCGTTATTCATCTTCTATGCCCTGGATGCCACCCCGTTCATGACGAAGGCGGGCCACTCGGCCAAGTGCAAGACCTATCTGATGGGCAACCCGCTGGTCGCGGAGACGATGTACGGCTACAACGCCGGGGTGATGCTCCACGCGCCGCTGCGCACCGCGATCTTCACCGATGACTTCGGCAAGGCGCACCTGACCATCGACCGTCCCAGCGACCCGTTCGGCAGCTTCGACGAGGCCCACATCGCGGCCACCGGGCACACGTTGGACCAGACGTTGTCCCTGTTGCTGCAACACCTGAAGTTCCCGGTGCCGGCCGAACTGGCGGCCTGACGCCGGGTCAGGCCATTAGTTGGCCAACCAGGCCCGGACCGCTTCGGCCTGCGCGGCGGGGGTGATCCCCGCGACGTAGGCGCCGATGTCGGCGATGCTCACCTCGGCGAGGGCGCCGCGCCAGGCATTCTCCGCGTTCGCCATCACCCGAGCGACGCTGCACATCTCCTGGCACTCCTCGGGCTTGGCGCCGAACGGGCCGTTCTGCCGGATCTCGGTGCACCGGAAAGCCGGCTCGGGCCCATCCACGGCGAGCACCACGTCAAGCACGCTGATCTCCGCTGCCGGCCGGCTGAGCACGTAGCCGCCGACCCGGCCCTCGAGGGCGGCCACCAGACCCGCGCGGGACAGTGCCTGCAGGCTCTTGGCCAGATACGTCGGGGAGACACCGTGGAACTCGGCCAATCTCTGGGCAGGCACCGGGCCGTCGGCCCGGCTGAGCACCACACAGCAGTGGATGGCCCACTCCACCCCGGCGGCAAGTTTCACAGCTCACACCATACTCGGATGACAGGTATCCGAGTATGTGGTAGAACTAAGATAATAAGTATCCGAGTTTAGGAGGACGCCATGAAGATCGCCGTCGCAGGTGCCACCGGCCAGGTCGGCCGCCAGGTCGTCGCCTTGGCGAAGGCCCAGGGGCACGAGGTCGTCGAACTGACCCGTAGCACCGGGTTCGACCTGCTGAAGCCCGATGGACTGACCGAGGCGCTGGCCGGCGTGGAGGCGGTCGTCGAGGTGACCGCGAGCCCGACCAACGACGGCGCAGCCCGCGCGTTCTTCACCACGGTCGCGGAGAACCTCGGGCGGGCGGCCACCGCCGCGGGCGTTACCCGCACCGTGGTTCTCTCCATCGTGGGCACCGACCTCAGCCCGGAATACGACTACTACGTCGCGAAGGTCGCCCAGGAGCAGGCATACCGGGCCCACGCACCGGGCGCGGTGATCGTTCGCGCGACGCAGTTCCACGAGTTCGCCGGCCAGATGATCGAGTGGTTCGGCGACGGCTCCGTGGTGGCGGCCTTCGACGTGCCGATCCAGCCGGTGGCGACCGCCGAGGTGGCCAAGGTCCTGCTGTCGGCTGCGCTCGGTGAGATCACCGGCGATGTCGACCTCGCCGGGCCGAAGGCCGAGCGGCTCGCCGACCTCATCGAGCGGCTCATCCAGCACCGTCACCTCGACCTGAAGGTGGAGCTGATGCCCGCCCCCGAGAGCTGGACCAACGGATCGATGCTGCCGGGGCCGGGCGCGCTGCTGCGGGGTCCGGACTTCCAGACGTGGCTGCAGCAGCAGTGATCTCGTCGACCGGAGTAACGGTGCCGGCCCGACCGGGTGATCCGGGCTCGAACCGGGCTCTCACCAACAGTTCCGGACCTACCGTCGGGGCATGACCAAGCTGCGCCGGAATACGGCAGCGCTCGCGCTGCTCTGCGTCGGGACCATTGCCGCGGTGTGCGGTGTGCGGGCCGGTGGGGCCGGGGCCAGCGACGGTGCGGCGGTGCCGGTTGCCGTGCCCGCGGAGAGCGTGACCTGCCCACCCGGCGCTCCGGGGCCCAACGACCCCGACGTGCAGGCGGCCATCGGCGAGCTCGACGCCTGGGGCGCGGATGCGGGCAGCAGGTCCTACCTGGGCAGCTTCCCGTGCCCCACCCCGAAGACGGTGATGGTCTACCGGCTGCCCGGGCACCCGGATCTGGACCGGCAGGCCGTGAGCATCGGCGCACGCCACCACGTCAGCATCGCGTTGGTGAACAGCGAGTCGGCGTCCGGGAGGTGACCGGACCCTCGCCGTCGGGTCATACGGTGGGCGGGTGCCGATCCCACCCAACGCGACGCGGATAACCGTGGCGGCGTGCGTGCTCGGCGTGCTCGCCGGATGTGCAACCACGAGTGCACAGGCCCTGCCCGACGACGCGATCGGCGTCGGTGCGCTGGCGGCCCAGTGCGACAGCCCCGTTCAGGTGCAGCCCTCACCCACCCCGGTGCCCTCCGCGCAGCCGCCGGGCCAAGCGACCCCGCCCGCCGATGGCTTCTACCGCCCGGGCGACGCGGTGCCGCCGGGGTTGCTTTCCGCCGGCTACACCGTGCTCTGGTACCTGCCCGGCGCGCCGTCCGGCGTGCTCGCCACCCTGCGCACGTTGGTCACGTATCTGCGCCGGCGGGACGGCTTCACCAAGGTGGTCGCGGCGCCCGGTGACCCCACCATGTTCCGTTCCCGCAAGAACCTCGTCCTGGACCGGATGCTCGGCCCGATCGAGGTGCAGCAGCCCTGCGGGCAGGTGGCGCAGAATGTGGTGCTGCGGTTCATGGAGATGGGCGTGCCGTCCGCGGCGCCGGCGGACACCGCGCCCGGCACCAGTGCCTAGATCAACTGCAGGAGCGACACGCACAGACCGATGAGCACGACGAAGATCGGGATCTGGATCGCGTAGCGGCGGCTGATCTCCTGCTGGCGGCGGTTGAAGTCGCGCCAGTAGGCCTCGATCTCGTCGGGATCGGTGGAGTGCGGGATCGGCGCGACGTCGCCGGGGCGGGCGCGCAACAGCACGACGACCGCCAGCACCGTCACCGCACCGAGGGCGGTGCCGATGAGCAGCGGAGCAAGGTGCTCCGTGACACTCACAGACCGCGGTCCCTTCTCGCCGTCAGATAATCACCCGTTCAGACGCATGGATACGCGACGACGTTGCAACTTCGCTGTGAATTCCGTATGTCGGTCGGCGGAAGCCGGGTGATGGCGGACATCACGGTCTTCCCGCGTTCAGCATGCCGTCCGCTAACCGGAAAGTCCGGATTTCTTCACATTTCCCACGCAGTATCGGGAGGAGGACTGCTTCGTTTCAGCCCACCGGCCCCGGGTTCGTGTCGTCGCCGGTGATCAGCCAGCCCTCGGCGCGCCGCTCGATGCGCAGGTGATGCGTGGACACGTCGTAGCTGTCGGTCCGCGCCGGGTCGCTCGGGCGTACCCCTCTCAGCGCGATGTCCACGGTGACGTAGGCCGCATCGGGCCCGTCATGGCGGACCTTTTCGATGTCGTAGTCGGAGTGGAAGCTGTCCCAGCGGTGCGGGTTCTGTTGGCGGGTGTAGCTGTAGATGGCGAAGGTGCCGCTGACGCCGGTGGCGTCGGGCGCGATGCCCGCGGTGAGGTATTCGCTGCGGGGCAGGTCCGACGAGGCGGCATTGCGGGTCAGCAGGGCGTAGTTGGACACCAGCACCCGGGCCGCGTGCTTGGCGCCGAGATCGGCCGGCGCCTTGGCGAACTCGGTGACCTCGGCGGCGTTGGCCAGGCAGTCGTGCAGCCCCGTGACGTAGGTACAACCCTGGCCCGCACCGCAGGCGCTGAGAGTCGCGACCCCGACGCCGAACACTGCGACCGCTGCCCGATTCCTTGCCATGACTCGTCCCCAAGACGAGACCAAGCGACAGTCCAAGGAAACCCGCGTACCGCCGGATCCGGGCATGCACCCGTCGACAATCAGCCAAACATCGGAGGACATCGGCATAGCCAGGGGAGGAACCGGGCGCGGCTGGGTAGGGCACAGCCGTGATCACCTCACCGATTTCCGACGCGGTGCTGCAGATCGTCACCGAACTGTCGGCGCCGTACATCGCTCGCGGCAGCGCGTTCCTCGAGCCCGTACCGGGGTATCCGGGAGTGCTGACGCTGATGCCCGCGCCCGGCGTGAACGCGCTGTATCTCGCGGTCCATTCGGACCGGAAGGTATGCGACCTGATCCTGGACGACGCCGAGGGCCACCTGGGGTCCTTCCAGATCGCGCACGGCGAACTGGACCCGGTGCCCGGCCTGATCTCCGCGATCTTGCAGGGTCGCGCGACCGCGCGGGTGGCTCGGCTCGGCCACCGACGGTGGGCCTCGGCGCTGCGCTGGGGCCCCACCACGTGGGCGTTCTCCATGCCGATCGGCGCGATGTTGGTGCCCCGACGGCAATGGATCGAGTATCGCGGCTACGGCTGACCCCACCACGCAACAACGGGAAACTGACGGATC
This sequence comes from Sporichthyaceae bacterium, assembly GCA_035644015.1. GTDB lineage: Bacteria > Actinomycetota > Actinomycetes > Sporichthyales > Sporichthyaceae > DASQPJ01. The sequence goes on from DASQPJ010000054.1 coordinate 5,357, forward strand.
GTCAGGGTGACGGGGTTGGTGCCGGCGTCGCCTTGCCGATCAGGTCGGCACGACACGCGGCCAATGCCTTGGCCACGGCCGGGTCGTGCCGGTCGAGGTCGGCGAGCATGCCGCCGCGCTCCTCGGTCGGCGTCGGCCCCGGTCCCGCGGTCGGGCGCACCGGCCGTTGCAGGGTGATGCCGTGGTTCTTCATGCACGCGCGGAACCCGTTGCGTTTGTGGTGGCTGAACATTCCGGTGCGGAACCCACCCGCGGGACGGTCTGCCTCGCAGGCCTGCCGTGCCTGCTGGAAGGCGGTGACCTGCGCCGGGTCCAGGTGTCGTCGGGGGCCCGGCGTGGGCCGCGCGGTCGGGCGGGTCACGCCGTGCGCCTGCAGGCACTGACGGTATTCGGCGAACGAGGCCTTGGTGGGTGCCGGATGGGTGGCCGCGGCCGGTGTCGCCGCACTGTTCACGCCGGCCCCGCCACAACCGGCGAGCAGCACCGTCAACGCGGCCAGCAGGGCTGCCCCGGCGCGGAACTGACGGTTCGTCATCTGTCTCACCCGCTCGGGTACACCGCGGCGATCGCCGCGGCGATCACTTGGTGCCCGGTCGGGTTGGGATGGTCCCCATCCGGCATCAGCAGCGCCGTGTCGTCCTTGCTGCCGTTGGATCCCTTGAAGGCCGTGTAGGTGGACACGTAGGTGGACCCGGTGGCCTTGGCGGCCAGCGTCAGCGCTGTGTTCGTCGAGGCGGTGCAGGAGATCGAGGCGGCCATGGTCGGGGCGTCGTAGTCGTTTTCGGCGACTGCCCCGTCCTCCATCGAGGCCCAGTAGTCCAGCACCACCACGTTCGCGGTGCGGTTCAGCGCCCGGATTTTGCCGATCACCGTGACGACGTTGTCCTCCACCGCGGTGGCCACCTGGGGATAGGCCTCGGTCGGGTCCACCCCGATGCTGACCTCGTCGAACGCATCGTCGTAGTCGTTGGCCCCGGTCATGATCAGGACCGTGCTGGCCCCGGCCACCGCGGCGCGCACCGCGGAATCCGTCATCTGGTCGACCAGGTCCGCGCTCGTCGAGCCGGACACCGCGAAGTTGTCCACGGTCGGCTTGATCCCGGTGTGCGTGGCGATCAGGTTGCCGTAGGCGGTGACGAAGTTCGTGCAGCTGCAGTGCCCGCCGCCGGCCGGCACCGAATCTCCGAACCCGACCACCACCGGCGCCTTCTTACGCATCGTCGCCTTGTGCGTCGCGGCGGCGCTCGCGCCGGCCTTCGGGGCAGCGGGGGCTGCTGTGGCGACGGGTGTGGCCAGTCCGGCGGGCGCGGCAAGGCCCACCGCTGAGTCGGTCCCCGGCGTGCAAGCGGTCAACGCAACCACACCCAACAGCGGCACCACCCTGGAACTCACCAGTCGGGCGGGGCGGCATCCGGTCATCGTCGTCACAGTAGGAAGACCGCGGTTAGCTGACGGGAAGCGGACAGCCAGGGCGAAGCAGGCATATCGCTGACTGATAGCCAGGTTAACGGCGTGTTTAGCCCCCGGGAGTCTCCCGGGGGTCATACATTGCTGGCTGCGTCCAGACCCAGCGCGTGCAGCGGTTTCGGGTGGGCCGTGCTGGAGGGGCGATGTACGCAACGGGCCGGAAGGCCCGCGGTGTCGGCCGCGTGGGTGTAGCGCTGGGGTTGTTGGCGGCGGGTCTGACCGTTGCCGCGCCCGCGGCGGTAACGCCTCGGCCCAGCACCGCGCAGGCGCTGCCGAGCGCACAACAGGCCTTGCTGCGCCTGCCGCTGTCCTTCGAGGCCAACCAGGGGCAGTTCCGATCCGGCGTGAGCTTCGTGGCCCGAGCCGGCGGCCGAACGTTGGCGGTCGAACCGACCGCCGCCGAACTACGTATGCCCGGAGCCGGCGGCGGCGCCGTGGTCCGCATGCAGGCGGTGGACGCCGACCCGCACGCCGCCGTGCAGGGCACGGACAAGCTGCCCGGCGTGGTCAATCACCTGGTCGGCAACGACCCGAGTGCCTGGCGCACCAACGTGCCCACCTATGGCGGCACCGTCACCCACGGCGTGTGGCCGGGCATCGACCTGACCTGGTACGGCCACAGCAACGAGTTCGAGTACGACCTCACGCTGGCGCCCGGCGCCGACCCAGCGGCTGCCCGGTTCGACATCGCCGGCGCCCGCTCCGTCGCGCTGACCCCGACCGGCGATCTGGCCGTGCACACCGCGGCAGGCACGCTCACCGAGCGCGCCCCGGTGGCCTACCAACTCGTCAACGGTGTGCGCCGGCCGGTGGACGCCGGGTATCGCACGCTCGGTGCGCACCGCATCGGCTTCCGGGTCGGCCCGCACGACTCGACGCTGCCGGTGGTGGTGGACCCGTCGCTGGCCTGGTCGACGTTGGTCGGCAGTGCGTTGGACGACATTGCCTACGCGATCGCGGTGGACATCACCGGCGCGTCCTATGTCACCGGCTACACCTCGACCTCCGGGTTCACCGGCGTCGGGCTGTTCTCGTTGGACTCCAGCTACAACGGCGGGTCCTCCGACGTCTTCGTCACCAAGATCAACGCCGCGGGCACCGCGGTGGTCTACTCCACCTACGTCGGCGGCAGCGGCCTGGACACCGCCCTGGGCATCGCGCTGGACGCGGCCAATGCGGTCTACGTCACCGGCTACACCCAGTCCCCGACCTTCACCGGGGTTTCCACCCGCTCAATCCGATCCACGCCGTACGGACAGGACGGGTATCTGATCAAGCTGGCCAGCACCGGCCGCAGCGTCGTGTACTCCACCTTCCTCGGCGGCACCGGCTACGACGAGCCCCGTGCGGTCGCGGTGGATGCCTCCGGCGCGGCTTACGTCACCGGCGGCACCACCTCGAAGACCTGGACGGGGGTCACCGCCACCGCGATCCAGCCCACCAACAAGGGCGTGTTCAACGCGTTCCTCACCAAGGTGAACCCGGCCGGAACCGCCACGGTCTACTCCACGTTCCTCGGCGGCACCAGCAACGACAACGCCGCCTCGGTGGCGGTGGACTCCACCGGTGCGGCCTACCTGACCGGCGGCACCAACTCCAGCACATTCCCCGGCGTCGGGCCGACCTCCCCGCAGTCGTTCAACGCGGGTGGGTTGGAGGACGGGTTCGTCTCCAAGGTGAACCCGGCCGGCAACGCCGTGGTGTTCTCCACGTTCCTGGGCGGCACCGGCACCGACGAACCGATCCGCCTGGTCATCGACAGCGCGCGCAATGTCTACGTCACCGGAGCGGCGGACTCCTCAACGTTCCCCGGTGTGGGGGTCGCGTCGGCGCAGTCCGTCAACGGTGGCGGGTACACCGACGTGTTCGTCAGCAAGCTGCGCGCCGATGGGCGGGCCGTGCTGTGGTCGACCTTCCTCGGCGGACCCGGTTCGGACCTGGCGACCGGCATGGTGCTGGACCTGAGCGGGAACGTGTGGGTGGCCGGTGGCACCAACAGCCCGAACTGGAAGGGCATCGGGTCCACCTCGACGCAGAAGACCATCATCGGCGCCTCGGACGGCTTCATCACCGAGCTCAATCCGACCGGCACCGCGGCGTTGTGGTCGACCTACCTGGGCCAGGGCGGGGTAACCCAGGCCCTCGCGCTCGCCGTCGACGTCACCGGGAACATCTACGCCGCCGGCGGCACGAGTTCGCCCACGTTCACCGGGACCACGACCACGTCGCTGAGGTCGACCAACCCGGGCGG
>DASQPJ010000055.1:0-3925 GCA_035644015.1 Sporichthyaceae bacterium
TCAACCGTGACCTATAGCTCACGGTTGAGCGGACGCCCGACTGGTTGAGCGCGCTCACGAGGCCTCCACGACGCGATCCAACACCGGTGCCGGTACCCCCGGCGCGCACGGCATGGCCAGCACCATCGTCAGCCCTCCGCCCGGCGTGTCCTCCGGCGTCACGCTGCCACCCATGGACTCGGCCAGTCCACGCGCCACGGCCAGCCCGAGACCCACTCCGGTGTGATTGTCGTGATCGCCGAGGCGTTGGAAGGCCTGGAACACACGTTCCCGGTCGGCCGGCGGGATGCCGGGACCGTAGTCGACGACCCGGATCTCCACGACCTCGCCGAGGGCACTGGCCGAGACCAACACCGGGCGGCCGAGTGGGTTGAACCGCAGCGCGTTGGCCACCAGGTTCACCAGGATCCGTTCCAGCAGACCCGGGTCGGCGAGGATCTCCGGCAGGTTCGGCGGCACCGAGATGCGCACAGCGGAGGAGGCCGGGCCGAGTTCGTCCAATGCGTGCGGCACCACGTCCTCGACGGCCAACGGCACGGGCGCCAGACCCAACGCGTCGGCCTGCAACCGGCTCATGTCCAGCAGGTTCGCGACCAGGCCGTCGAGGCGGTCCAGGGACTCGGTGGCCGTGGCCAACAACTCCGCGCGCTCCTCGGGCTGCCAGCGGATGCTGTCGTTGCGCAGGCTCTGCACCGCGGCCCGGGCCGAGGCCAGCGGGGTGCGCAGGTCGTGGCTGACCGCGGACAGCAGGGCGCGGCGCACCTGGTCGGCGCGCAGCAACGGTTCGGTGGCCTCGGCGGCCTCGGTCATCCGCTGTTGGCGCAGCGCCAACGCGGCCTGCGCGGCGAAGGCCTCCAGCACTCGACGGCCGCCCGCGGGCAGCGTCGGCCCGTGCAGCACCAGCAACAGGTCATCGGACACGGTGACCTCGGCATCCACCTCGGCCGGGCCGCGGCACGCCTCGCCCACGCTCGCCGCCACCCGCCACGCGGTTGGGTCCGTGCGCCACGATGACTCTGACGGTGCGTCAGGATTGCGTTCCAGCAGGGTGACCGAGGTCAAGCCGTAGATGTCGCGCAGCCGGGTCAACAGATCGGACACCGCCCGTTCCCCGCGCAGTACGGCGTCAGCGAGCGAGGCCAGGATCTCCGCGTCCGCGCCCGCCCGGGCGGCGTCGCGGGCGCGCCGGGCGGCCAGGTCCACCACGGCGGACACCGCGATGGCCACACACACATACGCCGCGATGCCGATCAGGTTGTCGCGCTCGGAGATCGTCCAGCGGTGGAGGGGTGGGGAGAAGTAGTAGTTCAGCAACGCCGAGCCGACCAGCGCCGCGGTCAGCGCCGGCCACAGCCCGCCGACCAGCGAGACCGCGACCACCAGCATCAGGAACAGCGTGATGTCGCTGGACAATGCCAACGGCCCGCGCAGTTGGGTGAGGGTCAGGGTCAGGGCGGGCAACCCGAGCAGCGCGGTGGCGAAGCCGGCCGCCTGCCGCCGCCGACTCAACGCGGGCGGGCGACGCCGCCGTTCGGCCGGTGGGTGGGCCGCGTCGTGGGTGACCAGGTGCACGTCGATCGGCCCGGACCGCGCGGTGACCGTGGCACCGACTCCGGAGGACAGCGCCCGGGCGAACCGACCGCGCCGGCTCACCCCGAGCACCAGTTGGGTGGCGTTGACCCCGCCCGCGAACTCCAGCAAGGCCTGCGGCACGTCGTCGCCGAGTACCTCGTGGAACGTGCCACCGAGGCCCTCGACCAGTTCGCGTTGCGCGGCGAGCAGCTCCTTGTCCGCGCCGGCCAGGCCATCCCCGGTGCCGACGTGCACGGCGAGCAGGTCCGCGCCGCGGGTGCGTTCGGCGATCCGCGCGGCTCGGCGGATCAGCGTCTCCCCCTCGGCGCCGCCGGTCAGCGCCACCACCACCCGTTCGCGGGTCTCCCAGGTGCCGGAGATGCCGTGGTCGGCGCGGTAGCGATCGAGTTGGTCGTCGACCTTGTCGGCGAGCCAGAGCAGCGCCAACTCGCGCAGCGCCGTCAGGTTGCCGACCCGGAAGTACCTGCCGAGCGCGGCGTCGACCCGGTCCGGCGGGTAGATGTTGCCGTGCGCCATCCGCCGGCGCAGCGCCTCGGCGGTCATGTCCACGATCTCGACCTGATCGGCCCGGCGCACCACCTCGTCGGGGACGGTCTCCTGCTGCTTGACCCCGGTGATCTCCTCGACCACGTCGTTGAGCGATTCCAGGTGCTGGATGTTGATCGTGGTGATCACGTTGATGCCCGCGTCCAGGATCGTGTCCACGTCCTGCCACCGCTTGGCCCGCGCGGATCCGGGCACGTTGGTGTGCGCGAACTCGTCGATCAGCGCGATCTCCGGGTGCCGCGCGATCACCGCGTCCACGTCGAGCTCATCGATCTCGACATCGCGGTAGGCGACCCGGCGGCGCGGCAGCACCTCCAGATCGCCCAGCATCTCCGCGGTTTTCGGCCGGCCGTGCGTCTCCACCAGGCCGACCACCACATCCGCGCCACGTTCGGCACGACGGCGTCCCTCGCCGAGCATGGCGTAGGTCTTGCCGACCCCGGGGGCGGCCCCGAGGTAGATGCGCAGTCGGCCGCGACTCACTACGTCCGCGCGACCGGGTGGTGCCGGTCGAGGTCCAGGTTGAGTTCGAGCACATTGACGTTGGGCTCACCCATGAACCCCATTGTGCGCTTGGTGGTGTGGGCGCGGATGAGCGCCAGTACCTGCTCGCGGGTCATGCCCCGCTGCTTGGCGATCCGGTCGGCCTGCAACTGCGCGTAGGCCGGGGAGATCTGCGGATCCAGGCCGCTACCGCTGGCGGTCACCGCGTCCGGCGGGATCACCGGGTCGGCCGGCGCGTCGCCGCGGACCGGCACCAGCACGGCGGGGGCGACGTCGGTGCCGGGCGGCGCGCACTGCACCGCCACGCCCCGCCACTCGGACACGAACGGGGTGGCCGGGCAGGCCTCGTTGACGCTGATCACCCGCTGCACCGTGGCCACCTGCCCGGTCCGGTCGCGGGGCCCGAACACGGCGAGCACGGCGCCGACCCCACCCGGCGTGCAGTACGGCCGGGCCGCGGCGGAATCGGGCAGACCCTCGAACTTGGCGATCGCGACGCTGCGGCCGCAGATCGTGGTCAGCAGCGAGGAGCGCCCGTCAACGTCCGCGATGTCCTCCGGCCCGAGGTTGCCCGCCGAGCTGCTGGTCGGGTCGTAGCCCTTGCCCGCGTTGGACGGCCGGGTCTGGAAGTACTGCGGCAACGGGTTGCCGCCGGAGTCAGTGAACGACTGGCCCAGCAGCGAACTGCCCACGGCCTGGCCCTGGAAGGCGACCAGAGAACCCTCGGCGCGGTGGTGCAGCCCCGGTGCCTGCGCGACGCCGACCATCGCCAGGGGGTAGACCAGGCCCAGCAACACGGTCGCCACCGCGAACATGCGCAGCGCGGCCAGGTGGGTGCGGGCCCAGGAGGGCACGTGGAACTGACTGTTCATCAGGACATCCCCGGCAGGTATTGGACGACGAGGTCGATGAGCTTGATCCCGAGGAACGGGACGATGATGCCGCCGACGCCGTAGAGGTAGAGGTTGCGACGCAGCAGGGCAGAGGCCGAGCTGGGGCGGTAGCGCACCCCGCGCAGGGCCAGCGGGATCAGCGCGATGATGATCAGTGCGTTGAAGATGACCGCGGACAGGATCGCGGACTGCGGACTGTGCAGCCGCATCACGTTGAGCGTGTCCAGGCGCGGGTAGGCGACCACGAACATCGCCGGGATGATCGCGAAGAACTTCGCGATGTCATTCGCGATGGAGAACGTGGTCAGCGCGCCGCGGGTGATCAGCAGTTGCTTGCCGATCTCCACGATCTCGATGAGCTTGGTCGGGTCGGAGTCCAGGTCGACCAT
>DASQPJ010000056.1:0-20142 GCA_035644015.1 Sporichthyaceae bacterium
CCCTGCTGCGTCCGCGCGGTGACGACCGCCGGTGGGACGTGCTGGCCGACCCGGACGGTAACGAGTTCTGCGTGTTCGCCCCTGCCTGAGCGGTGCTATGGGAGAGTCCCGCTCATGGTCACTGCCGCGGCCCGGTGGGCGCCTGCCGTCCTCGTGCTGGCGCTCGCCGGATGCGGCGCCCACCGCGTCGTCGAGCTGAGCCCCGCGCCCGCCGTGACCGCCACGGCCACCCCGACTCCGACCGTCACGGACAGCCCCTCGGCCGCCCCGAGCGACTCCTCCGTGTTGACCAACGGCAAGCATCCGGCCTACCTCTCCCAAGTCGATGTCTCCGACGGGATAGTCACCATCGACGTGGTGCAGTTCTTCACCGGCAGCGCCGCGGCCGAGGCCGCCAAGCAGGACGGCGCGGCCGAGGTGCCCCCGCCCAACGACTACTGGATCCGCAACGCCAACAGACTGCTGCGCACGTTGTCGGTCGCGGACGCCACCATCACGGTGAACACCCTGGCCGGGGAGACCAGCGGGAACTCCGCCAAGGACGTCACGGTCAACCTGACGCAGTTGGCCGGGTACAACCTGGCCAACCACCTGTTCTGGGTCACCGTCGAGGACGGCACCGTCACCCGGATCGCCGAGCAGTTCCTGCCCTGAGGGCCCGCGGGCATGGGCCGCGTCGCGCCGGGTAGCGTGCCAGACGTGGACCGCTGGGACATCACCGCGCTGATTCTCGACGACCACAACACCTTCCGCCGCGGCTTCGCGGCGCTGGACGCGTTGCAGGGCCCGCCCGGCGAGCCGGAGCCGGCCGCGCTCGACGCGGTGTGGCAGCCGCTGGCCGACCTGCTGGACGTGCACGCCGCGGCCGAGGAGGAGATCTTCTACCCACGGCTGCTGCGGGCCGGCGCGGACGGCGTGGGCGAGACGGTCGACGCCATCGGCGATCACAACGACATCCGCGATGCGATCCGGGACGCCGCGGGCGAGACGGTCGGCACCGAGAACTGGTGGGCCGCGGTTGGGCGGGCCCGCGCGGCGAACACAGAACACATGGGCGAGGAAGAGGACGAGGCGTTGGCCGATTTCCGTCGGCACGCCGATCCCGCCCAACGTTCGGCGCTGGGCCGGGCCTTCGTCGAGTTCAAGCAGCACCACCGCACCGCCGACAGCGTGGACACCACCGACAAAGATCCGCAGGCCTACGTCGCTGCGCAGTTGCCGGACCGCGACCCATCCCTGCGCATCGGAAACCTGCGCCGACCTCGGGAGACCACCCCATGACCGATCACCTGCTGCGCGACCTCGCCCCGATCACCGACGAGGCCTGGAAGCTGATCGACGCCGAGGCCCGGGAGCGGCTCACCCCGAACCTGGCCGGCCGCCGCCTGGTCGACTGGACCGGACCGCACGGCTGGACGTACTCCGCAACCGACCTGGGCCGCGTGCAGCCCATCGAGACAACGCTGGGTGGCGGGACCGGCGAGGAGATCGCCCAGCGCCTGGTGCTGCCGGTGAGTGAGTTCCGCGTCCCGTTCACGGTGAGCCGGGCTGAGTTGGCCAACGCCTCCCGCGGCGCGAAGAACCTCGACCTCGACGACCTGGGCCGGGCCGCTTGGCGTGCTGCGGAGTGCGAGAACGCGACCATCCTGCACGGCCGGAAGTCGGCCGGGATCATCGGCATCTCCGAGGCCGCCTCGGGTCCGGCACAGGCCCTGGGCACCGACACCGCGAGCTTCCCGCACGCGGTCGCGGTGGCCGTCGACCGGCTGCGGCAGGCCGGGGTGGACGGCCCGTACGCATTGGCGATCGACCCCGAGGGCTTCACCCGCATCGCGGAGAGCACCGAACCCGGCCGCTCCCTGCTGGGCCACCTGCAGCAGATCCTCGACGGCGAGGTCGTCCGCGCTCCCGGCATCACTGGTGGGGTGGTGCTCAGCCGACGCGGCGGGGACTTCGCCCTCGACGTCGCCCAGGATTTCGCCATCGGCTACTCCCACCACGACGCGGACACCATCCACCTGTACCTGGAGGAGGCGTTTACGTTCCACGTGGTGGAGCCCGACGCGGCGGTGGCGCTGACCAGCTGAGCCAACCGCTACGCGGCGGCGACGACCTCGGGGCGCTCGGCGCCGACCGGCTCCAGCGCCAGCACGGTGGCCGTGGTGGCCCGCTCGGCGATCGCCACGGTGTCTGCGACCTCACGCATCAGGTCGGACATGCGCATGCCCAACGCGTCGCAGATCGAGGCCAGCAACTCCGAGGAGGCCTCTTTCTGGCCCCGTTCCACCTCGGAGAGGTACCCGAGGGACACCCGAGCCAGTGCGGAGACCTCACGCAGCGTGCGGCCCTGCTCCTGCCGACGGCGGCGCAGCACGTCGCCGAGCAGGCGTCGCAGCAAAATCATCGACGGTCTCCCTCGGCCTCGGTGGGATTCTTTCTACCCGCAACGGTACCCGTCGAGGGCCCGATGCGGCGATGGTGTAACAACGTGTTCCGCCCCGGGCGAAATTTCCGCCCGTTCGGCCGAGGATCGCTCAGCCGGTCAGCTCATACGGCTCCAGCCCCAACAGGTGGCGACGGAGCAGGTCCAGGGCGTGCACCACGGTGAGCGTGCGCACCAGTTCCCGGCTCGGCGGCAGCGACCGGCGGATCACCCGACTGCCCTCCGCGGAGTCCACCGCGACGAACACCGTGCCCACCTCGTAGTCCCCGACCGGGTCCGGCCCGGCGACCCCGGTGGTGGCCACCCCGTGGGTGGCGCCCAGCCGTTCCCGCACACACCGCGCCATCCCCAGCGCCACATCGGCGTCCACCGGCCCGCGTTCGGCCAGCAGCTCGGGGTCCACGCCGAGCTCTGCTTTGGCCTCGGTGGCGTAGACGATCGCCCCGCCGCGAAAGCTCACCGAGGCCCCGGCCGGGTCGGTCAAGGCCGCGGCCACCAGGCCGCCGGTCAACGACTCGGCCACCGCGAGGCTCGCCTTCCGCTCGCGCAGCAACCCGTGCACCACCGCGGGTAACCCGGCGCCGTCCCGCGAGTAGGCCGCAGCGCCCAGCCGTTGCGCGACCGCGTCGGCAGCCGCGGCCACTGCCCCGGCCGGCCCGGTCAGCCGCACCGCCACGTCGCCGGGCAGCGCCAGGTAGGCCACCCGCACCGCGGACAGGTCCACCGCGTCCAGGGCGGTGGCGATCGAGGACTCCCCGGACAACGCCACCCGCACCGTCGCGGTCACCGGTCGCGGCCCGTCCAGGCCCGCGGCCAACTCGGGGACGATGTGCTCGGCGAGCATCGCCTCGAGTTCGCGGGGCACGCCGGGCAGCGCGTAGATCGTGGTCTGACCCAGGCTCAGCCGCAGGCCGGGCGCGCTGCCCCGGGAATTGGGCACCGGCACTGCGCCGCGCGGCACGTCAGCCTGACGCAGCGCCAGGTCCGGCACCGTCACGTTCCACTCCGCGTACCGGGCACGGATGATCTCTTCCAGCCCGGCGTCGCGGTCCATCTCCACCCCGGCCAACGTGGCCAGCGCATCGCGGGTCAGGTCGTCGGAGGTCGGGCCCAACCCGCCACTGCACAGCACCACGTCGGCCCGCGCGCAGGAGGTGCGCAGCGCCGCGACGATCTCGGGGATGTCGTCGGAGACGTCGCACACCACCGACAGGCCCAGCCCGATACCGCCCAGTGCGTCGGCCACCCGGGCCACGTTCGAGTTCAACACCAGGCCGGACAGCAGTTCATCGCCGACCGTGATCAGCTCGACCCGGGTCATGCCCGCGCTGCCGCCCGCAGTCGTACCGCACGCATCACGTAATCCACGCCGGTGACCCAGGCGACCACCACGGCGCAGCTCATCAGCGCGATCGCGATGTCGTGTCCGAACCCGGTGAACGGCAGGATGTAGAACCCGGTGCCGAAGCCGAGCAGCATGGTCTTGAGCTTGCCGCCGCGACTGGCCGGGATCACCCCGTGCCGGATCACCCAGAACCGCAGCAGGGTGACACCGACCTCGCGGGTGAGCACCACGATGGTGACGATCCACGGCAGATTTCCCAACGAGGACAGGGAAATCAGCGCGGCCGCGGACAGTGCCTTGTCCGCGATCGGGTCGGCAATCTTGCCGAAATCGGTAACGATCCCACGGGCGCGAGCCACTCGGCCGTCGATGGTGTCGGTGGTCGCGGCGACCGCGAACACGCCCCAGGCCGCCCAGCGCCAGCCGTCGTCGTGCCCGCCGTTGGCGAACAGCACAGCGAGGAAGATCGGCACCAGCACCAGACGCAGGCCGGTCAGCGCGTTGGCCAGGTTCATCGCCCCGACCGTGCCGATCGGGTCGGCGAGGTGGTCCGGCTCGCCGGGTTCGACGATGACGTCGGGGTTGTGGCCCAACAGCCCGCCGTCGGCGTGCCGGGCAGCGCCCATCGCACGCACGCCCGGACCGGTCCGCGGCGGCACCTTCCCGGTGGTCGGCTCGACGGCCCCAGCACTCATCCAAGCACCGCGATCAGGTCCACGCCGTGATTGCCCACGACCTTGGCCGAGACGATCTGACCCAGCGTCGGTTCCGGGCCGATCAGCACCACGCCGCCGTCCACCTCGGGCGCCTGGTGGGCCGCGCGACCCTCCGCGCAGGCCGGCCCGAACTGCTCGGCGCCGGGGTACTCGCCGGGGTCCACGGCTTCGACCAACACCTCGACCAGGTCGCCGACCCGGTCCGCGGCCCGGGCCTCGGTCAGCTCCTCGACCAGGTCGGTGATCCTGGCTACCCGGTCGCGGATCTCGTCGGAGTCCAGCTTGCCGTCGAACCCGACCGCCTCGGTGCCCTCCTCATCGGAGTAACCGAACACCCCGACGGTGTCCAACCGGGCCTCGGTCAGGAAGCGCTCCAACTCGGCCAGGTCGGCCGCCGTCTCGCCGGGGAACCCGACGATCACATTCGTCCGGATGCCGGCCAGCGGGGCGCGGGAGCGGATCGAGTCGATCAGCTCCAGGAACCGGTCGGTGTCACCGAAGCGGCGCATGCGGCGCAGCACGTCGGCCGCGGAGTGCTGGAAGGACAGGTCGAAGTAGGGCACCACCCGCTCGGTGCCGGTGAGCACCTCGACCAGCGACGGGCGCATCTCGGCCGGTTGCAGGTAGTTCACCCGCACCCGCTCGATGCCCTCGATCCCGGCCAGCCGGGGCAGCAGCAGCTCCAGCAGCCGCAGCTCGCCGAGGTCCTTGCCGTAGGAGGTGGAGTTCTCCGAGACCAGCACCAGCTCGCGCACCCCGTCGGCGGCCAGCCACGCGGCCTCCTCGAGCACCTCCGCGGGCGGGCGGGACAGGAACGCGCCGCGGAACGAGGGGATGGCGCAGAAGCTGCAGCGCCGGTCGCAGCCCGAGGCCAGCTTCAGCGGGGCGACGGGACCCTGCTCGAGCCGGCGGCGCAACGGCCGCGGCCCACTCCCCGGCCCCGTCCACGCCGCCAACATGTCCGCCGCCGAACCACCCATCCCCGTTGCGTCCGACGAAGTGAGGCCTATAGCCCTCGTTTCGTCGGACGTCCCGGGGGTGCTGGTCGCGCCGTGGCCGGGGGTGGTGGTCGCGCCGTGGCCGGGGGTGGAGACGCCTGCCGCGGCGGCGGGGCGTTGCACGGGGGTCAGTGGCAGCAGGGTGCGGCGATCCCGTGGGGTGTGTGGGACGTGTGGGGCGCCGGCCAGGGCGTCCTGCAGCCGCGCGGCGATGTCGCCGTAGTCGTCGAAGCCGAGCACCCGGGCCTCGGGCAATGCCGCAGCGAGCTCGGCCCCGTAGCGCTCGGCCAGGCAGCCAACCGCGACCACCGCTCGCCCGGCTGCACCGTCGGTGAGGTCGGCGGCGGCCAGCAGCGCGTCGATGCTGTCCTTCTTGGCCGCCTCCACGAACCCGCAGGTGTTCACCACGATCACATCGGCGCTGTCCGGCTCAGTGGCCAGCGACCAACCGGACGCGGACAACCGGCCGGCCAGCTCCTCGGAGTCCACCTCGTTGCGGGCGCAGCCCATGGTGATCATGGCCACGGTGGGCACCGTGGCCTGCTCCGGCGCCACGGACACCGGCACGCGCTTGGTGGCGCGACGCCGTGACGCGGTGTCGGCCGGACGTGGCCGACGTGTGCGGGGGGTCACGTGCTCCAGCCTACGCGGCGTCTGTTACCGGCTTTGCCTGAGCGCACGCCACCGTTCAGCCGAGCACCATCGCGAGCAGCAGGGCCAACGGGTAGAGCGCCACCACGGCGAGCAGCCCGATCAGCAACCGCGTCCAGTTGGTGCGGGGTCGGCCCCAGTCCGGGCCACGCGGGACGATCGGCGGCAGGGCGGGCGCTGACGCGCCGTGTCCGGCCTCGTAGACGGCCAACAGCGGCGCCGGGTCCACTCCGACCGCGCGGGCGATGGCATCCAGCCGGCCGCGGGCCAGCACCGGGGTGTCGCAGCCGGAGAAGTCGTCTGCCTCGAATTCCACCAACCGGCCCACCCGGATCCGGGTGATCTCGGCAACCTCGTACTGGGTCAGGCCCGCCTCGCGGCGGGCATCGCGCAACTGGGCGCCCAGGCTCGGCGCCATGGCGATCGGCACGCTCGGCGGCGGTGCCACCGTCCGCCTATTCACCGCGCAACCCGGCGATCACGTCGTGCACCTCATCGGCCGGGATCAGCACGTCGCGGGCCTTGGCGCCCTCGCTGGGCCCGACGATGCCCCGACTCTCCATCAGGTCCATCAGCCGGCCCGCCTTGGCGAACCCGACCCGCAGCTTGCGCTGCAGCATCGACGTCGAACCGAACTGCGTGGTGATCACCAGCTCGGCGGCCTGGCAGAGCAGGTCCAGGTCGTCCCCGACGTCGCCGTCGATCTCCTTGGCCGTCGCGGCCGGCAGGGTGACGTCATCGCGGTAGGTGGCCGCCAACTGCTTCTTGCAGTGCTTGACGACCGCGGCGATCTCCTTCTCCGGGACGAAGGCGCCCTGAATCCGGATCGGCTTGGACGCGCCCATCGGCAGGAACAGCCCGTCGCCCTGACCGACCAACTTCTCTGCGCCGACCTGGTCGAGGATGACCCGGCTGTCCGTGGCGGAGGAGGTGGCGAACGCCAACCGGGCGGGCACGTTGGCCTTGATCAGGCCGGTGACCACGTCCACCGAGGGGCGCTGGGTTGCCAGCACCAGGTGGATGCCTGCCGCCCGGGCCAGCTGCGTGATGCGCTGGATGTGTCCCTCCACGTCACGCGGGGCGACCATCATCAGGTCGGCCAACTCATCGACGATCACCAGCAGGTACGGGTAGGGCGTGTAGACCCGCTCGCTGCCCAGCGGCGGGGTGAGCCGGCCCTCGCGCACCGCGAGGTTGAAGTCGTCGATGTGCCGGAAGCCGGAGGCCTCCAGGTCGTCATAGCGCAGGTCCATCTCCCGGGCCACCCAGCCCAGGGCGTCCGCGGCCTTCTTCGGGTTCGTGATCACCGGGGTGATCAGGTGCGGGATGCCCTCGTAACCGGTCAGCTCGACCCGCTTGGGGTCGATCAGGATCATGCGGACCTCTGCCGGGGTGGACCGCATGAGGATCGACACGATCAGGGCGTTGATGCAGCTTGACTTACCGGCGCCGGTCGCGCCGGCGACCAGGATGTGCGGCATCTTGGCCAGGTTGGCGCAGACCATGCCGCCCTCAACGTCCTTGCCCAGCGCCACCACCATCGGGTGCTGGTCGCGCATCGCGGTGTCCGAGCGCAAAACGTCGCCGAGGGTGACCATCTCCCGGTCGGCGTTCGGGATCTCCACGCCGATCGCGGACTTGCCGGGGATCGGGGACAGGATGCGCACGTCCGCGCTGGCCACCGCGTAGGCGATGTTCTTGCTCAGCGAGGTGACCCGCTCGACCTTGACGCCCTGACCCACCTCGAGCTCGTAACGGGTCACTGTCGGGCCGCGGGTGAAGCCGGTGACGCTGGCGTCCAGGCCGAATTGCTCGAGCACATTGGTCAGTGACGCCACCACCTGGTCATTGGCGGCGGTGCGGGCCTTGTGCGGGGAACCGGCGCCGAGCACGGTCGGGGTGGGTAGCACGTAGGTGACGTCATCGGCCGGCGCGATCGGATCGATGCGCAGCACGGGCGGGTGCTCGAGGACCTCCGGGGCGTTGTCCGGGCCGGGCTGCTCGGGCAGCAGGAACTCAGGGATGTCGACGTCCTCAACAGGCTTCGAGGAGCGCCGCGAACGCGGCCCGGGGACCACGATCGGGGTGTCGAAGGGGATCTCGCCGTCGGTGCTCGGCGCGACGTCCTTGCGCCGACGACGCCGGGGCGCCGGGGCCTCCTGGTCGAAGGCGTCCTCGGTCGGCAACGTCTCGGCGGGGTGCTCCCCCGGCGGGCCGATCAGCGGAGTGGCCAGCGCGCGCAGCCGCTCCGGGATACTGCGCACCGGAGTGGCCGTGGTGACCAACAGGCCAAAGGTGGCGAGCAGGCCGAGCAGTACGAAGGCCACCGGCTTCGCCGAGACCGTGGCCAGCGGGTGCGCGGCCAGGTACCCGAGCATGCCGCCGGCCCGGCGCATGTTGGTCGCGCCGTCCTCGGGCCGGGGTACGCCGTGCCAGACGTGCACCATGCCGCACAGGCCGACGGACAGCGTGCTGAGGCCGATGGTCAGCCGGCCGCCCTCGGAGCCGTCGGCAACGTTGCGCAGCACGTGGATGCCGAGCATGACCAGGCCGATCGGGAGCACCAGGCCGGGCGCGCCCAGGCTGCCCGCGACCACCGCCCGGACGCCCTCGCCCAGCGGTCCGTGCAGCCCCCACCACTCCCCCGCGGCGATGATCACCGCGAGGCCGATCAGGGACAACCCCAGGCCGTCGCGACGGTGCTCCGGGTCCAGTTCCCGCGCGGTGCGCCCGATGCTGCGCACGGCCTTGCCAACCGCGAACGCCAGCGCCAGATACACGCCCTCGATGGCCACCCAGATGCCGAGGATCAGCCCGGAAACCGGGTTGACCTTCAGCGTCGAGACGGCCAGCCGGCGCGCGTACGTCTTCTGGTTGCCGGGCGGGTTCAGGACGCTGCCCAGTCTCCCGTGCGCCTTGCCGGCAGGCTTCTTGGACTTGGTCGCGGTACCACCACGGGGCGCACGAGATGCCATGAGACGCAAGCTAGCCCAAGCGTCCCACCCACCCCAGAAGCCACGCCGCCCCCGGCGTCACCGTGCGTCCCGGGGCGCTCAGCGCCCCCGCTCGGCCCAACCTGCGCTTCACTCGCCCCAGTGTCGCTTCACTCGGCATAGATGCGCGTCTGCAGCGAGTGAAGCAATACGGCGGCGAGTGAAGCGGGCGGGGCGGGGACGATCAGCTCATCAGGGCTTCGCGCTCGGCGAAGAACTCCTCGGCGGACAGGATCCCGGCGGCGTAGAGCGCGCCCAGGGTGCGGATCTGGTCGGCGATCCCCGGCCCGCGGACCTGAGCGGGCAGCGCGGCGACCCCGTGGTGGGACACCCGGGCCTCCACCGGCGCGGTCGCACCCAGCACCAGGCCGGTGAGCAGGTCGGCGATCTCGACAGCGTCGCCGTGCGAGACCCGGAACTCGATCGGCGCGGGCGCGGCGTCCACGCTGATCGCGGTGAAGGTCGAGGTAGCGGCCCACACGGTGACGCTGGTCATCGCGGCCACCGGCACCCGCATGGTCTCCACTTCGGTGCACGGCGACTGCGCCATCAGCCAGGTCGCCTCGCTGCGGGCGTTGCGCCGGGCCGGGCGCATCACGGGCTGCTCCCACTCGAGCCGGTCGGCGTACGCCCGGACCTCGGCCTGCTCCCCGTCGACCACGCTCTGAAATATCCGGATCGGTCGCTCCATCGTGCTCGTGCCCCCCGTGAATCGATCCCGCAGATCGATTCAAACTGCCGGCGCACAACCCGGGCGAACACCGCCGATAGCGTGATGCGACAGGCCTTTCGACGTCAAAGCGATTTCTTGACGGCGGGTCAGACCGCGACGACCACCGGGACGATCATCGGCCGGCGACGGTAGGTCTCGTTGACCCACTTGCCGACCACGCGGCGGACCAGCTGCTGCAGGGTGTACTCGTCGGCCACGCCGTCCGAGGCGGCTTTCTGCAACGCCTCGACCACCCGGGGCAGCACGGCCTGCAACGACGCATCGTCAATGCCCGAGCCGCGGGCGGAGACCTCGGGGCCACCGGTGATCTTGCCGGTGTTGGCATCGATCACCACGAACACCGAGACGAAGCCCTCCTCGCCGAGGATCCGACGGTCCTTCAGCGAAGCCTCGGTGACGTCCCCGACGGACAGTCCGTCCACGTAGACGTAGCCGCAGGGCACCGCCCCGGACACCTTGGCGACCCCATCGACCAGGTCGACAACCACGCCGTCCTCGGCCATCACGATGTTCGAGGCGGGCACCCCGGTGAGCATCGCCAGATCGGCGTTGGCCCGCAGGTGCCGGGGCTCGCCGTGCACCGGCATCACGTAGCGGGGCTTGACCAGGTTGTAGCAGTAGACGAGCTCCCCGGCCGAGGCGTGCCCGGACACGTGCACCATGGCGTTGGACTTGTGCACCACGTGCGCGCCGAGCCGGGTCAACCCGTTGACCACCCGGAACACGTCGTTCTCGTTGCCGGGGATCAGCGAGGAGGCCAGGATCACCGTGTCGTCGGCGACGATGCTGATCGCGTGGTCCCGGTTGGCCATCCGGGACAGCGCGGACATCGGCTCGCCCTGCGAGCCGGTGCACAGCAGCACCACCTGATCGGGCCGAAGGTCCTCGACGGCCTTGATGTCCACGGTCAGGCCGGGTGGCACCCGCAGGAAGCCCAGGTCGCGGGCCACCCCCATGTTGCGCACCATGGACCGGCCGACGATCGCCACCTTGCGGCCGTGCTCGTGCGCAGCGTCGAGGATCTGTTGCACCCGGTGCACGTGCGAGGCGAAGCAGGCGACGATGATCCGCCGCTGCGCCTGGCGGAACACCCTGTCCAACACCGGGCCGATCTCGCGCTCGCTGGGGATGAAGCCCGGCACCTCGGCGTTGGTGGAGTCGACCATGAACAGGTCGACGCCCTCCGCGCCCAGCCGGGCGAAGCCGGCCAGGTCGGTGAGCCGACCGTCCAGCGGCAACTGGTCCATCTTGAAGTCGCCGGTGTGCAGCACCATCCCGGCGGGGGTCCGGATGGCCACCGCCAACGCGTCCGGGATGGAGTGGTTGACGGCGAGGAACTCGCACTCGAACGGGCCGAGACGTTCGGTGTCGCCCTCGGCGACCTGCAACGTGTACGGCTTGATCCGGTGCTCGGCGAGCTTGGCCTCGACCAACGCCAGCGTCAGCTTGGAGCCGATCAGCGGGATATCGGGCTTACGGCGCAGCAGGTAGGGCACCGCGCCGATGTGGTCCTCGTGGGCGTGGGTGAGCACGATCGCGTCGATCTCCTCGAGGCGGTCGGCGATGTAGGTGAAGTCCGGCAGCACCAGGTCCACGCCCGGCTGGTGCGCCTCCGGGAACAGCACGCCGCAGTCGACGATCAGCATCCGGCCGGCGTGCTCGAACACGGTCATGTTGCGACCGATCTCGCCCAGCCCGCCGAGCGGCACGATGCGCAGACCCCCGACCGGGAGTTTCGGCGGCGCGTTCAGTTCGGGGTGGGGATGACTCACCGGCGGACCTCTCTGCCGTCGGCGCGCCACGCAGGCGGGCACAGACTGTGCTCATTGATGAGTTCGCTGCGCTCTCTCATGCGATGGGCACGCCTCCGGCCACGAGATCGGTCTTGAGCGCCTCGATTTGCGCCGGGGTGGCGTCGACCAGCGGCAACCGCACGGGGCCGCCGGGCCGACCCTGCAGGGCCAGCGCGGCCTTGGTCAGGATCACGCCTTGGGTGCGGAAGATGCCCTCGTAGACCGGCAGCAAGTCGCGGTGCAGGGCGGCCGCCCGGGTCACCTCCCCGGCCACGTAGGAGTCGACGAGCTCTCGCAGCCGCGCGCCCACCAGGTGCCCGACCACACTGACGAAGCCGACCCCGCCGATGGACAGCAGCGGCAGGTTGAACATGTCGCTGCCCGAGTAGTACGCCAGGTCGGTGGCCGCCATCACCAGACTCGCCGCAGCCAGGTCGTCCTTGGCGTCCTTCACCGCGACGATGCGCTCGTGCTGGGCCAGCCGGATCAACGTCTCGGTGGCGATCGGCACCCCGGAGCGCGCCGGGATGTCGTAGAGCAGCACCGGTAGCCCGGTGGCGTCGGCCACCGTGGTGAAGTGTGCGTACAGCCCGGCCTGCGGCGGCTTGCTGTAGTACGGGGTGACCACCAACAGCCCGTGCGCGCCGGCCTTCTCCGCCTGGCGGGCCAGCTCGACGGTGTGCCGGGTGTCATTGGTACCCACCCCGGCGAGGATTACCGCGCGGTCCCCGACCGCCTCCAACACGGCCCGGACCAGCCGTTCCTTCTCCGCATCGGACGTGGTCGGCGATTCCCCGGTGGTGCCGTTGAGCACCAGACCGTCGTGGCCGGACTCGATCAGCTCCACGGCCAGCCGGGCGGCGCCATCGGTGTCCAGCTCCCCGTCGGCGTCGAACGGGGTCACCATCGCAGTGAGCACCCGCCCGAAGGGCGTCGCGAGGGTCACGGTGGGGCCAGTCATGGTCGCAGTATCCCGCACGAGCTAGCGGCCCCGCGCACGTATACCGCGCTCAGGGCGCGACCCGGCCGTTGCCGTCGAAAGCTTGGTGGGTGAGCGGCATCAGCTCAGCCCAGTAGCGCTCCATCTCCTCGGCGACCATTTCGATCTCTCGCTGCGGGAAAGACGGGAACGCCGAGTCCTCCCGCTTGGTGCGCAGCGACAGGAAATTCATCAGCGATCGCGCGTTCATGGTCACGTACATCGACGAGTAGGTGGTCACCGGCAGCACGATGCGCGCGACCTCCCTGGCCACACCGGCGGCGAGCATCTCCTGGTAGGCGGCGTAGGCGGCTGCGCAGGATTCCCGGGTGAGCCGATCCACCAACTCGTACTGCTCCTGCGTGCCGTCCGCGAAGTGGTACGCCCCCGGCTTCCCCTCCTGCCTCAGCTTCCGGTCCGGCCCCGGAACGTAGAACAAGGGCCGCAGCTCTCGATATCGGCCGCTCTCCTCGTTGTATGAGTTGTGCACCACAAGGCCATTGGCCAGATAGTTGTGCCACGGTTCGTCGATGACCAGGTCGTAAGTCATTTCCTCGCCGCACGGCACGATCGATGCGAGCCGATCCGGAACGGCCGCCGAACGCGAACCCAGTCGCTGGGCGTAGATCTGTTCGCCGTTGGTCTTTAGCCGGTGACAGGACAGGCAGGCGGGCTTCAGGTTGCTCACGTCGAGCGCCTTGGTGAGATCCTGCGCGACCGGGATCTCGTGATCGAGCACCATTTCCTCACGAGGGAACTTGCCGTGGCAGAGGTAGCACTCCTCCATCGGCTCGATGAGCACGTCTCGAAGGCCGCTGGTCCACACGCCGATGCCGCGGCGCAGCATCGGAGGGATCGGTGCCTCGTCGCGGATGGCGCGCTTACCCGCCCGCAAGAGGAAATCCGTGCCGGTGACTTCGTGGACGCGCTTCCACCCGTCGACGGTCAGCACGCGGTGATCCTCAGTGCACCGCAATGTGCGTCCCGCTCGGGTGGTGAGCTCGACGACTGGCTTGACGCCGGCCTGGATCACGTCTAGCACGCGTCCGGGCTGCGGCAGCAGGGTGTCTTCGTTGTAGACACGCGCGTAAATCTGTCGTGACGAGGGAAGCAGCCTTCGCCGCGTCTTGTAGCCATTGCCGCCCGGCATGTGGTCGAGGAGGCCCAAGTGCCAGTTTTCCCAGATCTGCCGGACGGTGCGCGTGCGCAGCCCTTTCCCATATTGATCGCACAGGACGACCTGAGCGTCACCGGTGACGCACGCCATTCGGTGCCGCATGAACTCGCGGAAGACGAAGATTGGCGCCTCGACGAAGAACGTCATCGAGTTGTGCTCGAACGGGCTGCCGTGCCGGTCGCGCATGAGGTACCGGATCAGTCCCACCGAGCGCGACGCGTCGGCGTCCACGTCCTCCCGGGACTGCTCACCCTTGGTGGACACGCGGGCGGCGAACAGCACGTCCCCATCGGAAGCCGTGGCCTTCACCAATTCGACGGTCATCGCGCTGCGAAATTCGACGCTCGCCTCGTCCACCCGGCCTCCGCTCCCCACGCCGTAACTCATCGGGCACAGCATGACGGCCGGGTCCGACAGATCGGATCCCGGCCGTCGCGTTCGTAATCAGCCCAGGTGGTGACGCGCGCGGCGACGGGTGATGTAGACCGCGCCGGTACCCATCACCAGCAAGGCCAGGCCACTGGCGGCCAGGTCACGGGAGACCGCGCTGTCGCCACCGGTCTTGGGCAGCTCCCGCTTGTGCTTGGCGAGCACGACGTCCGCGCCGGTGCAGTCGACCTGGCTGACGATCACATCGACGCCCAACAGACCGGCGATGTCGTCATCCGCCGGGGCCGCCACGGGCGCGGAGGCCCGGTCGGCCACCCGCAGGTCGGCGCCGTCGGACTTGTTGTGCGCGAAGTACCCGGCCCGGGTCTCCTCGCGCGTGGTGGCCGCCTTGGCCGCGGTGGCCTGCTGGGCGTCCCGATTGGCCTGGACGGTGCGCTCGGTGGTCGCTGCGCGCTGCGTGGCCGCGGCCGACTCGGCGGCCGTCTGCTGGTTGGCGGCGGAGGCCTGCTGCTCGGTGGTGTCGGTCTGCGTGCTGCCCTGCGCCTGCTGTGTGGTCTTGGCGCCCCGCTCGGCCCGCGCAGCCATGGCCTGGTCCTGCGCCGTGGCCGCGTCGGCCTGTGTCGTGGCCGCGTCCGCCTGTGTCGCGGATTCGGTGGCGGCGTGGCGGTCGATCGCCGCCCCGTCGGCCTTCCGTTCGGTCGTGGTCTGCGCGGTGGTGGTCGAGGCGGTGTCGGGCGCCTGCGGCGCGGCCGGGGCAGCCGGCGCGGCGGCCTGCTGCGGCGCGGCCGGAGCAACGGGCGCGGCGGCCTGCTGCGGCGCGACCGGGCGCACCGGGGCGGCGACCTTGGCGTGCGCCATCGGCTTCGCATCGTGCTTGGCCGCGGCGGCCGCGCGCACCCGCTTCTGCGCCAGCGCTCCGTGGGTGCCCTCGCCAACGCCGTGGGTCTGGCCGAGCAGGGTGTTCAGCGTCTCGCCGGTGGCGTGCTCCACCACCGTGGTCAACTGCTCGGCCACCGCCCGCACCTCAGCGAGCGCGGAGTTCAGCGCGGTCTGCAGGGCGCTGGGCACCACCACCAGGTGCACGTGCAGGGCGCGGATCTGCTTACCGCCGCCGGGCAGGTCCTTCTGCTCGTCGATGTAGATGCCGCCGCTGATCAACGCCTTCAGCGCGTCCGGGATCTCCACCTTGAAGTTGGGGCCGGGATCCACCGGGATCTTCTGGCCGAGCAGAGACAGACCGGCGACCTGCGAGTCCCCCCGGACGTTCATCCGGTCCGCGGAGCAATCCGCGTTCAGCACCAGCGCGCCGACCAGGTCGCCGAGCACGGACAGGCCCGCGGTGTGCGCGTTGGCCGCGAAGATGTTGTTCCGCCCGATGCCCGCGGTCTCGTTCAAGACCTGCAGGGTGGCCACCTGGGAGAGCTCTTTCGGCAACTCAAGCAGGTTGGTCGTACCACCGGTGGGGAACCTGACCGGTGCCGGCAGCACGGTGTCCAGCAGAGTCTGGCCACCCACGCCGACCTGGACCCGCAGCGCGATCGCGGAGCCCTTGTACTTGGGGACGTCCGGGTCCTTCGTGGCGGCTGCGACGGGTGCCGCGGTGGCCACACCGGCCGCCAACAGCGCCGGCGCGGCGATCATCGCTGCGAGACGTCGGGGGGCGCGAAGGGTCATGCGAAAACCTCATGGGTCATGCGATCACGGATCGCAGGCGGAGGGGGGTAGCCGAACCTTATCCGTGCAATGCGGCATTTGCCGCGTTGGCTGAGAACAACTCACGGTCGGAGTTCGGTCATGATCAACCATGCTTCGTGACCGGTGTGACTCAAGTGGCGCAAGGGAAGTGACGGTACGTCAGTGACTCTCGCCGTCGAGATCGAGGAACGCTTCCAGCCCGACGGTCAGCCCCGGTGCCCCGGCTGCCAACCGACGCACGCCGAGCAACACGCCGGGCATGAACGAGGACCGGTGCAGGGAGTCGTGCCGGATGCTCAGCGTCTCCCCCTCGTCACCGAAGAGCACCTCCTGGTGCGCGACCAGACCTCGTAGTCGCACCGCGTGCACCCGCACCCCGTCGGCGTCCGCACCGCGGGCGCCCGGCAGCCCGGTGCGGGTGGCATCGGGCATCGGACCCAGCCCCGCGCTGCGCCGCGCATCGGCGATGAGCTGGGCGGTGCGCCCGGCAGTGCCACTGGGCGCGTCGACCTTGTCCGGGTGGTGCAGTTCGATGATCTCCACGGACTCGAAGAACCGTGCGGCCTGCGCGGCGAAGCGCATCATCAGCACCGCCCCGATGCCGAAGTTCGGCGCGATCAGCACGCCCACCGACGGCTGCGCGGCCAACCAGGCGCGCACCTGCGCCAGTCGCTCCTCGTCGAAGCCGGTGGTGCCGACCACCGCGGAGATGCCGTGCGCGATGCAGTACTCCAGGTTGCCCATCACCACGCCCGGGTGGGTGAAGTCCACGACGACCTGCGCACCCGCGTCCACCAGAGCCTGGATCGGGTCGTCCTGGTCCACGCGAGCCACCAGGTTCATGTCCTTGGCGGCCTCGACCGCAAGGCAGGTCTCCGCACCCATCCGCCCGGCCGAACCGAGCACGCCGACGTTGATGGTCACAGGCCCATCCTGCCCAACCCCATCTTCGTCCGGCGTTTCGGGGCATCCAGGCGCATTGATAGCCCGAAACGCCGGACGAAGATGAGTGCCTCAGGCGGCGGGGGCGAAGTCGCGGTCGGGGTCGAACGGCCCGACCACGGCCAGAGTCTGTGGGGCGGCCAACAGGTCGGCGGCCACCGCGCGCACGTCGTCCAGGGTGACCGCGTCGATGTGGCGCAGCATCTCGTCGATGGACAGCAGTTCCCCGTAGGCCAACTCGGACTTGCCCAGCCGCGTCATCCGCTGCCCGGTGTCCTCCAGGCCGAGCACGTAGCCGCCCTTGAGCGAGCCGATGCCACGGCGCAGCTCTTCCTCGGTGATGCCCTCGGCGGCCGCCCTGGCCAACTCGGTGCGGCACACATCGAGCACCTCGTCGATCTTCTGCGGCAGGCAACCCGCATAGACGCCGAACATGCCCAGCTCGGCGTAGTGCGCGGCGAAGCTGTACACCGAGTACGCCAGTCCGCGCTTCTCCCGAACCTCCTGGAACAGTCGAGAGCTCATCCCCCCGCCCAACGCACTGTTCAACACCCCGAGGGCGAAGCGGCGGTCGTCGGTGCGGGACATGCCGGGCATGCCCAGCACCAGGTTGGCCTGCTCGGTGGGGCGTTCGATAACCCGCACCGCGGCGCGGCCGCGCAGTCGCTGCGCGCCGGTACGCGGGGTGGCGGGCACGCCGCCGTCCGGGCCCAGGGCATCGGCCGCACGGAAAGCCTTGGTCACCGCGCGCACCACCTCGCGATGCGTCAGATTCCCGGCGGCGGTGACCACGATGTTCGGGGCCACATAACGTCGCCGGTACCAGCCGTTGATCGAGGTGCGGGTCAGGGCGTTGATCGAGGCCACGGTGCCGAGGATCGGGCGGCCCAACGGGCTGTCCCCGAACAACTCCCCGGCGAAGGCCTCCTGCACCGCGTCGGCCGGGTCGTCCTCGTTCATCGCGATCTCCTCGAGGATCACGCCGCGTTCGCCGTTCACGTCGGCGGTGGCGATCAGCGAGGAGGTGACCATGTCGGCGATCACGTCGATGGCCAGGGGCAGGTCGCGGTCCAGCACCCGGGCGTAGTAGCAGGTGTACTCCTTGGAGGTGAACGCGTTCATCTCGCCACCGACCTCGTCCAACGCGGAGGAGATGGCCAACGCGTCGCGCCGCCGGGTGCCCTTGAACAGCAGGTGCTCGAGGTAGTGGGTTGCCCCGGCCAGGCTCGGCGTCTCGTCGCGCGAGCCCACCCCGACCCAGATGCCGAAGGTGGCCGAACGCACCGAGGGCATCTCCTCGGTGATGATGCGCAGGCCGCCGGGGAGCATCGTGCGCCGCACCGCGCCGCCGTCCGCGCCGGCGCGCAGCAGCGTCCGGGTGGTGCCCGGACGCTGCTGCGTGAGGTCGGCGTTCGTCACTCGGCGTCGGCGTCCGCGGCCTCGCTGTCGGACCCCGCGGCCTCGCCCTCGATGACCGGGATCAGCGAGAGCTTGCCGCGCTGGTCGATCTCGGCGATCTCGACCAGCACCTTGGACCCGACCGCGAGCACGTCATCGACGTTGTCCACCCGCTTGCCACCGGACAACTTGCGCAACTGCGAGATGTGCAGCAGCCCGTCGCGGCCCGGCACCAAGGAGACGAACGCACCGAACGTGGTGGTCTTCACCACCGTGCCCAGGTAGCGCTCGCCGACCTCCGGCATGGTCGGGTTCGCGATCGCGTTGATGGTGTTCCGCGCTGCCTCGGCCGCCGGGCCGTTGGTGGCCCCGACGTAGATCGTGCCGTCGTCCTCGATCGAGATCTCGGCGCCGGTGTCTGCCTGGATCTGGTTGATGATCTTGCCCTTGGGCCCGATCACCTCGCCGATCTTGTCCACCGGGATCTTGATGGTGATGATCCGCGGCGCGAACTCACTCATCTCGTCCGGACCGTCGATCGCCTCGAGCATGACGTCGAGGATGTGCAACCGGGCCTCGCGGGCCTGGGTCAGCGCGCCGGCGAGCACCGAGGCCGGGATGCCGTCCAGCTTGGTGTCCAGCTGCAGGGCGGTCACGAAATCCTTGGTGCCGGCCACCTTGAAGTCCATGTCGCCGAAGGCGTCCTCGGCCCCGAGGATGTCGGTCAGGGTGACGTACTCCCCGCCCTCGAACACCAGGCCCATCGCGATACCGGCGACCGGGGCCTTCAGCGGGCAACCGGCGTTCAGCAGCGAGAGCGTGGAGGCGCAGACCGAACCCATCGACGTCGAGCCGTTCGAGCTCAGCGCCTCGGAGACCTGACGGATCGCGTAGGGGAACTCCTCGCGCTTGGGCAGCACGGGCAGGATCGCCCGCTCGGCCAGTGCGCCGTGACCGATCTCGCGGCGCTTGGGCGAACCCACCCGGCCGGTCTCCCCGGTCGAGTACGGCGGGAAGTTGTAGTTGTGCATGTAGCGCTTGGTCTTCTCCGGGTTGAGCGTGTCGATCATCTGCTCCATGCGCAGCATGTTCAGCGTGGTGACGCCCAGGATCTGGGTCTCACCGCGCTGGAACAACGCCGAACCGTGCACCCGCGGGATGACCTCAACCTCGGCCTCGAGCTGGCGGATGTCGCGCAACCCGCGGCCGTCGATGCGCACCTTGTCCTTGACGATGCGGGACCGCACCGTCTTCTTGGTGACCGAGCGGAACGCCGCGGACAGTTCCTTCTCTCGGCCCTCGAACTGGGCTGCGAGCTTGGCGATGGTGTCCGCCTTCACCCGGTCCAGCTCGGTCTCGCGCTCCTGCTTGCCGACGATCGCCATCGCGGTGGCCAGCTGGCCACCGGCCTCGGCGCTCACGGCCTCGAGCACGTCGTCCTGGTAGTCCAGGAAGACCGGGAACTCGGCGGTTGGCTTCGCCGCCGCAGCGGCAACCTCACGCTGGGCCGCGCACAGCAGGGCGATGAACGGCTTGGCCGCCTCCAGACCTGCCGCGACGACCTCCTCGGTCGGTGCGGTGGCACCGTTGGCGATCAGCTCGATGGTCTCGGTGGTGGCCTCGGCCTCCACCATCATGATCGCGACGTCACCGTCCTCGAGGACACGACCGGCGACGACCATGTCGAACACCGCGCGGGCCAACTCGGAGTGGCGCGGGAAGGCGACCCAGCGGTCCTCGATCAGGGCCACCCGGACGCCGCCGATGGGGCCGGAGAACGGGATACCGGACAGCTGGGTGGACATCGACGCGCCGTTGATGGCGACCACGTCGTAGAGGTCGTCGGGGTCCAGCGCGAGGATCGTCTCGACGATCTGGATCTCGTTGCG
>DASQPJ010000057.1:0-28820 GCA_035644015.1 Sporichthyaceae bacterium
CGTTGGTCTCCGCCGAGCAGTTCGAGCGGGTCTCCGGCTACGTCAAGGCCGGCGTGGACGCGGGCGCCACCGCGCTGACCGGCTCCGCGGTGCCGGAGGGTGGCGGCTACTTCCACCCGGCGACGGTGCTCACCGACGTGCGCCCGGAGATGAGCGTGGTGACCGACGAGATCTTCGGCCCGGTGGTGGTGGCGACCAAGTTCACCGACATCGACGAGGTCATCGCGACCGGTAACGACACCCCGTACGGCCTGTCCGCGGGCATCTGGACCTCCGACGTGTCCAAGGCGCACCGAGTGGCCGAGCGGATGCAGGCGGGCACCGTGTGGGTGAACTGCTACAACGTGCTCGACGCCGCGCTGCCCTTCGGCGGCTTCAAGCAGTCCGGCTGGGGCCGGGAGCACGGGCACGAGGTGCTCGACGCCTACACCCAGACAAAGTCCGTGGTGATCGCAATCTGACGCAGACTCAGCACAAGGTCAGTCCGCGGTGAGCAGGGTGCCGATCTTCTTGCCGGCCAGCGCGTCGGTGAGGGTGCCCGACTTCAGGCCGTTGATGATCCGGACGCTGCGCACGTGCTTGGCCCGGTCCAACAGCTCCAACACCGTGCGCTCGACCGGCAGCGTGCGCAGCGCGGCGGCCTCGGTGGTGGTGATCTTCTTGCGCGTCTTGCCGTCCGCGTCATGGATGCCGTCCACGTCCTTGACGTAGATCAGTTGGTTCGCGCCATAGCTGTCGGCGAGCAGCAGCGCGCCGGCGTCCGACCCGTAACGCGGCAGCTTGCCCGCCGGCGGCGGCGGCTCGTAGAGCCCGAACGGTGGGTAACCGTTGGACACCACCAATGGGCAGGCGGCCAGGTGGGTGGACAGTTGGTGGCCGGCGGTCGCGTGCGGCACATAGGAGGCCCCGTCGGCGGCCAGCAGTCCGGCGAGCAGGTGCCCGTTGGTCTCCGCCTCGGCGGCGACCAACCCGGCCAGCACGCCGGTGGGTAGGCCCAGGTCCAGGCCAACCCCCAGCACGTGCCGGCCGCGGATGCCCGGCCCGGTGAGCACCAGCATCCGGTGGGACTTCATCGCCTTGCGCAGTTCACCGACCAACGTGGTGACCGTCTTGCCGCCGCGGTCCATCACACGACCACCCAGCACCACCACGTCCAGCCAGGGCAGCAGCCGGATCGGGTCCCGATTCACCGGGCGCACCAGGTCGGCGTCGAGCAAGGTCTGACGGGCCAGCGTGGACTCGACGTCCTTGACCCCGAAAGTTTCGGCCATGTCCGACTCCTCAGTCCGCAGTGATGATCGTGCCGACGTGCTCGCCCTCGACCGCGCGGCGCAGGTTGCCCGGCGTCAGGCCGTTGATGACCTGGATGGAGCGGATGTAGCGGGCGGACTTGAGCATGCGCAGCACGGGCCGCTCCACGACGACGTCGGGCAGATTCATCGCCTCCACCTCGTCCACGGTGGCCCGGGGGATCAAGGTGGCATCCGGGTTGGTCTTCGGGTTGGCGGTGTACAGGCCGTCCTCGTCCTTGACGTAGATGAGCTGCTTGCAGCCGTACACCTCGCCGATCAGGAACACCCCGGCGTCGGTGCGATACGGCGGCAGCAATCCCTCCTCCGGGGTGGGGTGCCACATCCCGTAGGGCGGCATGCCGGGGAAGACCACCGCGTGCACCTCGGAGAGATACAACGGCAGCGCACTGAACGCCTCGTTGCCGACCGTCGGTACTCCGTAACGGGCCATCAGGTAACCCAGCATCCGGGCGTTCTGCCCGGCCACCGCGGACCCGACGTCGGAGAGCACCCCGGTGGGCAGACCCAACCCGGTGCCCACCGTGTAGGCGTGCCGGGCGCGGGTGCCGCCGCCGGTGCCGATCAACAGGGGGTGTTCGGTCTTGAGCTCGACCATCTGATCGATCAGCGGGTAAACCGCCGAGCGGCCCCGGTCCAGCACGGACTGTCCGCCGATCTTGAGCACGGTCGCGTTCGGCAGGATCGGGTAGTCCGGTGCGCCGGCCGTCGCGGCCAGCAGGTCCGGGTCGTCCAGCGGGCGGCCGAGCAGGGTGGTTCCCGGGTCGCTCATGAAGCGGGCCCCTCTCATGTGCGGGTGGTCCTACATCATGCCCGTACCGCGTATTTGCCCCGCACTTGGATCTTCGTCGGGGGGCCGCGGCCCTAAGCTTGGACAATGGATGCCTATCGGTACCTGACCATCAAGCGGGACGCCGACATCGTGCGCATCACGATGAACCGGCCCGACCGGCGCAACGCGCTGTCCTTCGAGCACCTCATTGAGCTCGGGCACGCGTTCACCGAGGTGGGGGACACCGATGCGATGGGCATTGTGCTGGCCGGTAACGGCCCGGTGTTCTGCGCCGGGCACGACTTCGCCGACGTGGCCAGCCGCGACCTCATCGGGGTGCGCGAGCTGCTCCGGGTCTGCACCGCGTTGATGAGCACCATTCAGTCGGTGCCTCAGGTGGTCATCGCCCGGGTGCACGCGCTGGCCACCGCGGCCGGTTGCCAGCTGGTTGCGTCCTGCGACCTCGCCGTGGCCGGGTTCTCCGCGAGCTTCTGCCTGCCCGGCGGCAAGGGTGGCTGGTTCTGCCACACCCCGGCGGTGGCGGTGGCGCGCAATATCGGGCGCAAGCGGCTGATGGAACTCGCGCTGACCGGGGAGCCGGTGGACGCGCGCACCGCG
Source organism: Sporichthyaceae bacterium (assembly GCA_035644015.1). Lineage (GTDB taxonomy): Bacteria > Actinomycetota > Actinomycetes > Sporichthyales > Sporichthyaceae > DASQPJ01. The sequence goes on from DASQPJ010000057.1 coordinate 2,701, forward strand.
GCGGCCTGGGGCCTGATCAACTACGCGGTGCCCGACGAGGAGCTGGACAGCGCGGTCGACGAGCTGATGGCGCTGTCCACCCGGGGCAGCCGCACCGCCAAGGGCGTGGGCAAGCAGACCATCTACGCCCAGCTGGACCGGCCCGAGCACGACGCCTACCAAATCGCTTCCGAGGTGATGACCGCGATGTCGGCCTCGCCCAGCGCCAGGGAGGGCATGGCCGCGTTCCTGGAGAAGCGCAAGCCGGTCTGGCCCAACTGAGGTGCCCGTCGCCGAGATCAACGGACAACGGATCTTCTACACCGACAGTGGCGGCGACGGCCCGGCCGTGCTGTTCGCGCACGGCTTCCTGATGGACCATGAAATGTTCTCGCCTCAGGTCGAGGCCTTGTCCGGTGAGTTCCGGGTGATCGCCTGGGACGCCCGCGGCTTCGGCGACACCGAGTTCGATGGCAAGCCGTTCGACTACTGGGACAACGCGCGGGACTGCCTCGGCCTGCTCGACCACCTCGGCCTGGATCGGGCAGTGATCGGCGGCATGTCCCAGGGCGGGTTCTGCTCGCTGCGGGTGGCCCTGTTGGCCCCGGACCGGGTGCGCGCCCTGGTGCTCATCGACACCCAGGCCGGCGCCGAGGAGCCGGACAAGGTGGAGCTGTACGGGGACATGATCGAGGCCTGGGTGAACGTGGGCCCGGGCGAGGAGCTCGCCCGCATCATCGCCGGGATCATCATCGACGACCCGGCGCACGACGATTACTGGATCGCCAAGTGGCAGGCCCGTGATCGCGAACTGTTGCGCGAGCCGGGCGGCTGCCTGCTCGGCCGCGACGACATCACCGACCGGCTCGGCGAGATCACCTGCCCCGCGTTGGTGGTGCACGGCACGCAGGACGGCGCCATCGACATGGAACTCGCGGAGACGTTGGCCGCCGGCCTGTCCGGGTGCGCCGGCGTGGTGCCCATCGCCGGCGCCGCGCACGCCGCCAACCTCACCCACCCCGACCAGGCCAACCCGGCACTGCTCACGTTCCTGCGCGCCTTACCCGGCGCAGCGCCATCCCGGTGATAAACCGCTGGGTGTGGATGCCGAACGCGCCCGCGCCCTGCGCGAATTGCTCGCCGACACCGACTGGGTCAGTCGCAGCCGACTGATCGCCCTCGGGCTGCGCCGGGCCACGCCGGGCGGGTTGTTCCTGGTCGGCACCCCCGACTACGAGCCCTGGCACGTCACCGCGCACCTGTCCGACGAGGCCAGGGCGATCGGGATGCCGAATCTCGCGCCCACGCTGGTCCGGCATTCGGTGCCCGAGGGCGCACCCGCGCACCTGGCAGTGGATCTCTCCCGGTTGGTCGAGGCGGGCCGCCGGGACACGCTGTTCGTGGTCGCCCCGCAACAGGCCGGCGAGGATCTGTTGACCAGGCTGGCGGACGCCCGCCGGGCCGGGGCCACCTTGCTGTCGCTGGACCGCGGTGACACCCAGTTGGGTTCGTTGGCTCATGAGCGGTTCGAGGTGCGCCCCGCGGACCTGCTGCCCGAGGCGGACCTCGCGTTCTCCACCGCCCAACACCTGGTCAGCCTGGCCGCGGGGGAGTTCCCGGTCCGACCGGCCGGGGTGCGCGACCGGGTGGCCCGGTTCCTGGAGTCGATCAGCGGCTGAGGCCGGGCCGCACCAACCGCAGCATCGGCGCGCGGGTGGGCCCGTCCGGCTTGGCCACGCCGTCCAGGGTGAACCCGTGGCGCGCGTAGTACGCCCGAGCGCGGGCATTGCCCTCCCACACCCACAATGACGCGGCGGCGTCCCCGATGGCCGCGTCCATCAGTCGATCGGCCAACCCGGCGCCGTGCACGAACGCGCGCAGGTACAGCGTGTACAGCTCCAGCGGCGTGGCGGGTTCGGCATCGCGGCTGGGCCCGCCGCAGGAGAAGCCGACGATCTCGCCATCGAGTTCGGCCAGCCACACGGTGATGCCCGCGGCCAGCCGCGCCGCCCACTCCTGTCGGCGAACCCGCTCGTAGCGTGGATCCTCCAGGTGCTCAGCCGGCACCACCGCGGAGAACGTCTCCCGCCAGCACGCGGTCTGGCACACGGCGAGTTGGTCCAGGTCGTCGAACCCGGCGGGGCGGAGGGTCGGGCGCACCGTTCCATCTTCTGCATAGGGTGGTCGGGTCCGAGCGGGGGAGTGTGGTGAATGAGCAAGGATCTGCTCTACGGCGAGGATTTCAAGCCGGGCATGGAGTTCGAGTTCGGCTCGCTGACGCTGACCGAGTCGGACATCATCAGCTTCGCCCGCGAGTATGACCCGCAGCTGATGCACGTCAGCAAGACCGCCGCGGAGGCCAGCCCCTGGGGCGGCATCATCGCCAGCGGCGTGCAGACCGTCGGGGTCTACCAGCGCCTGGTGGTGGACGCCGTGTGGTCGCGGACCGCGGTGAAGGCCGGGCGCGCCATGAATCTGGAGCTGCGCCGGCCGGTACGACCCGGCACCACGCTGACCGGCAAGCTCGTCGTGCAGGAAGTGACGCTGCGTCCGGAACGCGGCGACGCGCTGATGGTGACTCGTTCGGAGTTGACCGATGACGCGGGCGAGGTGGTGCTCGTGCTGGTGCTGGACGGCGTGATGCTGATGCGGCCCACCGGCTGACCGGCCGCATCCGGAACACTGGGGGCATGAGCTCGCACTATGTCCTCACCCTCGGCTGCCCGGACCGCACCGGCATCGTGGCCCGCATTGCCGCGTTCCTGTCCGAGGCGGGTGGCTGGATCACCGAGGCGGCGTATCACGCCGACCCGGATTCCAACTGGTTCTTCACCCGGCAGGTGGTCCGGGCGGACTCGCTGTCGTTCGGGGTGGACGAACTGCGCGAGCGGTTCGGAGCGCTGGCCGCGGAGTTCAACGCGGCGAATTCCTGGCGCGTCTCCGACACCGGGCGGCCGCCGCGGGTGGTGGTGCTGGTGTCCAAGGAGGGGCACTGCCTCTACGACCTCCTGGGCCGGCACGCGGGCGGTGAGCTCGACATGGACCTGCGCGCCGTGGTGGGCAATCACACCGAGCTGGAGAAGATCACCCGGGCGCACGACATCCCGTTCCACCATGTGCCGTTCAACCCCGGCGCGCAGGGCAAGCGGATCGCCTTCGACGAGGTGCGCAAGATCGTCGACGCCGAGCAGCCCGACGCGATTGTGCTGGCGCGGTTCATGCAGATCGTGCCGCCGGATCTGTGTGAGGCGTGGGCCGGGCGAATGCTCAATATTCACCACAGTTTCCTGCCGAGCTTCATCGGCGCAAAGCCTTACCACCAAGCACATACGCGCGGGGTAAAGCTCGTCGGAGCGACGTGCCATTACGTCACCGAGAACCTGGACGCAGGCCCCATCCTCGAACAAGATGTCATTCGGGTCGACCATTCGGACACCGTGGCGGACATGGTGCGTAAAGGGCGCGACATCGAGAAGGTGGTGCTGGCCCGCGGCCTGCGCGCGCACCTGGAGGACCGGGTGTTGGTACACGGCAACCGAACGGTCGTCTTCCACTGATCCCGGGCGCACCCCACGCGGCCGGGCCCCGGGGAGCCGCTTGTGACAACCATCTATCCGACGATCGCCGATGCGATCGAGAAGAGCGCGAAGACCGCGAAGGCGCCACTGGCGTGGAATCCGACCGACCACGTGTTGTCCCGACTCGCCTTCGGCCCCACGCCCGCCGCGCGGACCGAGATCGCCCGGAACGGAATTCCGGCGTGGATCAGCGCGCAGATCGCCGCGGGCCACACCTATGCCGGGTACACCGGCGACCCGTTGGTGGCCGCGCAGGCCACCCGGTTGGGTCTGAGCCCGGCGGATTCGTTCACGCTGCTCAAGCTCGGCGGCAACAAGTACGGCTGGGACGTGATGACCCAGCTCACCCAGACCACGCTCGGGCTGCAGGTCTGGAGCAAGGCGCAGCTCTACGAGGTGTTGGTCGACTTTTTCACCAACCACCTCAACGTCGTGTGTCCCCGTGGCGACCTGTGGGTCACCCGGCACACCTTCGACCGTGACGTCATCCGCGAGCACGCCATGGGGTCGTTCACCGACATGCTGCTCGCCTCGGCGCGCAACCCGGCGATGCTGCTCTATCTGGACCTTGCCCAGTCCACCAAGAGCGCGGTCAACGAGAACTACGCCCGCGAACTGCTCGAGTTGCACACCGTCGGGCTGGTGTATTCCGAGGCCGACGTGAAGAACGTCGCGAAGCTGCTCACCGGGCGCACGGTGAGCTCCCGCACCTTCGACTACACCTACAACCCGGCGATCCACGGCACCGGCGGGGTCACCGTGCTCGGCTTCCGTCATCCCAACTCCTCGACGGCGGACGGCGAGGTCGGTGGCGACGCGCTGTTGCGCTACCTGGCCGCTCACCCGTCGACGGCCAAGCGGTTGGCCCGAAAGCTGTGCATCCGGCTGGTGTCCGATAGGCCGTCGCACGCCCTGGTGACCGCGGTGGCCACGGCTTACCTCGGTTCGGGCACCCAGATCCTGCCAATGCTCGACACCATCCTGCGTTCGGAGGAGTTCTGGGCCTCCCGCGGCCACAAGGTGCGCCGGCCGGCGGAGAACGTCATCGCGACGATGCGCATCCTCGAGGTGCGGCCCGCCTCGATCGGCGCCGCGCTGAAGTACCTGCAGACGATGACCCAACAGGTCGGCAACCAGCCGCTGGCCTGGGGCCCGCCCGACGGCTACCCCGACGTGGCCACCGCATGGCGGTCGGCCAGCACCCTGCTGATGCTCTGGCTGCACCATCTCGGGCTGGCCGCGGACTCCTGGACAAACGCGTTCGCCAAGTCGAACAAGACCACCCTCTACGGGGGTACGCCCGCCAACAGCGGCGACGCCATCGCCCGGCTCGGGGTTCGGCTGACCGGGGCCCCGCTGCCCACCGCGCACGCGGCGGCGCTGCAGACCTTCCTGGCCGAGTCCGCTACCACGCCGATGGCCAGATCCACCCTGCACGCCCTGCTGCCCGCGTTGGTCGCCCTCATCCTGGACGGACCGTCACATGCCCTTCGGTGAGAACAATCTGACCCGCCGTCGGTTCCTGGCCGGGATCGGCGCACTCGGCGCCTCGGTGGTCGGCTCCCAAGTGGTGACGACCAAGATCGCCCTCGGCGCGGCCCCATCGAACGGGAACACCGTCATCGTGATCTTCCTGCGCGGCGGCGCGGACGGGCTGCGCATTCTGTCGCCGCAGTCCGCGTCGCTGGGCGTGAACTACCTGCGCACGGTGCGGCCTGCGTTGGTACCGGGTGACGGCGAGGCGATCGGGCTGGACGGCACCGGCGGCTGGGCCCTGAACAAGGCCATGGCGCCGTTGCATCAACTGTTGTGGGCCACGGGTGAAATGGCGTTCGTCCCGGCGGTGAGCAACCCCGGGGTGTCGCGCAGTCACTTCCAGGCGCAGCAGTTCGTCGAGCAGGGTGGGTCGACCACGGTGAGCACCGGTTGGTTGGACCGGGTGCTCACCCAGCTGGGTCCCGGCACGACGTTCCGCGCGCTGGCCGATGGGTTCACCCTTCCGATGTCGATGGCCGGCAACGAGGCGAAGATCGCCATGTCGTCGTTGGCGGACTTCGACTTCCCGGGCACCGGTGCGATCCGGACCCCGGCGATGACCGCGCTGAGTGCGCTGTACCGAGGGATCGGCGGCCCACTGGGTGAGGATGTGCCAACGGCGCTGTCCGCGGTCGCGACCGCCGCAGCGATCCGCGCCGCGGTCACGGTGCAGAACGCTGCGGTCTACCCCACCGGTCCCACCGCGGCGGCGCTGAAGGACCTGGTCGCGATCCTGCGGGCCGAGGTCGGCCTGCAGGTGGCCACGCTGGACGTGAGCAGTTGGGACACCCACACCACCGAGGCCAACGGCCTCGATGCGCTGCTCAGCAACACCGCGCAGGCCCTCGCGGCGTTCTTCACCGATCTGGGGCCGACGCGGCGCTCCCGGGTCACGGTCGTGGTGCAGTCGGAGTTCGGCCGCCGGGTCGCGATGAACGCCTCCGCGGGTACTGACCACGGTCATGGCGGCCTGGTCTGGTTACTCGGCGGCGGGCTGGTCGGCAAGACGGTGCACGGCAAGTGGACCCCGTTGACCTCCGCCGCGGACCTCGACGCCGGGGACGTGGCGGGCCTCAACGACCCGTTCAACATCTGCGGCGAGGTCGTGCAGAAGCGATTGGGGGTGGGCTCACTGGCCACGGTCTTCCCCGGCTTGTCCTACACGCCACTGGGGTTGGCCCGCACCGGCTGAGATGATCGGCGCTCACGCCGAGGAGGAGGCACTCGTGAGCGCCTTGCACAACGTGTCCGACCCGGTCGCCAAGACGCTGGAGCGCTGGCACGCGATGGTCGCGGCGAACGACCTGACCGAGGTCGCGGAGTTGCTGCACCCGGACGTCGCGTTCTCCTCACCGGCGTTCTGGTCGCCCTATCCCGGACCGGTCGCGGTGGCCCACGTCCTGCAGACCGCGGTGGGCGTCCTGGCCACCGACTTCACGTATCACCGCAGCTTCGCCACCGACGACGGGCAGCACGTGGTGCTCGAGTTCTCCGCCCGCCTCGAGGAGTTGGAGCTCAAGGGCATCGACATGATCGCCTTCGATGCCGACGGGCTGATCACGCGCTTCGAGGTGATGATCCGGCCGATGAAGTCGCTGGCCCTCCTCGCCGAGCGGATGGGTGCGGCGGTCAACCCGGTACTGCTCGGGAAGGCACCGAAACCGTGAGCGGCCTCGGACACGACGCGGGGGCGCTGGGCAGCGCCACCGAGGTCGCCGAGGGTGTGTTCGCCTACGTGCAACCGGATGGCACCTGGTGGATCAACAACACCGGCTTCCTGGTGGGCCGCCGCCGGGTCACCGCGATCGACGCCTGTGCCACCGAACGGCGCACCCGGGCACTGCAGGAGGCGATCCGACGGGTCTCTTCCGCACCGGTGCGCACGCTGATCAACACTCACCACCACGGCGATCACACGTTCGGTAACTACCTGTTCGATCAGGCCACGATCGTCGCCCAGGACCGCGCCCGCGACGCCCTATTGGGCTTCGGCACCCCGTTCTCCGCGCCATTCTGGACCGAGGTGGACTGGGGGCACATCGACCTTGCCCCGCCGTTCCTCACCTTCGCCGAGCGGGTCACCCATTGGGTCGACGACCTGCGCTGCGAGGTCATCCACCCGAACACCCCGGCGCACACCACCAACGACGCGGTGGTGTGGATCCCGGACCGCAAGGTGCTGTTCAGCGGTGACCTGATCTTCAACGGCGGCACGCCGTTCCTGCTGATGGGCTCGCTGACCGGGGCGCTGGACGCGTTGGAGTTCCTGCGTCGCTTCGATGCGCGCACGATCGTGCCCGGCCACGGCCCGATCTGCGGACCGGAGGCGATCGACCGGGTGGCCGCCTACGTGCGCTTCGTGCTGGGCGTGGCCCAGCAGGCGCGCTCGGCCGGGCTGAGCCCGTTGGAGGCGGCCCGGCAGACCGACCTGGCGGAGTTCGCCGGGCTGTCCGATCCGGAGCGCCTGGTCGGCAACCTGCACCGGGCGATGGCCGAACTCGGTGGGGTGGAACCCGGCGGGACGATCGATCTGCGCGCCGCGTTGGCCGACATGGTGACCTTCAACGGCGGACGCCCGCTGAGCTGCCACGCCTAACCGGTCGGTCGCTGGCGCGGTGTCGTTCAGGCGCCGGCGGTCCAGTCGTAGGGCAGGAACTTGCCGTCGAAGGTGACGACGATCCGGGCCGCGCCGTCGAGCTCCTTACGCTGCAGATCGATGCTGAAGTTGATGGCGCTCATGATGCCGTCGCCGAACTGCTCGTGGATGAGCTCCTTCAACGCCTGCCCGTACACCGACAGCGCCTCGTGGAAGCGGTAGATCGTCGGATCTGCGGCCAGGGCCGGGTCGCCACCGCGCACCGGCACCGCGCCCAGTATCGGGATCACCGCGGGGTTCAGGCCGAGCGCGTCGACGACCAGTTTGGCCTCGCCGGCGGGGATCGGGTGCTGGCCGAGCAGGGCTGCGGTCAGCCATACCACCGGGCGTTCGGTGAGGTCCGCAAGTTCCTGCCAGCTGATGCCACGTTCGAGTCGGGCGGCCACGATGGCCGCGGTCACCTCGTCACGGTTCACGATGCCTCCTGTGCCATGCGGATCAGAGTGACCACATTCTGCGCAGCCGCTTGTAACGGGCGGATGTCGCGCCAGGACCGGGCGAGCAGCAGCGCCCCTTCCAGTGCGGCCACCGTGTGACACGCGAGGTCGCCCGCCCGGCGCTTGGGTAGTCCCGCCTCCACCAGCGCCGTGGTGAGCCGGTCCGCCCAGGAATGGAACGCGGTCGCACAGGCTTCGCCCAGGGCGGGCACCGTGGTCGCGGTCTCCAATGCCACGGTCGCCACCGGGCAGCCGCACTCGTACTGACTTGCCGTCAGATTTTCGGCGGCGACAGCGAACCAGGCCTGCACCGCGTCCGCCACGTCGGGCTTGCGTGCCAAGCACTCCTCCAACGCCGCGAGTACGCCCGCCGAGCCGAGCGCCACCGCCTCGACCCCCAACTGCTCCTTGCCGCCGGGGAAGTGGTGGTGGGCCGATCCCCACGGGGTGCCGGCCGCGTCAACAAGGCCGCGCCAACCCGTGGCCGCGTAACCGTCACGTTGGAACAGGCGCATGGCGGTGGCGATCATGCGGGCGCGAGTATCGAGGGCCATGGGGACAGATTAGGACGACCGTCCTGAAAATGCTTGACGGCGAGCCGGCCACCCGGCAGGTTAGGACGATCGTCCTATAGTTCGGAGGCCCCGGTGAGCGAGCTGACCCCGCAGATCGTCGATGCATTCCTGTCCGGTCCGCAGCTCGGCCACATCACCACCCTGAACCCGGACGGCAGCCCACACTCCACCGTGGTCTGGGTGGGGGAGGAGGACGGCGAGGTGGTCTGCGCGCACCTGGCTGACGGCTACCGCAAGCTGCGCAATGTGGCCCGCGACCCGAGGGTGTCGATCAGCATCGAGCTACCGAGCATCGCGCCCAGCGGCTTCCAGCACCACCTGGTGATCGAGGGTCGGGCCAAGCTCACCGAGGGCGGCGGGGCGGAGCTGTTGCAGAAGCTTGCGCACGTCTACCTCGGCCCGGACGTGACCTTCCCCGGCCCCGGCGCCCCGGCCGGCTTCGTATTGCGCACCACCGTGGAGAAGGTGCGCGGCGTTTACCCCGACTGAGCCACGGTTTCGGCCTCGACCTGCGCGATCGCCGCGTCCAACGCGATGCGCAGCGACGTGGTTTCCCGGCTCACCTGGGTGAGCAGTAGGCCGCCCTGCAGCGCGGCGAGCAGGACCACGGCCAAGCGGTCGACGTCGGCGGGCGGGCGCAGGTCGCCCCGTTCGCGCATGGCCACCAGACCGTCGCGGATGCGCTGCTCCCACTGGGCGTAGCCGTCGGCGAGTGCGGCCCGGGCGGCCTCGTCGCCGTCGGCGAGTTCGGTGGCCAGCGATCCCAGTACGCACCCGCCCTGGCATTCCCGGCGGTCCTGCAGCGCGATCACCGCGTCCCGCCACATGCGCAATGACGCCAGGCTGTCCAGCGGGAACTGGCGTTGCACGTCGAGCACCAGTTCCACCTGGTGCGCGATCACCGCGCGCACCAGGTCCTGCTTGTCGGCGAAGTAGTGGTAGAGCTGCGAGGCGCTGACCTCGGCCGCAGCCAGCACGTCGGGGATCGAGGTGCCGGCCACCCCCTGGCGGAACATCTGGTCCGCTGCCGCTTGCACGATCCGGGCGCGCGTGGCCCGCCCGCGCTCGGTCAATCGCGGGCCGCCCGGATCGATGTCGGTCGCCACATTGGCGAGTCTACCGGAAACTGGAATTGACATTCCACTCGTGGTGTTGCAGGCTCTGGATCGTTCATTCCAGTAACGTTCATTCCAGTCCTGGGAGCACCTCATGTCCGCAGTTCTTGCCGGCCGCACCGCCCTCGTCACCGGCTCCACCAGTGGGATCGGGCGCGCCACTGCCCTGCACCTGGCCGACCTCGGCGCCCACGTGATCGTCTCCGGGCGCGATGAGCAGCGCGGTGAGGCCACCGTCGCGGCGATCCGCGCGGCCGGCGGCAAGGCCGACTTCGTTGCTGCCGACCTGACCGACCCGAGCAACGTGCGCGACTTGGCCGAGCGTGCCAACGAGCTCGGCGGCGGACACGTCGACATCCTGATCAACAACGCCGGGGTCTTCCCGTTCGGCCTCACCCCGGAGATCAGCGAAGAGACGCTGGACTTCGTCTACACGGTCAACGTGAAGGCGCCGTTCCTGCTGGTCCAGGCCCTCGCGCCGGCCATGGCCACCCGTGGCCACGGCGCGATCGTCAACGTCACCACCCGGATCGCCACGGTCGGTATGGCGGTCGGCGGCGCCTATGGCTCCACCAAGGCGGCGCTCGAGCTGTTGACCAAGGCCTGGGCTACCGAGTTCGGGCCGTCAGGGGTGCGGGTCAACGCGGTCAGCCCCGGCCCGGTGCGCACCGAGGGCACCGACCCGATGGGCGAGTTGCTCGACCAGATCGCCGCCCCGGCCCCGTCCGGTCGCGTCGGCCAGCCCGAGGAGATTGCCGCCGCCATCGGTTTCCTGGCCGGCCCCGGTGCGAGCAACATCCACGGCACGGTGCTGCCGGTGGACGGCGGCCTCGTCGCCATCTAACGACCCGAACCCCCGGACCCCCGAACCCCCGTTGCGTCCGACGAATAGCGTCCTATAGCGCTCGTTTCGTCGGACGCAACGGGGGCTGTTGGTGTGTTGTTCGCGTGCCCGGGGCAGGCTGCGGACATGGCCGTCACGCACCGCGAGACCGAACGCAAGTACGAGGCGACGAGCGAGACCGAGATGCCCAGCTGGGCGGCGTTGTTCGGGGAAGGTCAACCGCACACCGAGGACCAGCACCTGGTCGCGACCTACGTCGACACCCCGGATCTGCGGTTGGCGTCGGCCGCAATCACCATGCGCCACCGGACCGGTGACGACGAAGCGGGTTGGCACGTCAAGCTGCCGGCCGGCGAGGGTTCGCGAGACGAGCTGCAGGTGCCGGACCCGCCCGGATCCGTCCCGAACGGCGACCCCGGCCTTCCGCCCGCCGAGTTCGTCGACCTGCTCCGCGCGTTCACCGGCGGTGCGGAACTCGCGCCGATCGCGTCCCTGCGGACGCACCGCACGATGCTGCAGTGGAAAGACGATGGCGGCCGCGCGTTGCTGATGGTGACCGACGACCGGGTCACCGCCCGGGTGCTGCCCGACGGGGCAGACCGCAGTTGGCGCGAGTTCGAGGTCGAGCTCGGCGCACACGGCGAGGTGGACCTGCTCGACCGGGCGGACACGGTGCTGCGCAAGGCGGGTGTCCGGCCCTCGAAATCCGCCTCCAAGCTGGCCCAGGCCCTCGGTCCGCGGCTGCCCCGCCAACCCGAGCCCCCCGGCAAGAAACCGTCGGCCGGCGACGTGGTGCTGGCCTACCTGCGCGCGCAGATCGCCGCGATCCGGCGCAGCGACCTCGAGGTGCGCCGGGACACCGACGACGCGGTGCACCAACTGCGGGTCTCCGCCCGCCGCGCCCGCAGCGCGCTGCAGGCCTTCGGCACCGTGCTCGATCGGGACCGACTGCAGCCGCTGGTCGAGGAGCTGCGTTGGCTCGGCGAGGCCGCCGGGCGCGCGCGTGACCTGGAGGTGCTGCGCGAACGCTTGGTCGCGGAGCTGGCCGCGCTGCCCACTGAGGACGCGCTCGGCCCGGTCCAGGCCCGAGTGACCCGCTGGTTCGCGCCCCGCGAGGCACAGGCCCGCGCCGAGGTGCTGACGGCGTTGAACAGCGAACGCCACCTTGCGTTGCTGGCGGCGCTCGATGGGGTGCTCGCCGACCCGCCGACCCTCCCGGCGGCCGGCCGCAAAGCCGATGCGGTGCTGCGCGGCGAACTGACGCACGCTCACCGTCGGGTGGAACGGCATCTGAAGGCCGCCGCGACGGGCGGCGCCGGTCGCGACGGAGAACTGCACGAGGCCCGCAAGGCGGGTAAGCGGCTGCGTTATGCCGCGGAGGCTGTCGGGTCGTCGGTCCCCGGCGCCGCGGCGTTGGTGAAGCACACCAAGGAATTGCAGGACCTGTTGGGCGAGCACCAGGATGCCGTGGTCGCCGTGCCGGTGTTGCGCGAGCTGGCGGTCGCGGCACACGGGGCGGGTGAGAACGGGTACCCGTTCGGTCTGCTGGCCGGCCGCGCCCTGGGCCGCGGCGTGGACGAGCGGGCGCTGGCCGACGCCGCTGCCGCGGTGCGCAAGGCCGCGCGGAAACTGAAATAACCCCCGTTGCGTCCGACGAACTGCGGTCTATAGGACGCCCATCGGCGAGCTTGCGAGCCGATCATCGGCGCCGCGTCGGACGCTACGGAGGAGGGGCGAGCGATGAAGACCGGCGGCATGACCGGCGGGCTGAACTGGGACGACGGGTGCTACGAGAACACCGCGCGGGAGTTGCTGCCCGCGACCGCCGCCGCGCTGGACGCGGCGGCGATCCAACCCGGTGAGGCCGTCCTCGATGTCGGCACCGGCACCGGCAATGCCGCCCTGGCCGCAGCACGTCGGGGCGCCCGGGTGCTCGGCGTCGACCCCGCGCTCCGTCTGCTGGAGGTGGCCCGGGGCCGGGCCGCGGAGCTCGGCGTGGCCCTGGATTTCCGGGCGGGCACGGCCACCGCGCTGCCGGTGGCGGACGCCACGCAGGACGTGGCGCTGGCCGTGTTCTCGGTGATCTTCGAACCCGACGGCCCAGCGGCGGTGGCGGAGCTCGTCCGCGTCACCCGCCCCGGCGGGCGCATCGTGCTGACCGCCTGGACCAGCGACGGTGCGATCTTCCGCACCGGGGGCCACCTGCGCCGCGCGGTGTCCGCCGGCGCGCCACCCCCGGCCGGCCCGGCGCCGACGAACTGGAGCGACCCCGACGTCATCGACGCACTGTTCGCGGTGCACTCGCTGGGACCCACCCGGGCCACGCACCCGTTGACCTTCCGCGCCGCCTCCCCGCAGGCGTGGCTGGACACCGCGGAACTCGAACACCCCGCCTGGCGGGCCGGGCGCCGGGCCCTCGACGACGCCGCGTGGTCGGCGCTGCGCGAGGTGTCGCTCGCCGAACTGACCGCGGCCAACGAGGACCCGGCCGCGTTCGCCGTCACCAGCACCTTCCGGGTGGTGCACGTCGAGGTGCGCTGAACCCGGACGCGCCCGATCGGGCGTGCCTGCAGGGTTAATCGCCCCGGCCGGGGAAGGCTGGCACCAGACGAATTGCCGAACGTCCGACGGGGGTCCGGATGGGGAAACGCCAGGACCAGTTGCGCCGCGCCCTGGTGACCGGTTTGTCCCTTACCTCGCTGAGTTTCACAACAGCCGCGGTGGCCTCCGCGCACAGCCCCCACGCGGCTGCTCCGCCGCCGAGCGTGACAGCGACGCCGACCGGCGTCGCCGCCCTGTCACGCAGCGCGCTCGCAGCCGACCACCGGGCCGTGGTGGTCGCGCTGGGTGATTCCGTGCCCGCCGGGTCGGGTTGCGCTTGCCGCAATTTCGTGTCCTCCTACGGCGACCTGCTGTCGCGCCGGGCACCGCACGCCGCCGGGGTGACCAACCTCGCGCAGGGCGGCGCCCAGACCGCGGACGTGCTCGAGCAGTTGCGCCTGCCGGCGGTGCGTCAGGCGCTGAGCGACGCGACCACCGTGCTGCTGATGATCGGCGCCAACGATTTCTACGGCCCGTTCCGGCGGGTCCAGGGCGGTGCGAGCGCCGCCACCGAGTACCGCGCTGCGGCCCAGCGAGTGCGGATCAACCTCGCGCGGACGATCAGTCAGATTCGCTCCTTGCAGGCGGGTCCGGTCAAGATCGTGGTGGTGGGTTACTGGAACGTTGTCGAGGACGGGCGGGTCGGGCGTCGTGACTACGGTCCGGCCGGCGTCGCGTCCGCCGAGTCCGCGACCAGGTGGGCCAATCACGCGCTGCGGGACGCCGCGCGGTCCGGCCATGTCATGTACGTGTCCACCTACAAGGCGTTCAAGGGCGCCGAGGGGCGCAAGGACCCGACCCGGCTTCTCACCGCCGACGGGGACCACCCCAACGCCGCCGGCCATCGACTGCTTGCGCGCACCGTGTATGCGCCTGTGCCGACGGGCTAGCGACGCCGCGCCCGAAGGTCCCACCGGTCACGGCCGCCGGTGCCCGACCAACGGCAGTACCGGCCCGGCGCCGCCGTCCCGCAGTAGCGCGGCGGCGGCGGTGAGGGTCCAGCCGGTGCGCGAGACGTCGTCGATGAGCAGCACCGGGCCTTCCGGCATCGGCGGTGCGTCCGGATCCAGCGACAGCCCGGCCAGCAAGGACTCGACGCGGCCCGCGGAGGCCAATTCGGGGGCCGGCGCGGGGCCGGTGGCGCGCAGCACGTCGAGCACCGGCAATCGCCCGATGGCCCCGATGTGCGCGGCCATCCCGGCGACCCGGCGCGGATGGGAGCGGCTCGGCAGCGGCACCACGGCGACGGGGCGCTCGCCCCAGTTGCCGGACCACGCTTTCAGCACGTCGACCAGTCCGCCGCGCAGTTCCTCGGACGGCTCGGCGTCCGCCCCGGCCAACTCCGCGATCACCGCCGACCAGGCCGGGTCGTCGGCGAAGGCCACCGCCCGCCCCGGCGCCAGGCCCGCGATCTTGCCGCGACGCCCCGACCCCGACGGCCACAGTTGCCGTGGCTCCAGCACATACTGACGACCCCTCAGGTACTGGGTGGCAGCGGCCGTCGCGGCGGCGCCGGGGGTGCGGCCCGGCCCGGGCAGCTCACCGGTGCACACCGAGCAACGCCCACACGGCCCGGCGTCCGGGTCGTCCAGCGCCTCGATCAGCACCTGCATCAGGCAGCGGCCGCCGCCCGCGTAGGTGCGCATCAGGTCGGCCTCGGCCCGGCGTGCGGCCACCACGCGCTCGTACTTGGCGGCGTCGTAGCTCCATTCCGCGCCGGTGCCCACCCACCCGGTGCCGACCCGGTCGACGGCCCCGTCCACCCGCAACGTCTTCAGCAGCGCCTCCAGGCGCCCGCGGCGCACCCCGGTCTCGGCCTCGATCGCCGGCACGGTCAGCGGTCCTTCGGCGCCGGCCAACAACTCCAGCACCTGGCGGGCCGCGCGCGGGTCGGGAATCGTCGCGGTCGCGAAGTACTCCCAGATCCGCGGATCGGATTCGGCGGCCGGCAGCAGGACCCCGACCGCGCCGGCGGCCGCCAACTCCGGCGGCAACGCCCGCCCGGCCCGGCCGACCTGTTGGTAGTAGGCGACCGGGGAGTCGGGCGAGCCGACATGCACGCAGAACCCGAGGTCGGGCTTGTCGTAGCCCATGCCCAACGCCGAGGTGGCGACCACCGCCTTGACCTCGTTGGACCGTAGCGCCGCCTCGACCCTGGCGCGTTCCTCCGGGGCCAGCCGCCCGGTGTAGGAGGCGACCTTGTGCCCCTGCACACGCAGGAACTCGGCCAACGACTCCGCCGCGTCCACCGTCAGCGCATAAACGATCCCCGACCCGGGCAGCTCGCGCAGCGCGTCGGCGACCCAGGCGTAGCGGGCCACCCCGTCCAGACCGGGGACCACTCCCAGCCGCAGTGTCGACCGGGCCAGTGGGCCGCGCAGCACCAGGGTTTGCTCGCCGAGTTGCGCCGCGACATCGGCGGTCACCCGGGCATTCGCGGTCGCCGTGGTGGCCAGCACCGGCGCCCCGGCGGTCATCCCGGCCAGCAGGCGGGTCAGCCGCTGGTAGTCCGGGCGGAAGTCGAATCCCCAGTCGGAGATGCAATGTGCCTCATCGACGACCAGCAGGCCCGCACGCGCCAACAGCGGCAGCGCCCGATCGGCGAAGTTCGGGTTGGCCAGGCGCTCGGGGGAGACCAGCAACACGTCGAGCGCGTCGGCGGCCAGTGCGTCAAAGACCTCCTGCCAGTCATCGACGTTCGCCGAGTTGACGGTGGCCGCGCGCAGACCGGCCCGTTGCGCCGCGGTGACCTGGTCGCGCATCAGCGCCAGCAGCGGCGAGATCACCAACGTCGGCCCGCGCCCGGCCGCGCGCAACGCCGAGGACGCGGCCCAGTACACCGCGGACTTGCCCCAGCCCGTGGCCTGCACCAGCAGCACCCGGCGCCCGTCCAGCAACGCCCCGACCGCCGCCACCTGATCCGGGCGCGGCACCGCCTCCGGCCCGGACAGGGCGGCCAGCACCGAACCCAAGGCGCGCTGCGCCACTTCCCCCGTGGTCTCCATGGGGCTCGACGCTAACCGGCCACGCCGACAACGTCTCGAGCGCTGTGGACAACGCTCGCCACGGCAGCCGGCGTGCCTCCGGGATTATTTGCCGCCATCAGGGAAAGGTGGCACCGCAGCGAGTTGATCAACATCCGACGGGGGCGGGATGCGGATACGCGTGGACCACCTGCGTCGCGTTCTGGTGACCGCGCTGTCCCTCACCTCGATGAGTTGCGCCGTCGCCGCGGCGGCAACCACCCACGCCGGCGGCGCGGCCGCTGCGCCGCCCCTCATGGTCGGCCACGCCCACGTGCCGGCGTCCACGGTCCCGCCCGTCATCTCAACCGGCCACCACGCCGTCGTGGTCGCCCTCGGTGATTCCGTGCCCGCCGGGTCGGCCTGCGATTGCCGCAACTTCGTGGCCGGCTACGCCGACCTGGTGTCGCACCGCACCCACCACACTGCTGCGGTGACCAACCTGGCCCGCGGCGGTGCGGAGACCGAGGACGTGCTCGAGCAGCTGAAGCAACCCGACGTGCGCCGCGCGTTGGACGACGCCACCACCGTGCTGCTGATGATCGGCGCCAACGACTTCTACCGCCCGTTCTGCCACGTCCAGCGCGGCGGGAGCACCACCGCGGCGTACCGCCCGGTGGCGCGCCAGGTGCAGAGCAACCTGGAAAAGACGATCCGGCAGATTCGCGCCCTGCACGACGGCCCGGTCAAGATCGTGGTGCTGGGCTATTGGAATGTGGTGGAGGACGGTCGGGTCGCGCGTCGCGACTACGGCGCGGTCGGCGTCGCGGCCGCCGAATCCGCCACCACGTGGGCGAACCGAGCGCTGAAAGCCGCCGCCCGGTCCGCCGACGCCGTGTTCGTGCCCACCTACGAGGCGTTCAAGGGCGCCGATGGGCACAAGGACCCGACCTCGCTGCTTGCCGCCGACGGCGACCACCCCAATGCCGCGGGCCACCGAGTGCTCGCGCGCACCGTGTACGCACCCCTGCCCACGGGCTGACCTCGCGCCGTCAGGGCACGTGACGCGCGGCGCCCTTGTCCGCGGACAACGCCAATGCGGCGTAGGCCCGCAGCGCGGCGGACACCGGGCGTTCCCGCTTCAGTGGCTCCCAGCCGAGTTCCTCGCGGGTGGCCCGACGCGCGGCCAGTTCGGCGTCGTCCACCAGCAACTGGATAGACCGGGTGGCGATGTCGATCTCGATCAGGTCGCCTTCCTCGATCAGCCCGATCGCCCCGCCGCGGGCGGCTTCGGGGGAGACGTGGCCGATGGACAGCCCCGAGGTGCCACCGGAGAACCGGCCGTCGGTGACCAGCGCGCACTTCGCGCCCAATCCGCGGCCCTTGAGGAACGAGGTCGGGTACAGCATCTCCTGCATGCCGGGACCGCCCTTGGGGCCCTCGTAGCGCACCACCACGACGTCGCCGGCCACGATCGTGCCGGCCAGGATCGCGGTCACCGCGTCGTCCTGACTCTCCGTCACCTTCGCCGGACCCTTGAAATACAGCTGCTCGAGCACCACGCCGGCGGTCTTCACCACGCAGCCGTCCGGCGCCAGGTTCCCGTACAGGACGGCCAATCCACCATCGGCGCTGTAGGCGTGCTCGATGTCGCGCACGCAGCCCGTTTCCTTGTCGGTGTCCAACGTCGCCCAGGTCACTGTCGAGCTGAACGGCTCGACCGTGCGCACCCCGCCGGGCGCTGCGGCGAAGAGCTCGAGTGCCTCGGGTCGCGCGTCCGGGCGGCCGATGTCCCACCGGGACAACCAGGATTCCAGGTCGGGGGAGTGCACGGTGTGCACGGTGCGTTGCAGCAGCCCGCCGCGGTCCAGTTCGGAGAGGATGCGCGGGATTCCGCCCGCCCGGTGCACGTCCTCCATGTGGTACAGCGGGGTGGACGGGGCCACCTTGCAGATGCACGGGGTGTGGCGGGACAGCTCGTCGATGTCGGCCAGATCGAAGTCCACCTCGCCCTCGATCGCGGCGGCCAGCAGGTGCAGGATCGTGTTCGTCGACCCGCCCATCGCGATGTCCAAGCGCATGGCGTTGGAGAACGCCTCGCGGGTGGCGATCGAGCGCGGCAACACCGACTCGTCGTCCTCGCCGTAGAAGCGGTTCGCCAACTCGACGACCAACCGGCCCGCTTCCAGGAACAAGCCCTTACGCGCCGCCGAGGTGGCCAGCGTCGACCCGTTGCCCGGCAGGGACAGCCCGAGTGCCTCGGTCAGGCAGTTCATTGAGTTCGCGGTGAACATGCCCGAGCACGACCCACAGGTCGGGCAGGCAGAGCGTTCGATGTCGGCCAGGTCCTCATCCGACACCGATTCGTCCGCGGACGCCGTCATCGCCGAGATCAGGTCCAGCTTCGGCCGCGCGACCCCATCCCGCACGATCGCCTTGCCGGCCTCCATCGCCCCGCCGGAGACGAACACAGTCGGGATGTTCAGCCGCATCGCGGCGATCAGCATGCCCGGCGTGATCTTGTCGCAGTTGGAGATGCAGACCAGGGCGTCGGCCACGTGCGCCTGCACCATGTACTCCACCGAGTCCGCGATCAGCTCGCGGCTGGGCAGGCTGTACAGCATGCCGCCGTGGCCCATCGCGATGCCGTCGTCCACCGCGATCGTGTTGAACTCGCGCCCGACCCCACCGGCCTCGGCGATCGCGTCGCAGACCAGCTTGCCCATGTCGCGCAGGTGCACGTGGCCCGGCACGAACTGGGTGAAGCTGTTCGCCACGGCCACGATCGGCTTGTCGAAATCCCCGTCGGTCATGCCGGTAGCACGCCATAGCGCCCGGGCACCGGCCATGTTGCGGCCGTGAGTGGTGGTGCGCGATCGCAGCTCGCTCATTGGTCCGTCCTCCCGACGTCTCACGTTCATGGTACGAGCGAGCAGTGTTGGCCGAGCGCGTCGGCGGGCAGACCTAGGGTGCGGACAGCACCGTCGAGGAGGAGGAGCCCATGCCGAAGCGCACCAGCTACGCCCCCGGAACCCCTTGCTGGGTCGACGTGAATACCGGCGACGTGGCCGGTACCACCGCGTTCTACACCGACCTGTTCGGCTGGGGCGTCGAGGAGATGCGCGACGAGAACGGCGGCCACATCTACTCGCTGCTGACCAAGGACGGCGACGTGGTCGCCGGGCTCGGCGGGCTACCGCCGGGCATGGAGGGCCTGCCCACCGCGTGGAACAGCTATATCTGCGTGGCCGATGCGAAGGCCACGACCGCCGCGGTCGAATCGGCCGGCGGCACGGTGCTGATGCCCGCCATGCAGATCTTCGACGTGGGTTGGACGGCGGTCATCGCCGACCCGACCGGCGCGGTGTTCCGGCTGTGGCAGCCGCTCGCCCGCAAGGGCGCCGACGTGGTCAACGAGCCGAACACCTACAGCTGGAACGAGTTGATCAGTTCCGACATCGAGGCGGCCAAGAAGTTCTACGCCGCCGTGTTCGGCTGGGACTACAACGGCATGGATATGGGCCACGGGGACTACTGGGTGGTCCAGGGCGGAGAGTCCGGCGGCCTGGCCGGGTTGATGGGCCGCCCACCGGGCATGCCCGACCAGGCTCCGGACGCCTGGTTCGTGTATTTCCTGGTCAGCGACGTCAAGGCGATGCTGGAGAAGGCCGGCCGCACCGGTGGCCAGGCGCTGTTCGGGCCCGAATCGGTGCCCGGCGTTGGCGTGATCGCCACGGTGGCGCACCCCGTCGGCGGCGTGTTCGCGCTGATGCAGCCCGCCGGCTGATCAGGCATCCTGGCCGGGTGCGCATCGCTTGTGTCGGCGGGGGACCGGCGGGCCTGTACTTCGCGATCGCCGCGAAGCTGACCGACCCGGCTCACGAGATTGCCGTGTACGAGCGCGACGCGGCCGGTTCCACCTACGGCTGGGGAGTGACCTTCCACGACGACCTGCTGGATCTGCTGCATCAGCAGGACCCGGTCAGTGCCCGCGCGGTGGAGGCCGCGTGCGTGCGGTGGCAGGAACGCGAGGTGCGGTTACCGACGGGTCGCCCCGCCCGTTTCGGTGGTTACGGGCACAGCCTGCTGCGCTCGGCGTTGTTGGAGATCCTGACCGAACGGGCTGTTGGCCTGGGCGTACGGGTACATCACCAGCACTCGGTGGACGCGGACACCGATCTCGGCGCTGCCGACCTGGTGGTGGCCGCCGACGGTGTCCGCAGCAGGCTGCGGCAGGCGGCCGCCGACCACTTCGGCACCATGGTGACGACCGGCCACAACCCCTACATCTGGCTGGGCACCACCCAGAAATTCGCCAGCCTCACCATGGCTGTGGCCGACACGCCGGCCGGCCCGATCTGGTTTCAGGCCTACCCGTCCACGCCCGAGGTGAGCACCTGCGTGGTCGAGTGCCCGCCCAGCACCTGGCGGGGCCTCGGGCTGGACACCGCAGCGCTGCCGGACGCCCTGACGATCCTGGAGGAGGTTTTCGCCGACGGACTGGGTGGGCAGCGGCTGATTGGTCAGTCCCGGGGCCAGACGGCCGGCTGGCTGCGCTTCGAGCACGTGACCAACGACGTCTGGTACCACGGCAAGGTGGTGCTGATCGGCGACGCCGCGCACACCACGCACTTCTCGCTGGCGTCGGGCACCTGGTTGGCCCTGCGCGACTGCATCGTGCTGACTCGCGCGCTGTCCCGGTACCCGGAGTTGTCCGAGGCGCTCGCCCAGTACGACCGCCGACGTCGAGCCTCCCTCGCCGACATGGCGCGCCGCGGCCTGGAGAGCATGCGCTGGTTCGAGAACCTGCCCGCCCATGACGGCATGGACGCGGCAACCTTCGCGAACACCATCCTGACCCGCGGGATCGCGCGGCCCCCGCCGCGGTGGCGGGTGCGCCTGGGCCAGTCCGACATCGTTCGTGCGTGCCGCCGGCGCGTCGACGAGCGTTATCGGCGCCGCTCGGCCCGCTACCGGTCCCGCCCCGACTGAGTTGACGTCGCTCAGGTCTCCCGGCCCACCACGAAGGCGGCCAACTCGCGCAGTTCGGTGAGCACGTCGGCGGGGGCCTTGATGCGATCCAGCGACGCCGTGGCGCTGCGCGCATGTCGGGCCGCCTGCTGGCGGGCCCAGGCCCGCCCGCCTGCTTCCTCGAGCACCTCGGCGATGCGCCGCAGCAGGTCCTCGTCGGCCTCGGTGCCCGCGGCCAGCCACGCGGCGACCTCCTCGGCCGCGGCGCCCCCCGCGCCGATCACCCGGGCCACCGGTAGAGAGGTTTTGCGTGAGCGCAGGTCGGACAGCGCGGGCTTGCCGGTGACCGCCGGGTCGCCCCAGATGCCGAGCACGTCGTCGACCAACTGGAAGGCCAACCCGAGGTGGCGGCCGTAGTCGGCCAACGCAGCCACCGCGTCGGCCGGCGCCCCGGCCAGCACCGCGCCGATGGCGGTGGACGCGGACAGCAGCGCCGCGGTTTTCGCCTCGGCCATGGCCAGCACCTCGGTCACCGCGACCTCGGGGCGGCGCTCGTAGGCCATGTCCTGAATCTGGCCCCGAATCAGTTCTCGGGTGGCCACCGCGAGCAGCCGCGCCGCGGCCGGCCCGGTCGGGCCGGGCACGTCCAGCAACACCTCCTGGGCCAGCGCGAGCAGAGCGTCGCCGGTGAGGATCGCGCTCGGCCCGCCCCACAGCGCCCACACCGTGGTGCGGTGTCGCCGCTCGGCGTCGCCGTCGATCAGGTCGTCGTGCAGCAGGGAGAAGTTGTGCACCAACTCCACGGCGACCGCGCCGGGCACCGCGATCTCGGGATCTGCCCCGACCGCGCGGGCGCCGAGCAGGGCCAACCCGGGCCGCACCGCTTTGCCGCCGCCGGCCGCGGCCGCGGAGCCGTCCGCCTCCAACCACCCGAAGTGGTAGCCGGCCCGGGCCGCGGTGATCGGGTCCAACCGGGTCACGGCCAGGCGCAACGCCGGCTCGACCAATCGGCGGGCGTGATCCAAGCGCTGAGCCATGGGGTTGTCCTAGCACACAAGCAGAAGCCCGATCCGCCCCCGAGGCGCGGACCGGGCTGCTGACTGAGCGTCAGATCCTTACTTCTTGAACATGAGGGTCTTGGTGTTGGTGAACTCTGCCAGACCCTCGGCGCCGTTCTCTACGCCCATGCCCGACTCCTTGTGGCCACCGAACGGAATGTCGATCCCGTGCACGTGGATTTCGTTGACCCACACGGTGCCGGTCTCCAGCCGCAGCGCCACCTTGTTGGCCTCGGCGTGCGGACCCCACACCGAGCCACCCAGGCCGAAGCGGGTCTCGTTGGCCTTCGCCACGGCCTCGTCGACGGTGGAGTACTTCAGCAGCGGCAGGATCGGGCCGAACGGCTCCTCCTGCACGATGCGGCTGTCGTGCGGCGGGTTGTCCACCACGGTCAGCGGCACGAAGTTGCCGGGCTGCGACTGGTCGATCTTGCCGCCCACCGGAACGGTGTAGCCGTTCTTCTCGACGTCGGCAAACATGTCGATGAGCTTGCCGTACTGCATCTTGTTCTGGATCGGGCCGAAGTCGGTGTCCGGCTCCATGCCGTCGCCGAGCTTCTTGGACTTCGCCAAGGCGACGAACTTGTCCCGGAACTGGTCGTAGATGCTGTCGTGGATGTAGAGGCGCTTGACCGCGATGCACCACTGGCCGGAGTTGCCGTACGCAGCCTCGAACAGGGTCTCCACCAACGTGTCGGTGACCTCGGTGCCCGGCAGCACGATGGCCGGGTCGTTGCCGCCGAGCTCGAGGGTGACCCGCTTGAGGGTGGCCGCACCGCCCGCCATGACCTTCTTGCCGGTCGCGATCGAGCCGGTGAAGCTGATCTTGTCGACGTGCGGGTGCTCGACCAACTGCTGGCCCTGCTCGTTGCCCCCGGAGATGACGTTGAGCACGCCCGGCGGGAAGACGCCCTGGGCGATCTCGCCGAAGCGCAGCGAGGTCAACGGGGTGGTCGGGGCCGGCTTGAGCACCATGGTGTTACCGGTGATCAGGCAGGGCGCGACCTTCCACAGGCCCAGCAGCACCGGGAAGTTCCACGGCAGGATGGCGCCGACGACGCCAAGCGGGGTGTGGTGCACCTCGACGGTGTGCTCAGCGGTGTCCTCGATGACCTCGGTGGGGAGCTTGCGCTTGCCGACCTCGCGAACCCAATAGATCGCCGCGTCGGTCTCGACCTCGCCGCCGACCCGGCCCGACGGCGTCTTGAGTGGCTTGCCCTGCTCGGTGGTGAGTAGGCGGGCCAACTCGTCGCGGTTCGCCTCCAGGGCGTCGGCGTAGCGCTCGATGTAGGCCGAACGCTCCTCGTAGGACAGCGCGGACCAAGCCGGGAAGGCGGCGCGGGCGGCCGCAATGGCCTGCTCCATCTGCTCCGCCGAGGCCGCCGGGGCCTCCGCGATGACGCCGTCAGTGGCCGGGTTGAACACCGTGAAGGTGCTGGGCGCGTCCACCAACTCGCCGTTGATCGAGAGCTTGTACGGGCCGTTCCAGTCGACAGTGGTCACGCCAGAGTCCTCCATTAAATGTGTGAGCGGTCTCACATGCTGATGTGACTCAGCGCACAGGCACCGCAAAAACCAGGGACGAATGCCACTTTACGTCGCAGCATTCCCCTGGAGAAGAGTCCCGGAACGCATCCGGGTGCGAGATAGGTAACGCGTCAGCCGCGGGTGCCCGCGGTTTCCTGCGGACGCAACGTGATGTCCGCGCTCATCTCGGACTGCCCGTTGGAATCGCTCGGGCCGACCTGCAAGGTCTGCGCAACCGCGGGATACCCGGAGGCCACCACGGTGTAACTCCCGTCTGGTAGCCCGGCGAACTCGAAGCTGCCGTCCTCGCCGGTGCTGCGCACCGCGACAGCGGCGCCGGTGCCGTCCAGCAGTCGCACCGTGGTCTCGGCCAACGGGAGGCCGGAGGTGGATCGAACGTATCCGCGGACCCGGGCGATCGAGCCCAGCACGAGGTCCTGGACCGGGAGGTCCTGCGGCCAGTGCAGCGCGCGGGCCACCGGGCCGGCGCCGGGCGCGGCCGCGGCCAGCGTCCAGGTGCCGGCGGCCGGCGCGGTCAGCCGGTACTCACCGAGCGCGTCGGTGCGCGTCGCACACAGCACGCCGCCCGCGGGATCGACCAGGGTCACCAGGGCGCCGGCCACCGGGACCCCGTTGCCGCGCACGGTTCCGGTCAGCTCATCGGCATTGAGCAGCGTCACGTCCAGTTCCACACCGGAGGCGGGCACCTCGAGCACAGCGGCCTTGGGCGCATATCCAGCAGCGGTCACCGTGACCAGGTAACGGCCGGGGACCAGGTCCACTCGGAACGCGCCCTCGGCGTCGGTGGGCAGGGTGGCCACTTCGGCACCGGCCGGGTCGAGCAGGCTCAACTGCGCCGACACCGGACGGTCGCTCAGATCGTGCACCCGGCCGGCCAGGGCCGGCCCGGGCGGAGTCGCTCCGTGGGGCGAGGGGGCCGACTGCGGGTAGCTGCCCATCGGGGGGATGGTCGGGCGGCCGTGCGCCGTGGTGGAGGACTCCATGCTCGCTGCTCCAGGGTGTGGGGTGGCGATCGGGACCAGGGTGATCGGGGCGACGGAGGTGGAGAGGCGGCGCGGTCGTGCGTTGACCGCGACTGCCACGATCATCGCAGCCGAAACCGCCACAAGGGCGGCAACCGCGACAGCGGCGTGGCCACCGTGCACCACCGCGGCGACCTGCAGGTTCGACAGGCCGGGGTGCGCGATCGCGTAACTCGCGGCGGCCCGGGCCGCCACCGTGTTCAGCAGGGCCGTGCCGATGGAGCCGCCGATCTGCTGACTGGTGTTCACCATGGCCCCGGCCACCCCGGCGTCGACCGGGTCGACGCCGAGCGTCGCGGTGCTCATGCCGGCCATGAACGCCAGCCCCATGCCGAGGCCGACCAGGATCATGCCGGGCACCACGCCCCAGCCGTAGCCGGAGGCGACCTGCAGTTGGGTCATGTACAGCAGGCCGACCGCGACCAGCAGTAGGCCGGGCACCAGCAGCAGTCGCGGCTGAATGTGCGCCACCAAGCGGGCGGCCAGTTGGGCGGCGACCATGATCGCGGCGGTGATCGGTAGGAACGCGCACCCGGCCTTGACCGGCGAGAACGCCAGCACGTTCTGCAGGTAGAAGGTCAGGTAGAACATGAGGCCGAACAGGCAGAGATAGATGGTCAGCACGGAGAGGTAGGACCCGGCGCGGTTGCGGTCGGTGACCACCCGCAGCGGCAGCAACGGACTTGCCTTGACCCGCTCCACGAACACGAACGCGGTCAACGAACCGGCCGACACCGCCAGCGAGATGAGCGTGCTGCTCGCGGCCCAGCCGTGGGTCTGTGCCTCGGCGAAGCCGAACACCAGGGCCAGCAGGCCGAGGGTGCCCAGCACCGCGCCGCTGATATCGAAGCCGCGCCGGTGCCGACCGGTGGACTCGCGCAGGAAGCGCGCACCACCGATCACCACCACCGCGGCGAACAGGATGTTGACGTAGAGCGCCCAGCGCCAGTTCAGGTAGTTGGTGAGCAGGCCGCCGAGCACCAGGCCGAGGGCGGCCCCGGAGCCCGCCAGCGCGGCGAAGATGCCGAAGGCCTTGGCCCGTTCGTCGGGCTCGGTGAAGGTGACGGTCAGCGTCGAGATCAGGGCCGGCGCGAGCATGGCGCCGAACACGCCCTGCGCGCCGCGGGCGCCGAGCATCATCGCCGGGTTCGCGGCGGCGCCACCCACCGCCGAGGCGATGGCGAAGCCGGTCGCGCCGATGAGCACCATCCGCTTGCGCCCGACGGTGTCCGCGATC
>DASQPJ010000058.1:0-6098 GCA_035644015.1 Sporichthyaceae bacterium
GAAGGTGAACGTGACCGTGCTCGAACCGGGTCCCGCGGGTAGCCCACCGGCCTCGACCCGGTAGCCACCCTCGGTCCACGCTGTCTGCGGCCCCGGCGCCGGGTGCGGCGCATACACCCCGGCGACGGCCAGATCCGCGCCGAGCACCAGCGGGTCGGCGTGCCCGACCGGGGTGAGGTTCACCAGCACCCGATAGGTCCCGGCCTCGGGCAGCCGCAACGGCGTCGACCACGTCCCGCCGGTGTCCCGGGTCGGGTGCAGGTGCTGATAGTCGCTCAGATCGCGGCGGACCACGAACAGATGCAACTCACGCTCGTGCAGGACCTGGTACTGGGTGACCGGGTTGCCGTCGGGGCCCAGCACCGTGAAGCGCAACTGGCTGTCGGTCGCCACCGGCACCTCGGTCGAGGTCAGGACCAGCCGGTACCCGTCCTGACGGTCACTCAGACCTGCCGGTTGCCCTGCGGGGCCGGTCATTCCCGCCATCGGACCGGAACCCCCCGGGCCGGCGGTGGACGGGCTCGACGGGGACGGCGAGTCGTGGCGGTGGGCCGGCTCGGCCACCGCGTGCCCAGAGGAGGCCTCGGTGATCCGGCCGACACCCCAGCCTCCGGCCAGCATCGAGACCAGCACGACCGCGTACGCGCCCAGCCGCATCGAGACCTGCACGCCTGCTACCTCCTGAACTACGGGACTACGGGACTACGGGACTACGGGACCAGGACCGCGCCGTACCCCTCGCCGGTGATCGCCGCGAGCAATGCATCCGGCCCGGCGCAGACCGCCGGGTCCACCTCGACGCGGGCGCGTTCGGCTGCCACGTCGGTCCCGGCGCGCAGCACACCGGGCACCTGCTCCAGCGCGTCGTCGATCAGCACACCGCAACTCGGGCAGTGCATGCCGGTGATCGCGAAGGTGTAGACCGACCCGCTCATGCCGCTCCCGTCCCGGCGACCAAATGCCCGCCGTACATGCCCAACCCGCAGGTCCAGCGCAGCACGCCGGGCTTGAGCACGCCGAGGTCGACCACCGTGCGCCCGGTGGCCGGCAGCTGCTTCTGCAGGTTGCGTTTCGGAATAACGAACGTGCTGGTGCACCCGCGGATGCCCGCGGTGACCAGCACCAGTCGCGTTGGCACGCCGGACCGGACCAGCAATGCGGACGGGGTGTAGGAGGTCTCGTGCACCGCGACGGTGACCACCTGGGCCCCGTCCGTCGCGGTGGACACCGCGCTCGCCGCAGCAACGGGCACCACGTCCGACCCGCCCTGGAACGCCCAGCCGCCCAGCCGCAGCGCCGAGTGCGACGTCCACAACGCGACCACCAGCACCGCTACACCGGTCAGCAGGGACAGCCGCCCGCGCAGGATCCGGGTCGATTCCCGCAGCAGGAGCCCCAACACCGCGAACAACGGCGCGGTGCCGAGCACGAACCCGCCCATCACCGCCGCACCGGCCAGCGGCGATGTCGAGGTGATCGCCAACAACGCCATGCTCAACGTCACCCCGCACGGCAGCAGCACGGTCAACAAGCCCAGCGCGACGGGGGCGAACATCGAATCCCCGTGCGCGCTGTGGCGCACCCGACGCGTCCACGACTGCGGCGTGCGCGGGGTCAACCAGCGCAACGCCCGGACGCCGAGCAGGTTCAACCCGAAGCCGACCATCAACAACGCCGCGCCCAGCAGCAGATAGGCGCGCGTGCGCGGGCTGGGTTGCGCTGCCGAGCCGATCGCGCCCAACAGTGCGCCCAACACCGTGTGGGACACCAACTTCGCCGACAGGAACGCCCCCACCGGTGCCGCACTCGACCGGGCCCGGGGCCACAACCGCGGGCGGTCGAGTTCCTCGGCCGCGATCGGATCGGCGGTGTCGGCAGGGCGCGGCGTTGGTGAACCTCCCGCCTCGACACCGACGAGTTCGGTACGCCGGTCGGCGATGGACGGGGACGCCGGCTCCCCGCCACGGCGGGCGACCGCGCCCGCGAGCAGACCGCCTTGGACCGCGGCGCAGGAGGCACCGCCGGCGACCAGGCCGGTGGAGACACCGGTCAAGAACAATGTGAGCGCAGACATGAACGCGTGAGCCCTTCTCGCAGGGGATCCGGCCCACCTCAGGGCGCGGGGACAGCGGGACCGGTCGCAGCGCACCACGCGCGTAAAACGCGGCTCAACGCGACAACGGCGAACCGGCTGCTATGCCCTGCTCACACCCAGCGTTATCAGATCAGGTGGTTGGGCAATATGACCCAGCGTCACAAGTGGGTTCGATGCGACTGGCGCGGCCCGGGCGGGGTGCGAGGCCGGCACGTGGTCCACCGCGACCATCACGACGTCGGTGCCCGGGCGGGTCGCGCAGGGGACCATCCGCCCACCGCAGCCATCCGCGCTCGTACACCCACCCGACGCGGTCGTGGTCTTGATCGTCGGCAGCTGCGTCGCGACCTGCTGAAGGACCACCGAATCCCCGGACATGTCCATCGCGAGCGCGGGCGTCGAGCTTGTCGCCAGCACACCGGAGGTCGGCGCTTGCCATCCCATCCCGGCCGCGTCTACGGTGCCGGCCATACCCAGCCCGAGCACGCAACGTAGTAGTGCCAGCACCACAACCAGGTATGGCACCGCACCCAGCGTCGGCCGGGGCTTGATCACGAGGAGCAGGCTACTACTAGGTCCTCGGAGGAATGCAGTGA
The DNA here is from genome assembly GCA_035644015.1 of Sporichthyaceae bacterium. Taxonomy (GTDB): domain Bacteria; phylum Actinomycetota; class Actinomycetes; order Sporichthyales; family Sporichthyaceae; genus DASQPJ01. The sequence continues at coordinate 2,692 of DASQPJ010000058.1, forward strand.
CGGCACCCCATTGGGCGGCGCACTATTTGAGGAGGCCGCCGAAGATCACTTGACCCAGTTCCGCGGCGACGTCCAATTCCAGTATCTCGCCACCGGCATCGACGTTGAGGGCTGCCCACCGTGCCGCGCTGTGTCGCGAGCTGAAGAAGTTGATCACCTCGCAACAGGTCTGCTCGGCGGGTCCATCGCGGCCACGTCGGCCGACAAACACGACCGGGCCGGCCGAGACCGCCCTCACGCCGTCACGCGGGATGCAGACGGTGATGGGCTGGGCGGTGATCGGGTCGGTCGTGTCGATGGTGACCGCCCGGTCGATCATGCCCGGGATCCCCAGGGCATCGATCGCGCACATCGCCCAGACCTGCGGGCCGTCCTCCATGCGCACGAGATGCCGCGTTGGGGGAATAGAGAAGGGGTAGACCGCCCGCAGGTGCCCGACCTGATCCAGCGTCAGAAAGTCCTCGAAGGCAAGGGCGCGCAGCACGTCGGTGCCGCTGCGCCCGAACGGTTCGGCGACACGGTCCACCTCGGCGGGACAGGGCGGAACCCCCGTGTCGGCCATAGCACGCAGCGTTGCTCGTTGAACGGCCCGCAGCCCACCCTCAACAGGCGCGAGACGTCCACGGCCGCCACGCCCCGCTATATCGACAACGCGCCCCTCGCGGGCCGGAGCCCCGGGCCGGGGCACGAACACCGCCTCGAGTTCCGCCACGGAAGGCACGCCCCACAGTGAGCTGTCGGCAGAGCGGTACAGGCGACACGACACCGACGGCTCGAGCCCGGCCGCCGGAAACGGATCCACGCCGCCGACCAGCAGGGTCGGCGAACCCGTCATGCCCCAGCGCCGCGCACCATCCTCTTCGTTGATGACGACCACCTCGAGATCCGCCGGGCGCGTCCCGAGCGCCGTTCGGACCCGGCCGACCAGCAGGTTCGTGTTGGGGCATCCCGGCACGGAAAGCACCGTCAGCAGCACCCGCTGACCGTACGGATTCCACCGCGGTGGAAGGTCAAGACCTAACCTGGCCCAATGCAGATCGGCATCCTCGCCGAGGCCACCGGCCTCACCACCAAGACCATCCGTTTCTACGAAACGCGTGGCCTGCTGCCTCCCCCGCCTCGGACCGATGCCGGATACCGGGACTACCCCACCGAAGCCATCGATCGACTTCACTTCATCCGGGACGCACAAAATGCCGGTCTTGCCCTGGCCGAGATCCGCGGCATTCTCGCCGTCCGGGACAGCGGCCATGCCCCCTGTGGGGAGGTCGCGTCCCTCGTCACGATGCATCTGGACCGGATCGAGAAGAGACTGGCAGACCTGCGAGCGGCTCGGGCCATGCTCCGCGCCCTGGCACGGCGGGCCGCCGAGACCAATCCCGCAACCTGCGCCGAAGAGGACATCTGCACCATCCTGCGGCGCCCGGATCAGCAGACGGACCGCGCCTCGACGAGGATGGCCCGCGGGTGAACGTAACCACCGCCATAGACACCTCGGGCGATGCCTCGTCCTCCTGCTGGTGTTGCGGCAAGCAGCAGCGAGAGAGTCGCCTGCTGCGTCTCGGCGCTCGCCCCGAGGCCGCCGTCTGCCTCGATTGCGTAGCTCATCTGCGACGCCGTGCCCGCGCCCACGAGACCCGGCCGGTGGGCCTCCGGCACCTGCACGCTGCGGCCATCCGCGTCCGTGCTGCCGTGGTCAGCGGCGGGCTACACAGGCGACGTGCCATCGGACCTCTGCTGCGCTGGGTGAACCGGCGGTCGCCCTGGTAGGCGAATAGCTGGTTCGGGAGTGACCGCCGGTTGTCATAGCCGCAGACGCGGCAGAAGCTACCTGTTGGCTTCGCCGGCGACCGGCACCGGTTTGCGGCCGTAGCCGTCCGACAACGCCCCCAGTCGCCCGAGACTGAAGTGACGCTCCATCACCCCTCGGTGGTCACACGCTGGTCACAGAGCCATCTGCTCATGGCGTTTCGGGGTATCCGACGGCGCTGATAGCCCCACGCGCCGTGAGGGGACGCGGATCAGCCGGGGTGGCGGCGGGCGATCATGTTCAGCACCAGCAGCGACAAAACGGTCACGTCGTTCTGGTTGATGGCCTCCATGCGGGTGAAGATCAGCCCGCGGTCGGGCTTGGAGCGCGACGGGCGGCTCTCCGCCACGGTGAGGCGCAGGCGCAGCAGGTCGCCGGGGCGGGTCGGGACCGCGAAACGCATCTCATCGACGCCGGGCGAGGCGAGGCTGGCCACGTGGGTGAGGTAGTGGTCGATGTACATGCGCATGCACAGGGAGCCGGTGTGCCAGCCACTCGCGATGAGGCCACCGAACGGTCCGGTGCGCGCCCACTCCGGGTCGATGTGAATGGGCTGCGGGTCGAACCGTCGGGCGAAGGCGAGGATGTCGTCCTCGGTGACCTCGACGTAGCCGTACTCGTAAGTCGCGCCGGGTTCGTAGTCCTCGAAGTACCGGTCGTCGATGGGCACGGCGAAGTCGGGACCGAGGGCCTTGGTCGGTTGCATCGCGTCAGCATGCCCGACCGCGTTCGTTCAAGTCCCCCCTGCACCGGTGGTCTGCGTGCCCTCACGGGGGTAGCGGGCGATGGCGAAGGCCAGGGTGGTTGGGGCAGCGGCTCCACCGACAACGGTCAGGGCGCCGCTGGGTGCCATGACGATGGCCCGGGCGCCGGCTCCGCCACCGGGGAAGTCGATGACGATCACGCCGCCGGATCCGAATCCACTGTCCAGGCGTCCGCTCACGGCGTCGTAGCGGGCGACGCAAAACTGGCCGACGAGCGGGTCGAGGAAGCTGGTGATGCCGTGGGCCTCGCCGCAGAATCCCGCCACGGTCAGCTTCCCGGCGCGCAGTACGGCGCCGCGAATTCCGTCGGCGGCCGCGCCCGGCCCGCTGGCGATGTCGGTGGCGACCTTCCCGCCTCGTCCGAACTGGGTGTCGAGCGTGCCGTCGGGACGGTACCGGGCGAGGGCGAACCGTGACGCCGTGAAACCGACGGGGTCGACCGCACCGGTTTCGCCGGCCGCGATGATCGCCCCGTCGTCGTCCAGCTCGACGTGGAAAGCAAGGTCGCTCTGCCCCGCATCGAATCCGGTGGTCGCGCGGCCGTGGTCGGCGAAGCTCTCGTCGGGTTCGCCGTTCGCGTCGTAGCGGGCAACCAGGAAGTCGGAGTTCGCGGTTCCCACAGCCACGTACCGTCCGACGCGGTCGACCGCGAGGTCGAAGAAGTGGTCGGCGAGGCCCGCTCTGGTCAGCACCACACCTCGCGTCCCGAACGTGGGATCCAGACTCCCGTCGGCCCGGTAGCGCACGATCGCCGAGTCGGGCCCGGCCGCGCCGGCGGCGACAATCCGGTCGTCGGGCAGCACGACCAGGCCGCGGATGCCGTCACCAACCCC
>DASQPJ010000059.1:0-29059 GCA_035644015.1 Sporichthyaceae bacterium
ACTGCCCCCATGGCGGCCAGCGAGGCCACCTGCAACGGCCAGCCCAGGATCACCTTCGCGGTGCCCAACGCCCCGATCGCGTCCGCCTGGTACATCGGGTACTCGATGACGACCCGCAGCACACACGGCAGCACCAGCAGCCAGGTCAGCTTCGAGCACAACTTGACCATCGCCGGGTCCTCCCGCCACCCGGTGGGATCCCCGGTGGCCGCGCCGACCAGGAAACCCACCACCGGCCACCGCGTGAGGATCGAGACGATCATCGCCGACCCATAGGCGGCGTTGGTGATGATGCCGGGCAGGAACGCGTCCTTGGCATGCCCGCTGCGCGCGGCGAACACCCCGGCGATGAGGATGCCGAACAGGCTGTTGAGCACATAGCGCATCGGCGAGCGTTGTACCGCGCGGATGAGCACCAGTACGGCCGCCAGGGCGATGCCGATGACCAGCGAGGGACGCAGCGACTGGCTGACGATGTAGGCGATGGTGAACGCAACGGTCGGCAGCGCCGTCTCCAGCGACCCGCGGAACCCGCCCAGGGCGACCGCCAACTGCGCGCGGACGACCTGCTCCACGGTCTCCGCGGCCGACGCGGGCGTACCGCTTTCCGTCACGTGGTCGCGGCGGTCGGGCGCAGGTCGTAACGCGGGTTGAAGATCACCGGGCGGCCCTCGCTCAATGCGAGCAGCCCGGTCACCTTGATGCCCCGACCCGGTTCCACCCCGGCGATCTGGCGACGTCCCAGCCAGACCAGGTCAACCGTGCCCGAGCCGTCGTACAGCTCCGCCTCCAGGGCGGGTACCCCGGCCCGCGGGCGCAGGGTGACCGTACGCAGGGTGCCGCACACGGTGACCTGCTGGCGATCCGCGCAGCGCGCGATCGGCGTGCCACCGCCGGAGATGGAGCCCTGCTGCAGTTCGGCCGCTTCCAGCTCCCCACGGGTCGCGGTGAGCTTGGTGATCATGCGCTTGAGGCGACCGCCGCCGCCCGCATCGTCGTCGGTCATCAGCGAATCTCGGTGATCTCCGGGCCGCGCTCGAACGGGTTGAAGTCGTCCATCCCCTTCGGCTTCTCCTCCTCGGCCTCCGCCTCCTGCTGTTCCACGGCTTCGGCCGCCGCGTCCCCGATCTCGCCGGGCAGGCGCAGCTCGATCGGATCCCGCGGGGCCATCGCGTCCTCCCCGCGGACCACCACGATCTCGGCGAACAGCTCCTCCAACGGCGCTCGGGCGGCGTCGTCCACCGCGCCCTCGCCGGTGATCACCGCGCGCAGGAACCACCGCGGACCGTCCACCCCGAGGAAACGCGCCACCTGAAAGCCCGATGTGCCATCCGGCAGGGCCACCGGCACGGTGGCCACCAACTCGGTGCCGAACCGGCCCTCGCCGACCTGCACCTCACCGCCACCCTGCTGGATACCCGCCGCGATCTCCTCGCGTACGTCGTTCCAGATGCCCATGGTGCGCGGTGCGGCGAAAGGCTGGATCTGGATCGCGCTGCGCTCCACGATCAGCGTGGCCGCGACCACCCGCTCGTCGGCGATCTCCGCCCGCAGCTCCATGCCGTCCACGATCGGCACCAGGATGCCGCCGAGGTCGACCCGCTCCATGCCGGAGTCCTCCGGCATGGCGGCGGCGTCCCAGGGGCCACCGTCCCGCTCCGCGATGGTGCCGCGCGGCCAGGACGGCACGTTCGGGTCGTCGGCGTCCTCGTCCGCCCCCAACTGCGCCAATTCCTCGTCGGCCGCATCGTCGGAATCGAAGTCGTCCTCGAGTTCCTCGGCGAGCTGCTCCTCATTCTCGAGGTCGACCTCGTCACGCTTGCCCCGGCGTCGAAAAACCACGTCACACCCTTCCTGCCGCGCCGGCGGGCTCGGTGAACCCGCCGGTAGAACCGTGCCCACCCGCACCCCTGGCCGAACCCGGCAACCGCTCGACAACGTGGAAGCGGGCGCGCTCCACCGGCTGAACGATCAGCTGGGCAATGCGATCCCCGCGCCGGAAGGTCACCGGACGGGTGAGGTCGAGGTTGATCAGGCACACCTTGATCTCGCCCCGGTATCCCGCGTCCACGGTGCCGGGAGCGTTGACAATGCTCACCCCGTAGCGATCCGCCAGCCCGGAGCGCGGGTGCACGAACGCGGCGTACCCGTCGGGCAACGCGATCGCCACTCCGGTCGGCACCAGCGCGCGTTCACCGGGGGCCAGCAGCACGTCGACCGCAGTGCAGAGGTCCGCTCCGGCATCGCCCGGGTGGGCGTATCCGGGCAGCGGCAGGTCCGGGTCGAGGCGCTGAATCAGCACATCGACCGGCGCTCTGACCGTCTGCTCGCTCACGTTGCCCGAGGGTATGGCATACCCGGAACCGGGCGACGTGACGCACCCGACGGGGCAGGCAGCACACTTGCGCCCGTGCAGGACACAGAGCACTACCGAGAACGGTTGCGGGTGCCGCATCGGTGGTGGGTACCCCCGGTCTTCTTCCAGATCGTGGTGCCGTTGGGGGTGGTGGAGTACATCGGGCCCACCGCAGGCGTGGTCTCTGCGGTGCTGATGCTCATCTCCGTCGTGTGGTTGCTGCTCAGCTATGGCGCGGTGGATCTGGTGGTCGACGACAGCCGCTTCCGCGCCGGGCCGGAGAGCATCGAGCTGCGTTGCATCGGGGCGGTTTCGCCGCTGGATGCCGAGCAGGCCCGGCTGCTGCGCGGGGTGCGCGCCGACGCCCGCGCACCATTGGTGCTGCGCGGGTATCTCCCGCTGGCGGTGCGGGTGGACGTCGCAGACCCCCGACGGGCAGTGCCCTACTGGTACGTGTCCACCCGGCAACCGCACGCGCTGGCCGCCGCCCTACGTGCCGGTCGCGACCGCGCGGTCGGCTGACAGACTGGGCAGATGGCGGCGAAGAACAATCAGGTGGTCTGGCGGGCCGTAGCGATGGGGGCCGGGCTGGTCACCGCTGCGGTGACCAAGAAGGCGCTGGGCTCGGCGTGGCAGCGGGCGACCGGGTCGCCGCCGCCGGGCAGCCCCGAACATCCCGAGGTGGGGCTGGCCACGGCGGTGGCGTGGTCGTTGCTGGCCGGAGCCGTTATCGGTGTGGCGAAAACGTTCGTCACGCGTCAGGCGGTCGTCACCTGGCGCGGGGTGACCGGGGAGCTTCCGCCCGGTCTCACCCCGATCAAGGTCTGAACCCCCTCAGGAACAATCGCGGCAGGTCAGCACGCCGTTCTTCTCCGAGGCGAGTTGGCTGCGGTGGTGCACCAGGAAGCACGAGGAACAGGTGAACTCGTCGGCCTGGCGGGGCAGAACGCGAACGCTCAGTTCCTCGCCGGACAGGTCGGCACCGGGCAGTTCGAGGGATTCGGCCAGGTCGGCCTCGTCCACGTCGACCGTGCTGGCGCCCTTGTCGACCCGACGGGACTTGAGCTCCTCGATGCTGTCCTCGCCGAGCTCGTCATCGGTCTTGCGGGGTGCGTCGTAATCGGTGGCCATCGTGTAGGTGCTCTCCTCCAGGTACGTCCGCGGGCGGCGGTGCCCAGTGCGAGCGAGCCGCGCAGCCGTTCAACGCCGCGCCGACCGAATTTGTGCCGCCCCGCCGCGGCACCGCTGGCAGATTGTGCCTCACCCGCCCGGCAGGCACAGCCCCGGGCACCCACAGTGGCCGGTTAAGGCTCGGCCAGACCGTCCGGGTGGTCCGCTCCGGCGGCCACCAACAGGTCGTGCAACGGCCCGAACAACGCCGGCGATGCGGCGAGCACCAGGCGCTCCGAGGGTGCCGCACCGTGCAATCCGGCCACGATCGCGCCCGCCTCGACCGCGACCAGGCCACCGGCCGCGTGATCCCACGGCTGCACGCCGCGTTCGTAATAGGCATCCACCCGGCCCCCCGCCACCAGGCACAGGTCATAGGCGCAGGCACCGAACCGTCGAATGTCGCGTACCTGCGGCAGAAGTCGCCGGAGCACCTCGGCCTGGTGGGCGCGCCGCTTCGCGGCGTAGCCGAACCCGGTGGCGACCAGGGCGTGGTCAGGGGTCGGGCCCGGTCCGCAGCGCAACGGCCGACCGTTGCAGGTGGCCCCGCCCCCGCGGGTGGCCGCGAAGGTTTCCCCGGTGCCGGGCACGTGGACCACCCCGGCCACGCTCGCCCCGTCCACCGTGGCAGCCAGGCTGACCGCCCAGCCGGTCAAGCCGTAGAGATAGTTCACCGTGCCGTCCAACGGGTCCACCACCCAGTGCACGCCGCTGGTCCCGACTCGATCCGTACCCTCCTCGCCGATCAACCCGTCGTGTGGCCGCAGCTGGGCCAGCCCGTCGGCGATCAGCGCCTCGGCAGCCCGGTCCATCTCGGTGACCACGTCGGTCGGTGAGGACTTGGCCTGCACGTCCAGCCGGCCGGCCGGTCGACCGTCGGCCAGCAACCGCCCCGCGGCGACGGCGAGCTGCTCGGCCACCCCGAGCAGTTCGGCGAACTCGGTCGTCATTGGTCCCCCACCCCACCCACGGTCGGCAGCGCCGCCCGCGGGTTCGGGCAGCAGTGCACCGGACACACATCATGGTCCGCGCCCAACCTCCCCAGCACAGCACGCTGCCGGGCGCCGGTCAGCCGCTCGCAGACCAACTCCCGGATACCCGCCACGAACTCCGGCGACGTGCCCACGGTGGCGGCCCGCACAAACGCCAGGCCCAGTTCCGCGGCCACCGCCCGGGCCTCCACGTCCAGGTCGTAGGCCACCTCGAGGTGGTCGGAGACGAACCCGATCGGCGCCACCACCACCGCCGACACCCCGGCTGCGGCCAGCGCACGCAGGTGATCGCCCACGTCCGGCTCCAGCCAGGGCACCGAGGGCGGCCCGGATCGGGATTGGTACACCAACTGCCAGTCGTGGGCGCGACCGGTGGCCGCGGCAACGCCCTCGGCAACCAACCGGGCCACCTCGTGGTGCTGGGTGACGTAGGCGTCCCCCAGGGGGCCGGAACTCGCGGCCATGCGCACCGGGATCGAGTGGGTGGTGAACACCAACCTGGCGTCCGCGCGCAACGTCGCCGGCAACGCGTCCAGCGCCGCGCGCACACCGGCGATCTGCGGGCGCACGAACCCGGGGTGGTTGAAGTAGGCCCGGATCCGGTCCACCGTCGGGGCGTCCGGACCGACCTCGGCCCGGGCGGCGGCCAGGTCCTCCCGGTACTGCCGACAGCCGGAGTAGGAGTTGTAGGCCGAGGTGAGCAGCGCCAGCGCGTGCCGTACCCCGTCGTCGGCCATGGTGCGCAACGTGTCGGCAAGAAACGGCTGCCAATTGCGGTTGCCCCAGTACACCGGCAGCTCCAGGCCGTCCGCGGCGAACTGCGTGCGGAGCGCGTCGCACAACGCCCGGCACTGGTCATTGATCGGGCTACGGCCGCCGAAGTGCTGGTAGTGCTCCGCCACCGCGGCCAGTCGCGCCTCGGGCACGTCCCGCCCGCGGGTCACGTTGCGCAGGAACGGCAGCACCTCCGCGGGGTTCTCCGGGCCGCCGAACGAGACCAGCAGAAAGGCGTCGTACCGGGCCGTACCGGGGTCGCGGTGCACGGCGATGATCCTGCCGGCCGCCACGCCGAAGACGCATGTCAGGACACTTGAGACACTCCAGAACCACCCGCCCCGGGAGACTTATGACAACCTCCGACACGACCGCGCGCCTTCAGCGCTTTGAACTCTCCGGTTGCCAGGATCGAACCCACGCCCGGTAACAGGAGGACGCGGAAATGCAGGATCTACGTCTGGTCGCGGCCAATGAGCGGGGCAGTCATCTCGTTCTGCGATCGGCCGACGGCGAGAAGTACGTGCTGTCGATCGACGAACGGCTGCGAGCCGCGGTGCGCGGCGACCGGGCCCGACTCGGCCAGTTGGACACCGGGGCCGACGGGCACCTGCCCCCGCGGGAGATCCAGGCCCGCATTCGGGCCGGGGCCAGCGCCGAGCAGGTGGCGCGCGCCGCCGGGGTGCCGGTGGACCGCGTGCGTCGCTTCGAGGGTCCGGTACTCGCCGAACGTGAACACATCGCCACGTTGGCCCAGAAGAGCACCGTGCGCCGACCCGGCCTCGACGTGCGCCCGATGACCCTGGGCGACACCCTCGACGACCGGTTGACCTCGGTGGGCGTGAAGCCCGAGGGGCTCGGTTGGGACTCCTGGCGACGCGACGACGGCCGCTGGGTGGTGCAGGTCGCCTACAGCCACTCCGAGCGCACCCACGTGGCCCGCTACCTCTACGACCCGCGAGCGCGCAGCGTGATCGCCGACAATGACGAGGCCCGCTGGCTGACCGGGGAGATCGACACACCGCCGGTGGCGGGTCCCTTCGTGCCGCGACTGGCTCGGGCTGTCGAGCCGGACACCGAGGACAGCGCGGAGGACGAGCCCACGCCCGCCCCGGTGGTGACCGCACCGCGCCGCCCGGACCCGACGCTGACCCGCCGCGCCCCGGACGTGGTCGCCCGGCGGGCTGCGGCAGCCGCCGCCGTGCCCGCCCGCCGTCCGGCCGTCCAACACGGCGAGCAGATGGAAGTGCCGATGCCGACGCCGGCACCGGTCGTCATGGACGAGGTACCGGCAGCGACCATGGAGCAGACCCCGGTGCCGGCTCCCCCGGCGCCGGCACCGGCGGAGCCGATCGCGGCCGAGCAGCCCGCAGCGAGCACCGGCACCGACGGCGCCACCGCGCCGCGCAGTGCACGGTCGCGCCGGGCCAGCGTGCCCGCCTGGGATGAGATCGTCTTCGGCGCCCGGCGCGCGGACTAGTTTCTCTCCTCAGCCCACGACAGAGCCCGCCACCCCGAGGGGTGGCGGGCTCTTTGGGTCCCGTGACTGACGAACCGTCAGTAGCCGTTGGCCTCGGAGGTGTACTTCGAGGACAGCTTGGCCTGCTGAGCCTTCGGGAAGGAGACCTTGTTGGGGTCACCGTCGGAGGTGTACCAGGCCGACGGGTTCTTATCGAACGAGTCCAGCCAGTACGCCGAGTCCAGCTGCGCACCGCCCGGACCGGAGCGAATGCGCGGGATGTTGTACGGGTCGAACCTCATGCCGTACGGCGAGGGCGACGGGTTGGCCCCGACCAGCAAGACGCCGTCGAAGTCGTACGTGGCGCCGTCGTAGCTGCCGTGGTGGGCGAGCGCGGAGTCCGTCGGGTGGATACCGAACGGCAGGGCGATCGTGGTCACCTTGTAGCCGGGCACCTGAGCCAGGATCTTGCTGTACTCCCCACCGACCTCCTTCTGCACACCGTCCGAGGACAGCTGCTTGAGGTTCGCGTGGGTGAGCGTGTGGTCACCGACCTCGTAGCCGTGGGCGACCAGCCACGTGATCACCTTGATGTCCCCCGCGAAGGAGCCGTCGTTGACGTAGAACGACGCGGTGGAGTGCCAATCCGGGTGGTCCTTGCCGAACTGCTCCATGATGCCCAGCGCGGAATCCGCGGTCGGATTTCCGTCCGCGCCGATCTGCGCCTGTGAGGGTGACGAGTCGTCAAACGTCATCACCAACGCGTGCTTCCCCGCCGGAATGTCGATTTTGCCCAGCACCATGTCGGACAGCTTCACGGGACGGAAGTTGTCCTTGTACATCCGTTCGAGTTCAGCCTTGAAGTGCTCGGGCGTCTGGTCGTAGTCACCCTTCGGGTTTTCTTTGATCTGGTGATACATCATCACCGCGACCTGACCGAGCTCATTCGCCGAGACCGAGGACGGGTCGCCCACCGGACCGCTGTCCGAGCCGCTGGAGGCGGACGCGCTCGCGCTGGGCGAGGCGGAGGCGACGGGATTGACGCCCTCGCCACCCTTATTGCTGCTGTCGGACTGATTGGCGCAGGCCGAAAGCAACAATCCGGTAACTGCCACTGCCAGGACGACACGTCGTCGGCGCATTTCCCCCCCTACTCGTGGTCGGTGCTGCACTCTGATCTTGCAGCAAGACGTAACTTGATGATCAAGGAACGTCAGGCCACGATCATGCAGCAGGGCGCGGCGCGAATTCGGGGAAACGCTGCGGTGTCCAAGCGACAACTCGGTAAAGGTGGAATCGGGATATGACGGCATTTGACGGCGTTCCGCCCGCTACCGCGGGGGGGCTGCCCGGGGGCGGGTCAAAGCGCAAGACCGGTCGCAATGCGGCGGTCGTGGGTGGTGTGGCGCTGCTCCTGGTGGTTGTCGGCGCCGCCGCCTCGCCGCTGGCGAACGGTGGCTCGGTGAAGGTCGCGTCCAGCAAGGACATGGCCTCCGGGGCGCTCAACGCCGATGGCATCAAGGACCTGGCCTTCACGGTCACCGGCAAGCTCTCCGGCGTCAAGCTGACCTTCGACGGACAGAAGGTGGACGGCACCAAGGACGGCAACGGTCTGGTCTTCAAGCCGACCAACCTGGCCGACGGCAAGCACAGCTTCGTCGCGTCCTCGAAGGGTCGCTTCGGTCGCACCGCGTCGACCACGAAGGACTTCTCGGTCGACACCAAGGCCCCGGTCGTCAACGTGGACAAGCCCGCGGACGACCTCGACCCGGCCAAGGCCTACACGCTGACCGGCACCGTCGATGACGCCAAGTCGCTGAAGGTCGACGACAAGGACGTCAGCCTCAACGGCGGCAAGTTCTCGGTGAACTACGACCACGCGCCCGAGTCGGCACACATCGTGGCCACCGACGCCGCGGGCAACGTCACCGACCAGACGGTCAGCGTCGCGGTGAGCTACCCGGCCATGCGGGCCGTGCACATGACCGGTCTCGCCTGGGCCTACAAGCCGCTGCACGACCCGGTCATCCAGCTGCTCAAGGACCACAAGATCGACACCATCCAACTTGACATCAAGGACGAGGACGGAGCGGTCTTCTACAAGACCGGCGTCGCCCTGGCCAACGAGGACGGTGCCACCAAGAGCACCCCGGTCGACCTCGCCGCGGCCGTCAAGGAGGTGCACGACCTGGGTGGCAAGTTGGTCGGTCGCATCGTGGCCTTCCGCGACCCGATGCTGGCCCGCTGGGCCGCCAAAAACGGCCACATGGCCTACGACATCCAGGACAAGTCCGGCAACCCGTACAGCGCCGGCACCTACGGCGCCGCGTCGTTCACCAACTTCGCCAACGCCGAGGTGAAGCAGTACAACATCGACCTCGCGGTCGAGGCCGCCAAGGCCGGTTTCGACTCGATCATGTACGACTACATCCGTCGTCCCGAGGCGCACGCGGCCTCGGGCGGCCTGGCCGGTCAGGTCTTCCCGGGTCTGGGCGACACCGACCCGCAGGACGGGATCGCGAACTTCCTCGCCGAGGCCGAGCCGGCCGTGCACGCGGCGGGCGCGAAGCTCGGTGCCGCGGTGTTCGGCATCTCCAGCTTCACCCCGGCGTCGGTGGCGCAGAACATCCCGAAGATGGCCCAACACCTGGACTTCATCTCGCCGATGGTCTACCCGTCGCACTGGGGCCCCAACGAGTACTCGGTGGGTCCCAACCCGAACGCGGTGCCGTACGACATCGTCCACGCCTCGCTGATGGACTTCAACCGCCAGACGCTCGGTACCAAGTGCGTGATCATCCCGTGGCTGCAGGACTTCACCCTGGGCCACCCGGCCTACGGTGCGGCCGAGGTTGACGCGCAGATCAAGGCCGCGCACGACGACGGCATCAACAGCTTCATCCTGTGGAACGCCAACGCCCGCTACACCGCCGCCGCGCTGCCGGTGAAGGAACCCTTCACCTCGGACATGCCGGGCCAGTACATGTACTCGATCAACCGGCCGGGCAACAAGTCCGAGGGCAGCACCGACGCGGCCAAGGCCGAGGCGTACATGAAGGCGTACACCGCCTGGGCCGACGGCGGCCGGGTGGGCACCTTCGTGGACCCGAACGACCCCGCGGCGGCGAGCAAGAGCACCGGCGACACGGGTTCAACCCCGGCCAGCCCGGCGCCGGGCCAGAGCAGTGACACCACCTCGGCCACGACGGCGCCGACGTCTTCACCGTCGGCCTCGCCGAAGGCCACGCCGTAACCCTGCGCACTACCTGATCATCGGAGCCCCGGCCCGCCAGGTCGGGGCTCCGCTACTTAACGCATCTTCGTCCGGCGTTTCGGGGTATCAACGTGGCCTGATGGCCCGAAACGCCGGACGAAGATGTCAGGTGACGCGGCGCGCGGCGCCCGCGTAGCGGTGGTGCTCCCCCGCGTCGACCAGGCTGCGCAGGCGATCGAGCGCGTCCCACAGCTCCACGAACCGGGTGCTGAGCGGAGCCGGACCCAGGCGCAATCCGTCCGGGCCGCGGAAGTCGCCGATGACGGCGGCGTCGATCAGCATCGCGCAGACCGGCCAGGCCTCAGGATGACGCAACGTCAGATGTGAGCCGCGCCGGGCGGAATCGCGCGGCGAGGCCACGTCGAAGCCGAGCGGCACGAGCCACGCGTCGGTCAGCGCGATACCGAGTTCGGTCAGCGCGATGCCCTTGGCCCGCAGGCGATCCAGGCCCGCCTCGGCGAGCAGCCGCACGCCCTCCTCGACGCCGACCAGGCCGAGCACCGCCGGGGTGCCGGTGCCGAAGGCGCGCACGTCGGGCTCCGGGTCATAGCCGGCCGCCATGGTGAACTGGTTGCGCTGCCCGAACCAGCCCCAGATCGGTTGCCGGGCCAGCCCGTGCAGTGCCCGGTTGACGTAGAGGAATGCGGGGGCGCCGGGCCCGGCGTTGAGGTATTTGTAGGTACACCCGGTGGCCAGGTCGACGCCGGCTGCGTCCAGCCCGATGGGCACCGCACCGACCGCGTGGCTGAGGTCCCACAGCACCAGCGCACCGACCTCATGGGCGGCGGCGGTGAGGCCGGGCAGGTCGGCGAGGGCACCAGTGCGGTAGCCGACATGGCTCAGGCACAGCAACGCGACGTCGGAGTCCAGGGCGGCCCGCACATCCGCGGGTGCCGGGCCGTGCACAGGGTCGGCGGCGACCACTCGCACCTGCAGGCCGCGGGCGGCGGCCAATCCGTCGAGCACGTAGAGATCGGTGGGGAACTCGTCGGCCGCGGTGACGATGACCCGACGATCGGGCCGGGCATCCAGCGCCGCCGCCGCCAACTTGTAGAGGTTCACCGTGGTCACGTCGGCGACCAGCACCTGGCCCGGCTCGGCGCCGAGCAACGCGGTGCCGAGTTGGTCGCCCACTCGAACAGGCAGGTCGATCCAGTGCTCCCAGGAGCGCACCAACCCACCACCCCACTCCCGGTCGATGACTTCGACCAGTCGGTCCCGGGTGGCCCGGGGCAGCCGCCCCAGGGAGTTGCCGTCCAGGTAGATCAGGCCGGGCTCGGGTTCGGTGAAGCGGTCCCGGAACCCGGCCAGGGGATCGGCGGCGTCCAGGGCGAGGGCGTCGGCCCGTTCGATCGGCACGCCTCACCGTAGCCGGCCGCCCGTCACACTCGGCAGACTCGCCCCGATGGATGCCGACGCCTGGCTCGCCCGTCATGGGTGGGTGCGCACCGAGGACCCCCCGGCCGTGGTGCGCGCGGACCAGCTCATGGTTGCCGAGCGAGACCTGACCGGGCTGCCCGGCTCGCTGCGGCGATGGCTGGACGATCCACGTCCGCCGACCGGCGGGGTGCATCGCTGGCCGCTGCGGGCGGGCACCGGCGCGGATGTGCGCAGCCTGCTGGGTGAGCTCGGCGATCGGGACCGCCACCGCTCCGCGGCGCCGGTGCACCTGGTGCAGGCCGCGCCGCGGTGGCGGGGTGGGCCCGCCGACGACCCGGTGCCCACCACGGACGCCCCGGCGCCGCCGGCCGCGGCCGACCCGAACGCTCCGGTGATCACTGTGGTTGTGCTGGACACCGGCGTCACCGCCCATCCGTGGTTCACCGACCGGGCCTGGTGGCCCGAGGTGACGGCGGATCAGCTCGAGGTGCTCGACGCCGACGGTGACGGACTGCCCGAGCATCTGGTGGGGCACGGCACGTTCGTGATCGGGACCCTGCTGCGTCAGGCCCCATCCGCGCGGGTGACGGTGCGTCGGCTGCTGTCCGCCGACGGGGTGTGCGACGAGGTGCACCTGATCGAGGCGCTGCAGGCCCTGCGCCG
Organism: Sporichthyaceae bacterium; assembly: GCA_035644015.1. Lineage (GTDB taxonomy): Bacteria > Actinomycetota > Actinomycetes > Sporichthyales > Sporichthyaceae > DASQPJ01. The sequence goes on from DASQPJ010000059.1 coordinate 12,069, forward strand.
GGACGCTGCGGACGGCCACCGGGTGGACCTGGTGAATCTGTCCTTCGGTTGCCACACCTACGACGACCGGCCGTCGGTGCTGGTCAGCGAGGCGGTGGCGGCGCTGGGTCGGCGCACGGTGTTGGTGGCCGCGGCGGGCAACGCGCACACCGAGCGGCCCTTCTGGCCGGCCGCGTTGAAGAACGTCATTGCGGTCGGGGCATTGGACGCCGCGGGGGCACAGCGGGCCGCGTTCTCCAACCACGCCTGGTGGGTGGAGGCCTGCGCGATCGGGCAGGACGTGCACAGTGCGTTCCCGTTGCCCGACGGCACCCCCGGTTTCGCGCGGTGGAGCGGCACCTCGTTCGCCGCACCGGTGGTCACCGGCGCCATCGCCCGGCTGGCCGCCGAACGCGGCATCGACGTCGCGGCCGCGGCCGATCTGCTGTTGGACCCGACGACCCGTCACGAGCCGGGTCTGGGCATTGTGATCGCTTAGCCCTACTCTCGGCCAGCATGGACGCTGCGGCCGACGTGGACCGGCTGGTCGCCGCCGCGGCGCGCGGTGAGCAAGCCGCCTGGGACGCCCTGGTGGACCGGTATGCAGCCCTGGTGTGGGCGGTCACCCGGGCCCACCGGTTGGATCGACCGGACGCCGCTGACGTGGTTCAGACCGTGTGGCTGCGGCTGCTGGAACATCTTGATCGGTTGCGGGAGCCCGCGGCGTTGGCGGGCTGGCTGCGCACCACCACCCGGCACGAGTGCCTCCGCGTACAGCGGCGTCGGGAGCGCGAGGTGCCCGATCCGTTCCTGGCGTATGACGCGCTGTCGGATGCCACGGACTCCCCCGAACTCGCGCTGTTGGACAACGAACGCGACCGCCAGGTGTGGACCGCGTTGCAACAACTGTCCGAGCGGTGCCGCACGTTGCTGCGGGTGATCTCGGCCGACCCGGACGCCAGCTACGCACAGGTTTCCGCGGCCGCAGGAATGCCGGTGGGCAGCATCGGGCCGAGCCGGGCCCGCTGCCTGGAACAGTTACGTCGCGGGCTGGTCGCGTCGGGTTATCTGGTGGTCTCCGGCGGTGCGGCATGAGCGAGGACGCCGACCTGCTGGCCGCGGTCGCCGCCGTGCATGACCGGCTGGACCCGATGCCCGACTACCTGCGGGAAGCCGCCCGGGCGGTGTTCGCCCTGCGCGACCCGGACGCGGTCCTGGCCACGTTGGTCGCCGACGTCGGCCTCGAGGAGTCCGGGGTGCGCGCCGGCGGCGGACCACGGATGCTGTCCTTCCGGGCCGGCCAGGTGATGGTGGAACTCCAGGTGCACGAACGTGGCGCGCGCCGTCGCGTGCTCGGGCAGCTGTCCCCCGCCGGCCCGGGCCGGCTACGGGTGCAGTCGCTGCACGAGCACCGCGATGTCGTCCCGGACGCGTTGGGCCGTTTCGTGCTCGACGATCTGCCTGCCGGGACCGTCCGGCTGCGGTGGGAACCCGCATCGGGCCCGGCGGTGGTCACCCGGTGGACCACCCTCTGAGGTGCCGTCAGATTCCTTGCCCGATGGGCTGATCGCCGCCGAGACGGCGATCAGCCTGGTATCGGACGACCCGGCAGCCGCGGCCCGAGCGGCCCGGGCGGTGCTGGAATCCGACGCCCCGGCGGAGGCTCGGGTGGTGGCGCTGCGGGCGTTGGGGCTGGCCCGGGCCGAAACCGACGACCTGACCGAGGCGGCCCGCACGCTGCGGTCTGCGGTCGCCCTCGCGCGGCGCCACGTCCTGCCGGACCGGGAGGCGCAGGCCCGGTTGAGCCTGGCCGGAGTCCTCGTCCGGCGCGGCGACCCGGCAGCGGCGCTGCGCCAGTTGGACGCCGCCGCGCTGGTTGCCGGGCGGGTGGACGCCGCGCGGGTCGGGGCACAACGCGGCCTGGTGCTCAGCCGCACCGGTCATTACGACGCGGCCATGGCCGCGTATCGAGTGGCCCTGCCCGTGCTGCGCCGGGCGTCCGATCACCGGTTCGTCGCGTTGGTGTTGCTCAACCGCGGCGCGTTGCGCGCCTGGCGGGGGGAGACCGCAGCGGGCGTCCGCGATCTCCAGCGGTGTCTGGCGCTGGCGACCGAGCACGGACACCCACTGCTGGCTGCTGACGCGGCACACAACCTCGGCTACGCGGCAGCCCGGGCCGGGGACGTCCCCGGCGCGCTGGCGGCCTTCGACCGAGCGGAGCAGATGCCCGGCATCACCGCCGGCCAACGCGCGATCACCTGCCTGGACCGAGCGCAGACCCTGCTCGAGGCCCGGTTGGCGGTCGACGCCGCCGCCGAGGCCCGCCGCGCAATCGCCGTGCTGGAGCCATTGGGGCACAGGTTGGACGTCGGAATCGCCTGGCTGCTGCTCGCCGAGGCCGCCCTGCTGGCCGGCGAGGCGGACGCCGCGCGGGTCGCCGCGCAACGCGCCGTCGTCGGCCTGCGCGGCCAACACGGTGGCCTGTGGCCGGCCATGGCCGCGCACACCCAGACCGCGGCCCGGGTGGCTGCCGGAGAGCACGGACCGGCGGTGCTGCGGGCGCTGCGGGCGAACGTCACCCGCCTGGACCGGGCGGGCTGGCCCGAGCCAGCCGTGCAGGCCCGCATCCTGTGCGCCGGTCTGTTGCGCGAGGCCGGCCGTACCGACGCGGCGGCGGAGGTGTTGCGCCCGGCCGCGGCCGCACGACACCGCGGGCCCGCCGGGCTGCGCGCTGCCGCCTGGCACGCGGAAGCATTGCGGCGCGCGGACTGCGGTGATCGCGTCGGGGCGTTGGCTGCCGCGCGATCCGGCCTGCAGGTGGTCGAGCAGCATCTGGACGCCCTCGGCGCCGCGGACCTGCGCGCCCACGCGGCCGGGCACGGCGTCGCCCTGGCCGAGTTGGGCCTGCACCTGACTTTGGCTGCCGACCGGCCTGCGGCCGCCCTGCGGTGGGCCGATCGGCTGCGGGCGCGCAGCCTGTGGCGCCCGCCGGTGCGTCCACCTGCCGATCCCGTGCTGTCCGGTCTGCTCACCCGGCTGCGCGCGGCCACCGAGGAGGGCGACGACGCCGAACGCGTGCGGCTGGAACGGGCCGTGCAGGCCCGGGCCCGGCACACCCCCGGTGCCGGTCCCGCGCACGTCGAGCCCGCCCTGGCCGGGTTGCCGGACCTCCTCGGGGACAGGGCCCTGGTCTGCTACCTACGCCGGGACGAGCGGCTGCTCGCCATCACGCTGATCGCCGGGCGATACCGCCTGCACGACCTCGGCCGGTGGGCCCCGATCGCGGCCGAGCTGGACTGGCTGCGTTTCGCCACGCATCGCCTGTGGCAGGACGACGACTCCCCCACCGGCCGGGCCGGATTGCGGCACAGCACCGAGGTCCTGGACACCGCGCTGCTGCGCCCCATCACGGATCTGACGGACCGTCCGTTGGTGCTGATCCCCACCGCGGACCTGCACGCGACGCCCTGGGCCATGTTGCCCCGTGTTCGCGGCCGGCCCGTCGAGGTAGCGCCGTCGGTCCAGCTGTGGCGGGCCGCCATCGACGCTCCCCACACCCGCGGCGGCGGCACGCTGCTGGCCGCCGGTCCCGGATTACGGCACGGGCGGGCAGAGATCAACGCGCTGCACCGACTGCACCCCGACGCGGAGGTGCTGCAGGGACGTGGCGCCACCGCCGCAGCCGTGCTGGCCGGGCTGTCCGGTGCCCGGCTCGCACACCTGGCCTGCCACGGCCGGTTCCGCGCGGACCACCCACAGTTCTCCCACCTGGCCCTCGCTGACGGTCCGCTGACCGTCTACGACCTCGCCGCCTTGCCCCGCCCGCCACGGGTCCTGGTGCTCTCCGCCTGCGACGCCGCCCGGTGCGCGAGCGCGCCCGGCGAGGAACTGCTGGGCCTGGCCGCGGCGCTCACCACGCTCGGCACCCGCACGTTGATCGCCCCGGTCATCGCGGTGCCGGACGAAGCCACCGCACCACTCATGGCCGACCTGCACCGTCGACTGCTTGCCGGGGACCGGCCCGCGGTGGCGCTGGCCGGCGCGTCGGCCGACGTCGAGGTGCCCGGATTCGTCTGCCTCGGCGCCGGCTAGCCCGGGTCGGGCCCGGTGGCCACCGGGAGCTCCCGGGCCGACCACTCACTCCACGACCCGACGTAGAGCGCCGGTATCGGCTCCTCGAGGATCGACACCGCCAGAATGGTGTGACAGGCCGTCACGCCGGACCCGCAGTACACCCCGACCTGCGCCCCGGTCACGCCCACCTCGTCGAACCGGGCGCGCAGCGCGTCGACGGACAGCCAGCGGCCGTCGCCGTCGGTGTTGAGCGCGGTCGGCGCACTGTGCGCGCCGGGCACGTGCCCTGCGATGGCGTCGACGGGGTCCTCCCCGCGGTATCGGAGGGCGCTGCGAGCGTCGATCAGCAGGCCGTCGCGGGCCAAGGTCGCCGCGGCCTCCGCGTCCAGCAGCGGGAACCGGCCCGGGCCGGCCTGAAAATCGCCCACCCCCACCGGCCCCGGCTCGCCGGTGGCCACCGGCAGCCCGGCCGCTTGCCAGGCCGCGAAGCCGCCGTCGAGCAGCGAGACCTGCGGGTGCCCGAAGTGCCGCAGACACCACCAGGCCCGGCCCGCGGCCAACCCGGCGGAGCCGTCCAGCACCACCACCGGTACGTCCGCGCGCACCCCGTGCGCCCGCATGGCCGCGGTGAACGCGGCCGGGTCGGGCAGCGGGTGACCCCCGCCGTTCGCACCGCCGGGCGGTGCGGACAACTCGGTGTCCAGATCCACGAAGCGGGAGCCCGGGATGTGCCCGGCCAGGAAACCCGCCCGGTCCGGCGGATCGGGGTACGGCCAGCGCACATCCAGCACCACCGGTGCGGACGCGGAGTCCAGGGCCGCCGCCAATTCCTCGACGCTGATCAAGGACACCGTGCGCTCCTCTGCGTTCAGCCCACCGCGGTCAACAGTGGGATCTCTTGCTCCACCGAGCTCACCCCACCGTGCATGCCGATCAAGCGGGACACGATCGGCTCGCTACTCGGCATCACCACCGCCCCGGGTCCCAACGGCACCGCAATCACGTCGCCGATGGCGTCGGGTCGCACGTCGCCGGGCGGCCCGAACCACCCGTCGGCGATCGCGGTATCCCGATCAGACACCCACCACTGCGGGCCCAGGATCTCCCGCCAGGTGGCCAGCACATCGGCCGCGGCACCGGGCAGCGCGTGCACGTAGCGGGCCCGCGGTTCACCGGCCAGTACTTCGACACCCTCGAGCAGGGCGGGCTGCTGGTCGACGTTGATCCGGGCCTCGTCGGGCACGTCGAGCATGCCGTGATCGGCGGTCACCACCAGCGCGGTACCCGGCGTCAGGCCGGACACGATCTGCTCCACCAACCGGTCCACGTGTTCGAGTTGGTACCCCCAGGCCGCGGACTCGCAACCCTCCCGGTGCCCGGTGGCATCCAGATCGCCGAAGTAGCTGTACACCAGCGCGCGCTCGCCCGCCGGACCGTCGCGCAATGCATCCAGGGTGACCGCCGCCAGTTCCCCCGGCGACTCCGCCCAACGCGCCCGGGCACCCCGCAGCGCGGCGCTGTTCAGTCCGCTTCCCCGGAACTTGCGCGGACCGACCGCGCTGACCGCGACGCCGGCCGCGGCGGCCCGCTCGAACGCCGTACGGTGCGGTTGCCAGACCGTGGGGTCGACCACCGCCGGGTCCCACTGCAGCGTGGACAACAACGCCCCGTCCGGCCGACGCAGGCTCAACCCGAGCACCCCGTGCGCTCCCGGCGGCAACCCGGTGCCCAACGAGGTCAACGAGGTCGCGGTGGTGGACGGGAAACCGGCGGTCAGCCGGGCCGCCTGCGGCGCCCCGGACATCGCGGTCAGCACCGGGGCACGGTGCGCGTGCGCGGCGAGCAGGTCCGCGCCGAGCCCGTCGATCAGGAGCACCGCGACCCGCGGGGGCAGGTGCAGACCCAGCGCGCCGTTCTCCCCCGCCACGCCCAGGGCGCTCAGCACGCCGGGTAGGACCTCGCACAGGCTCCCGGTGCCGTAGGGCGGCGGAGTGGGGGAAGTGCTCACTGCCCGACCGCGCCCGCCAGCGCGGTCGCGAAGGACAACAGTTGGGCGACGGCCTCCCGGCCGTCGGCCACCTCGCTGACCCGCAGGGACAGGTCATCCGAGGTCATCGTGCCGGTGAAACCGTGGTCGGCCTCGCAGGACTCGTCCCCGCAACCGGCGGGCTCCAGGTCGATGCGGCGCACCGCGTCCCACCCGACATTGAGTACCGCCTCGGTGGGCGCGGTGCCCACCACGTGGCGAGCCGGGTCCGCCACCGTCCGGCTGACCAGCACGGTGCCCACCCGGCGCAGCGGCACGCACTCGGTGGACGTGGTCGCGTAGGCGGTCGGGTTCTCCTCGTCCGCGCCGTGCTCGTCGGTGTGCCCGACGATCAACCGGGTGGTGGTCAACGCCAGCACGGTGACGTGGCGGCGCACCGAATCGGTGTCCAGGGTCGTCTCCTGGTGTACCAGCCAGGACAGCACCGCCTCGTTACCCACCGCGACGTCGATGCCCTCGGCCACCAGCTCCGGGTAGTAGCCACTGCGTTGAATCGCCACACGCAGTTCGCGCGCCACACCCGTGTCCGACATGCAGTCATCTTCGCACCGGAGGGGCTGACCGGTCACATCAGCACCGCTAGCCTCCACCGCCATGGACAGCACGCTCGGCCCGGACGTGGCGGCGGCCCTGGCCGCGGGCCGGGCGGTAGTGGCCCTGGAGAGCACGATCATCACCCACGGCCTGCCCCGCCCGGACAACCTCACCCTGGCCCGGCGGCTGGAGCAGGTGGTACGGGAGGCAGGGGCAGTGCCCGCCACCATCGGAGTGCTCGACGGGCAGGTCCGCGTCGGGTTGGACGCCGCCGGCCTGGCCGCGCTCGCCGAACGCCGCGATGTGCTGAAGCTGTCGGTGCGCGACCTCGGCCCGGCGGTGGCCACCGGCGGCACCGGCGGCACCACGGTGTCCGCGACGGCACATCTGGCCGCCCGGGCGGGCATCGCGGTGTTCGCCACCGGTGGGCTGGGCGGCGTGCACCGCGGCGCAGCGGGCACCCGCGACGTCTCCGCCGACCTGGACACCCTGTCCCGCACCCCGATCACCGTGGTCTGTTCCGGGGTCAAGTCGCTGCTGGACGTGCCGGGCACGCTGGAACAGTTGGAAACCCTCGGCGTCCCCGTCCTCGGCTATCGCACCGACACCTTCCCCGGCTTCTACCTGGCGAGCACCGGCCTGCCCCTGGACTGGCGCCTCGACGATCCCGCCGCGGTCGCGGACGTGATCCGCGCGCACCGTGCGGTGGGCACCGGCGGTGGGGTGCTGGTGGTCAACCCGGTGCCCGTCGGGGCCGCCCTCGACCCGGCCGCGCACGACGCCGCGCTGGAGGCAGCGCTGGGCGCGGCCGAGCACGAGGGCATCCGCGGCAAGCACGTCACCCCCTTCCTGCTCGCCCACCTGCAGCAGACCCTCGGGCCGTCCGCGGTCGCCGCGAACGTCGCGTTGGTGGAATCCAACGCCGCGCTGGCCGCACAGATCGCGCAGGCCCTGCTCGGCTGAGCGTGCCGCTGCCCGGCCTGACCGCCCGGCGCGGGAAGAATGGCGGCATGGCCACCACCCCGCCGCCGGCTGCCCCCGACGAACGCATCATCGACACCGACGTCTCCGAGGAGATGCGCGGCTCGTTCCTCGAGTACGCCTACTCGGTCATCTACTCCCGCGCGCTGCCCGACGCGCGCGACGGGCTCAAGCCGGTGCACCGGCGGATCCTCTACCAAATGGCGGAGATGGGCCTGCGCCCCGACACGTCCACGGTGAAGTCCGCCCGGGTGGTCGGCGAGGTGATGGGCCGGCTGCACCCGCACGGCGACGGCGCCATCTACGACGCGCTGGTGCGCATGGTGCAGCCGTTCTCCATGCGACTGCCCACCGTGCACGGGCAGGGCAACTTCGGCACCCTGGACGACGGCCCGGCGGCCATGCGCTACACCGAGTGCCGGCTCGCCGAGCCGGCCATGGAGATGGTGCGCTCCATCCACGAGAACACCGTGGACTTCGTGACCAACTACGACGGGCGCGAGACCGAACCCACGGTGTTGCCCGCCGCGTACCCGAACCTGTTGGTGAACGGCACCTCCGGCATCGCGGTCGGCATGGCCACCAACATGGCGCCGCACAACCTCGGCGAGGTCATCGCCGCGGCCCGGCACCTGATCGCGCACCCGAACGCCGACCTGGACGCGCTGATGCGGTTCGTGCCCGGCCCGGACCTGCCCACCGGCGGGCGGATCATCGGCCTCGACGGCATCCGCGAGGCCTACGAGACCGGCCGCGGCTCGTTCCGCATTCGGGCCACCGCGCACGTGGAGAATGTGACCGCACGTCAGAAGGCGATCGTGGTCACCGAACTGCCCTACACGGTCGGCACCGAGAAGGTGATCGCCCGGATCAAGGACCTGGTCACCTCGCGCAAGCTGGCCGGCATCTCGCAGATCGACGACCTGTCCGACGGTGACAAGGGTCTGCGCCTGGAGATCAAGGTCAAGAACGGCTTCAACCCGGAGGCGGTGCTCGCCGAGCTCTACCGGCTGACGCCGATGGAGGACTCGTTCGCGATCAACGCCGTGGCCCTGGTCGACGGGCAACCGCTCACCCTGGGCTTGAAGGAACTGCTGCAGGTCTACCTGGAGCACCGCTTCGACGTGGTCCGCCGGCGCAGCGAGTTCCAGCGCGGCAAGGCCAACGACCGACTGCACCTGGTCGACGGTCTGATGATCGCGCTGCTGAACATCGACGAGGTCATCCAGGTCATCCGGACCAGCGACGACACCGCCGCGGCCCGGACCCGGCTGATGGAGGTCTTCGATCTGACGGAGATTCAGGCGAACTACATCCTGGACACCCCGCTGCGTCGACTGACCCGCTACGACGCGCTCGAACTGGAGCGCGAGCAGGAGAAGTTGCGCACCACCATCGCCGAGCTCACCGAACTGCTGGAGTCCGACGCGCTGCTACGGAAGAAGGTCTCGGCCGAACTCAAGGAGATCTCCGACAAGTTCGGCGACCCGCGCCGCACGGTGCTGCTGGAGTCCGCCGGCATGCCGGCGACCGCCGTGCCGCTCGAGGTCACCGACGACCCGTGCTGGGTACTGCTGTCCGCCACCGGGCTGCTGGCCCGCACCCCGACGGCCGACCCGCTACCGACCGAGGGCCCGCGGGCCAAGCACGACGTGCTGATCTCGGCCGTGTCGGCCACCGTCCGCGGCCACGTCGGGTTGGTCACCAGTGGCGGCCGGATGCTGCGCCTCTCGGTGCTCGACCTGCCCTCGGTACCGATCACCGCCGCCCCGCCCGCACTCTCCGGTGGCGGCGCGGTGTCCGAGTTCGCCCAGCTGGGCAAGGGAGAACGGGTGGTGGGCCTCGCCTCGCTCGACCCCGAGGGTCCGGGTCTGGCGATCGGCACCGCTGCCGGTGTGGTCAAGCGCCTCAAGTACGACGTGCCCTCGAACAAGGACGAGTGGGAGATCATCGCGTTGCGACCGGGCGACTCCGTCGTCGGCGCCCATCCGGTCTCCACGGCGGGCAGCGAGGAGTTGGTGTTCCTCACCAGCGACGCCCAACTGCTGCACTTCCCCGCCGACAGGGTGAACCCCCAGGGCCGGGCCGCCGGTGGCATGGCCGGCATCAACCTGAGCACAGGCGCCACCGCGATCTGGTTCGGGGCGGTGGACCCGCAGTGGGACGCGCTGGTGGTGACGGTGGCCAATGCGGCCGGCACGTTGGACGTCGGCGGCGGCTCGGTCAAGGTCACGCCGTTCGTCGAGTACCCGGCCAAGGGCCGGGGCACCGGCGGCGTGCGCTGCCACAAGTTCCTCAAGGGCGAGGACGTATTGACCCTCGGCTGGGTCGGGTACTCCCCCGCCCGGGGCTGCTCGGCCAACGGCGCGCCGGTCGACCTGCCCGAGGTCGACGTTCGTCGCGACGGTTCGGGTATCCGGCTCGCCGTGCCCCTCACCGCCGTGGGCGGACCGGTGTGAGGCGACCTCAGGCGTCGATGCGGGAGCGATCCAGGGTGTCGGCCGAGGAGATGATGAACTCCTTGCGCGGCGCGACGTCCGAGCCCATCAGCAGGTCGAAGACGCGTTCGGCCTCCTCGACGTCGCCGAGTCCGATCCGGCGCAGGGTCCGGCTGGCCGGATCCATGGTGGTCTCCCGCAACTGGCCGTGGTCCATCTCGCCCAGTCCCTTGTACCGCTGCGGTTCCTTGTAGGAGCGGCCCTTCTTGGTCAGGTCCCCGAGCAGCGCGCGCAGTTCCCCGTCGCTGTAGGTGTAGTGGACCTCGTTGGCCTTCTTGCCCGGGTTGGTCACCTCGACGCGATGCAACGGCGGCATCGCCGCGTACACCCGCCCGGCCTCCACCAGCGGCCGCAGGTAACGGTGGATCAGGGTGAGCAGCAGCGTGCGGATGTGCGCGCCGTCCACGTCGGCGTCGGTCATCAGGATGACCTTGCCGTAGCGGGCCACGTCGATGTCGAAGGTGCGCCCGGAGCCGGCCCCGATCACCTGGATGATCGAGGCGCACTCGGCGTTCTTCAGCACATCGCCGACGCCGGCCTTCTGCACGTTGAGGATCTTGCCGCGAATCGGCAGCAACGCCTGGAACTCCGAGTTCCGCGCCATCTTCGCGGTACCCAACGCCGAGTCACCCTCGACGATGAACAGTTCACTGCGGTCCACGTCCTCGCTGCGGCAGTCGGCCAGCTTGGCGGGCAGCGAGGAGGTCTCCAACGCATTCTTGCGGCGCTGATGCTCCTTGTGCTGACGGGCCGCCACCCGGGTGCGGGCCGCGGCCACCACCTTTTCCAGCACGGTCTTGGCGACCTGCTTGTCCGCCCGCCGGGCGGAGGTGAGGAACGCGCGCAACTCGCGGTCCACGACCTTGGCGACGATGCGCGAGGCGGCCGCGGTGCCGAGCACCTCCTTGGTCTGGCCCTCGAACTGGGGCTCGGCCAGACGCACCGTCACGATCGCGGTGAGGCCCTCCAGCACGTCTTCCTTGAGCAGCGCCTCGTCGGCGGTCTTGAGCAGCTTGGCGGCCCGGGCCACCTCGCTGAACGTCTTCACCAGCGCTCGTTCGAAACCGGAGACGTGGGTGCCGCCCTTGGGGGTGGCGATGATGTTCACGAACGAACGCACGGTGGTGTCGTAACCGGTACCCCAGCGCAGCGCGATGTCCACCCCGAGCTCGCGCTCCACCTCGGTCACCGTCATGTGCCCGGCCTCGTCGAGCACCGGCACCGACTCGGTGAAGGTCTCCGCGCCCTGCAGTCGCAGGGTGTCCATGATCGGGGTGTCCGGGGCGAGGAAGGTGCAGAACTCGGTGATGCCCCCGGTGAAGCAGAAGGTCTCCTCGACCGGCTCCCCACGTCCCCGCGCATCGGTGAGCCGAATGCTCAACCCCGGTACCAGGAACGCGGTCTGTCGCGCGCGCTCCTTCAGGTCGGGCAACGACAGCGCGGCCTCGGCCAGGAAGATCTGCCGGTCCGGCCAGAACCGGACCCGGGTGCCGGTGACGCGTTTGGCCACCCGGCGCACCTTGGCCAGCCCCGAGCCCGCGGTGAACTTCGCCTTGGGCCCGTCGCCGGCGAAACTGCCCGCGGTCCCACGTTGGAAGCTGATCCGGTGCGTGGCGCCGTCGCGGTCCACCTCGACGTCCAGCCTGGCGGACAATGCGTTCACCACGGATGCACCAACGCCGTGCAGGCCACCGGTGGCCGCATAGGACCCACCACCGAACTTGCCACCCGCGTGCAACTTGGTCATCACGACCTCGACACCGGACAAACCGGTACGTGGCTCGTTGTCCACCGGAATACCGCGGCCGTCGTCGCGCACCTCGACCGAGCCATCGGTGTGCAGGATCACGTCGATGGAGGTGCAGAAACCACCCAGCGCCTCATCGACGGAGTTGTCGATGATCTCCCACACGCAGTGCATCAGGCCGCGACTGTCGGTGGACCCGACGTACATGCCGGGACGCTTGCGGACGGCCTCCAGGCCTTCCAACACGAGCAGATGACGGGCTGTGTAGCCCGATCCGGAGGTCTCCACGGTGGCTTTCTTGGTACTGGTCAGGGCCGGGCTGGTCACAGCCGCCACGCTACCTGCGCGTCGATGACGCGGCTCCGCACGGCACGCCGGCAGGCTGACTCAGTCGTTCGGCCGATGCCGACCCACCATTCGGACCTTTCCTACGGCGGGACGGAACCGGTGATTCCCGACACAAGTCCAAGCCCTCACCACGGACCAAGGAAGCCGAAAAGTCACCCCGGAAAGGTGCAAGGGCTACCTGTTCGAGGTAGGCAACGTCAAAAGTTGCCGCTGCGTGGTGCATGACTACAGGTTGCGGGCAGGTCGAGAGGGTAACGTCGGTGAACGGGAACGAATCGCGTCCGCCGTGTTGTTGAACCTCTCGTACCGCCGAAAGACGAGATGAGGGCGATAGTGACCACGATGCTTGCCACTACCACGTCGCTGACGGCCGACGACCGGTGCGACCGCTGCGGGGCCCAGGCCTACGTACGAGTCGTGCTCTCGCGCGGTGACCTGCTGTTCTGTGCCCACCACGGACGGCAATACGAGTTGAAGCTGCGCGAGATGGCCACCGAATTCCACGACGAGACCAATCGCCTGATCGGGACCCCGGCGTCCGCCACGGACGACGAGCACTGATCCCGACTGACCTACGCCGAAGCGGCGGCCCCCCATTCGGGGGCCGCCGCTTCGGCGTTTGGGGGCGATCAGTGAATGTAGAAATCGATTCGAGTGACCTGCCCGGGACCCACGTTCGTGTTGAACGTGCCCTCACTATTGAAATTGCGGTACGTGGTGTGTCCCGCACGCTTGATGCGGATGTTGAAGATGGTGCCCGGAGGGGCCGCGTAGGGGAACGAGAACCCGACCTCGTACTGACCCGTGTGGGCCGGGGACCAGTCCGCGCACTCGTTGAAACTTCCGGCCAGGTCGTCGGTGAACGAGTCCGGACCATCGGCGAAGACGTCGAAGCCGTAGCCGCCGTGGTTGCAGACGACCATGCGACCGACTCCGTCGGCCGACGCGTGTGCCGATGCCGCGGGTGCCAAGGTGATCGCTGCCAGAGCCGCCGCTGATGCCGCTGCCAGACCAGTACGAACGTTCATGGGGAACCTCCTGTGAGTGGCGATCCCTGCCGATCACCGCCTGGCAGGAGCACATCACCGCAGGGGCATCCGGCACTGTTCGCCGGCGAACACCTCACCGGTCAGCTGGTGACACCCGGGATCCGTTCACGCAACCTCCACCGAACGGAGGAGGCGAAACCGACCGAGGGGACGAAACCGACAACGCGGTGTCCGCGTCTGACCGGATGTGACCTTGCGCTCGTTCATCGCCCAACTGGCGGTACGACTGTCACTGATCGGCGCCCTGCTCGGCTTCGCCGGCCTGGCCAGCTACTCGGCCACCCACTGGGAGCCGCGCACCAACCACGTCAACGAACCCGCGGTTCAGTCCAGGTAGTCGCGCAGCACCTGGGACCGCGACGGGTGTCGAAGCTTGGACATGGTCTTGGACTCGATCTGCCGGATCCGCTCGCGGGTAACGCCGTAGACCTTGCCGATCTCGTCCAGCGTCTTGGGCTGACCATCCGTCAGACCGAAGCGCATGGAGACCACGCCGGCCTCGCGCTCGGAGAGCGTGTCGAGCACCGAGTGCAACTGCTCCTGCAGCAGGGTGAACGAGACCGCGTCGGCGGGCACGATCGCCTCGGAGTCCTCGATGAGGTCGCCGAACTCGGAGTCGCCGTCCTCGCCCAGCGGGGTGTGCAGCGAAATCGGCTCCCGGCCGTACTTCTGGACCTCGATGACCTTCTCCGGGGTCATGTCGAGTTCCTTGGCCAGCTCCTCCGGAGTGGGCTCCCGACCCAGGTCCTGCAGCATCTGGCGCTGCACCCGGGCGAGCTTGTTGATGACCTCGACCATGTGCACCGGGATACGGATGGTGCGCGCCTGGTCGGCCATGGCCCGGGTGATGGCCTGGCGGATCCACCACGTCGCGTAGGTGGAGAACTTGTAGCCCTTGGTGTAGTCGAACTTCTCCACCGCGCGGATCAGGCCGAGGTTGCCCTCCTGGATCAGGTCCAGGAACAACATGCCGCGCCCGGTGTAGCGCTTGGCCAGCGACACCACCAGGCGGAGGTTGGCCTCCAGCAGGTGGTTCTTCGCCCGCCGGCCGTCCTCGGCGATGATCTGCAGCTCCCGCATGAGCTTCGGGGTGAGCTTCTCCTCGCCGTTCAGCTTCTCCTCGCCGAACAGCCCGGCCTCGATGCGCTTGGCGAGCTCGACCTCCTGCTCGGCGTTGAGCAGCGGAACCTTGCCGATCTGCTTGAGGTAGTCCTTGACCGGGTCCGCCGTGGCGCCGGCCTGGGCGACCACCGCCGCGGGCTCGTCGTCGTCATCGTCGGAGAGCACGAACTCTTCGGCCTCGAGTTCCTCACCCGCCGGCTCCACCTCGGCCTCGACCTCGACCTCGGCCACCACCGCGACTGCGGCGTCCGCCGGGACGGCGTCGGCGGCGGGGGCATCCTCGGCCGGGGCGGCCTTGGCCGCCGCGCCCTTCCGTGCCGGACGACCCGCGGGGGCCTCCTCGGCATCCCCGGGGGTGGCCTTGGCGGCCGCAGTCTTCGCCGGTGCCCGACGAGTGGCCGGACGCGCGGTGTCCGCGACGCCGTCCTCGACCTCGACCTCGTCGGCCTTTCGGGCCCGGCTCGCGCGCTTGGCCGGCGGCGCGGGCTCGGCCTCCTCGGCCGCAGCGGCCCGCGCGCGGGTCGCCGGCTTCTTCTCCACGACCTCAGTGGTGCTGGCCCGCGCGGTGGCGGCACGTGCCGCCGAGGTCCGAACGGACCGGCTCACGGCGCGCGTCTCATCCGACGCGACAATTTCCTCGGGAAGGGGGGACTTCCTGGCCGACAACGCGTTACCTCTCGACTTCAGTTGACCCCGGCACGACCGCGACGCGCACGGTTGTTGGCTGACCCATCATTTTGGCACGCAAACCGCAGACGTGCTGCCAGGCGCGTCGGCGCCGGGGACGTGCGGGGCGTGGGCCGACTGCAGATGCTCGCACATATCGCGCCCAGCCGTTCCCCGGGCCCGGTCCTCGCGCGCCGGTCCCCGGTGCGCCGCAGGTCAGCGGGCCGCCGCAGCCTTCTTCTGCTTCTTGAACTCGCGTACCTTCACCAGCGAATCGGGGCCGACCACGTCAGCCACCGAGCGGTAACCCTTCAGCGCATAGTCCCCCGCCGCCCTCTTCCAGCCCGTCGGCGCTACGCCCAACTGCTTCGCCAGCAGGGCGAGGAGGATCCGCGCTGTCTGGTCCCCGAAGCCGGGTAGCTCCGTCAGCCGCTTGTGCAGCTCCGCGCCGGTCTTGGCCTCGGTCCAGATCCGGGTCACGTCGCCGTCGTACCTGGACTCCACCAGCCGGGCGAGGGCCTGCACCTGCGCGGACTTGGCGCCGGGGAACCGATGGATCGCGGGTGCGGTGCTGCACAGCGCCTTGAACGTGTCCGGGTCGGCAGCTGCGATGGCCGCCGGGTCCAACGAACCGAACCGCGTCAGGATCTTCCAGCCGCCCCGGAAGGCGTGCTCGATCGGGTACTGCTGATCAAGCTGCATCCCGATCACCACCGCGAGCGGGTACTCGTCGAGGACAGCGTCAGCGGCCGGGTCGTTCGTGATCTGGAAGCCCACGCCGCAATCGTGCCGGCCCGCTCAGGAGTCGCGCGAGACCAGCATCGCTCCGGACAGTGCGGTCGCTGCGGCGACCAGGGCGAGGAAGGTCAGCCCGCCGGCCACCGCGCCGGCCACCACCAGGTTGTTGCCCGGCCCGTCACCGCCCGGAAGGTTGATCATCTGCTGGCCCGCGGTGAACGGCAGGTGGTCGGCCACGGTGTTCACCCAGGAGCCGGTGTGCCGACGCAGCAGCCAGATGATGCCCGGTTCGATCAGCAACGGCAGGGCGATCAGCGCGAACGCGGCGGCGGAGACCCGACGGAAGACGCCCGCCAACCCGGCCCCCAGCCACGCGGTGAGCACGGTGAGCGCGAGGTAGCCGAGCAGCGGCCGGTGCACCGACGCATCGGACAACGAGGCGCTGCCCCAGCTCTCGCCGAGACGGCCGACGGCCACCGCGTAGGAGGTCCCGAACGACAGGCCCGCGAACAGCACCGCCCACATGCTGATCACCGCGAGCTTGGCGCTGAACAACACGCCCCGACGGGGTACCGCCAGGAACGTGGCCTGGATGGTGCGGTGTCGGTAGTCCTGCCCGCCGGCCAACGCACCGAGCACGCCGGCCAGCAGCGCGGTGATCGATGCGGGTGCCACTCCGGAGGCACCGGTGAGCACCGAGACGATGTTCTCCGGATCAGCCGGTGACCGGGTGCCGTTGTGCATGTCGGTGGTCACCGCGAGCGCGATCAGCCCGTTGCTGGCCAGCGCTGCGAACAGCAACAGCCACGTGGTGCGCAGCGAGCGCAGGCGGATCCACTCGTGGCGCAGCGCGCCGGTGAATGCGGTCGGCATCAGCGTCGTCCCTCGCTCCCGGCGAACACGGATTCCAAATCGAAGGCCTGGGTGTCGTCGTCCTTCAACTCCCCCGCGGCATGCCGGCGGCGGGTGCTGCGCGGCGGTTGCGACGGGATGTACGTCGCGGTCGGCTCGTCGTCATCCTCGAGCGCGGTGGCCGCGATGCCGATGCGCAGCTCATGGAGCACAATGCCGTCGCGGAAGGCCAGGTCACCGACCGTGGCCCGATCCAGTCCGCGCACCGCGAGTTGATGGTCCTCGGCCCGGCTGACCACCGCGCCCTGTCCGGCCAGCAGTCGGGTGAGCCGCTCCAGGTGCGGGGTGCGCACCAG